>JAZSAP010000001.1:0-12934 GCA_045601925.1 Lawsonibacter sp.
ACTTGCACTCGATGGTACCTTCAGCGGCGGTGTTGGGGGCGGGCTTCTCCTCCAGGGACAGGAAGGTCACGTCGTCGGTGATGCCCAGGGTGAACTGACGCTTGGGCTGGGCCTTGTTCAGCTCCTCATACACAGCGAAGACACTGGCGGGGGGAGTGTCCTTGGAACCCAGGCCGTAGCGGCCGCCGATGACGGTCTTGTCGTTGATGCCGGCCTCGGCCAGGGCGGTGATGACGTCCAGGTACAGAGGCTCGCCCAAAGCGCCGGGCTCCTTGGTGCGGTCCAGGACGGCGATCTTCTTGGCGGTGGCGGGGATGGCGGCGATCAGCTTGTCAGCGCGGAAGGGACGATACAGACGGACCTTGATCAGGCCGACCTTCTCGCCGTTGGCGTTCATGTAGTCAACAACTTCCTCGGCCACGTCGCAGAAGGAACCCATGCAGATGATGACGCGGTCAGCGTCGGCAGCGCCGTAGTAGTTGAACAGCTGATAGTCGGTGCCCAGCTTGGCATTGACCTTGGCCATGTACTTCTCCACGATCTCGGGAACGGCCTCGTAGTACTTGTTGCAGGCCTCGCGGTTCTGGAAGAAGATGTCACCATTCTGGTGAGAACCGCGCATGGTGGGATGCTCGGGGTTCAGAGCGCGCTTACGGAAAGCCTCGACAGCCTCCATGTCGCACATCTCCTTCAGGTCCTCGTAATCCCACACGGCGACCTTCTGGATCTCGTGAGAAGTACGGAAACCGTCGAAGAAGTTCAGGAAGGGGACGCGGCTTTCGATGGAGGCCAGGTGGGCAACGGGGCCCAGGTCCATAACTTCCTGCACGTTGGACTCAGCCAGCATGGCAAAGCCGGTCTGGCGGCAGGCCAGAACGTCGGAGTGGTCGCCGAAGATGTTCAGGGCGTGGCTGGCCACGGTACGGGCAGACACGTGGAACACGCAGGGCAGCAGCTCACCGGCGATCTTGTACATGTTGGGGATCATCAGCAGCAGACCCTGAGAGGCGGTGTAGGTGGTGGTCATGGCACCGGCGTTCAGAGAGCCGTGTACGGTACCGGCGGCGCCGGCCTCGGACTGCATCTCCACGACCTTGACGGTGGTGCCGAAGATGTTCTTCTGACCCAGAGCGGCCCACTGGTCCACGTAGTCGGCCATGGGGCTGGACGGAGTAATGGGGAAGATGCCCGCCACTTCAGTAAACGCATAGCTGACGTATGCAGCAGCGTTGTTACCGTCCATGGTTTTGAATTTTCTTGCCATAGAAATCCCTGCTTTCTTTCGTTTTTTGAGGCGCCGGAATCCGGCCCTCTTTATTTGCTCGCGCCGCCCCGCCGCAGCCCCGAACAAGGTCCGGACGCACGCGTGCCGCTTCCCCCATACTCGGGTGAAGCGGTGGCGAAACGGTGTTGAACTTTACGTCTGTTAGTCTATCACTTTTCCGTATGTTTGTAAATGTCCTTTTTCCCTTTTTTCTTAACAAAATTCCCTAAAAATTTGTCCAACTGTTGATATTTTCTCCAACCGGGTCTAAAATAGGAAATCATACCGTATTCAGGAAGGAGGAACCCCCATGGTATGCAACATCCGCTCCCTGGGTCTGGCCGGAATTTCCGGCTACGAGGTGACCGTGGAGTGCGACCTGTCCGGCGGCCTGCCCGCCTTTACGGTGGTGGGTCTGCCCGACGCCGCAGTGAACGAGGCGCGTGAACGCGTCCGCGCCGCCATCAAGAACTGTTCCTTCTCCTTTCCCGTCAGCCGTATTACGGTCAATCTGGCCCCCGCCCACGTAAAAAAGGTCGGCACGCTCTATGACCTGCCCATGCTGGTAGGCATCCTGTGCGCCGGCGGACAGCTGAAGCTGCAGGACTCGGACTGCGCCTTCATCGGCGAGCTGTCCCTGTCCGGAAAGCTGCGCCCCGCCGCCGGTATGCTTCCCATGGCCCTGGCGGCCAAGCAGGCGGGCATCAAAACCCTGTACGTCCCGGCGGACAACGCCGCCGAAGCCACCCTGGCCCAGGGGCCGGAGATCATCCCCGTCACCGACGTGGCCCAGCTTATTGCCCACCTGCGGGGCGAAGCGCCCATCTCCCCCGCCCCCCTATGGTCCTGCACCGTCAACGAGTTTGCCGAACCCGATTTTTCCGAAGTCAAGGGTCAGGAAAACGTCAAGCGCGCCCTTGAGATCGCCGCAGCCGGCAGCCACAACGTGCTGTTGGTGGGCCCGCCCGGCTCGGGCAAATCCATGCTGGCCCGCCGCTTGCCCTCCATCCTGCCCGCCATGGCCCGGCAGGAGTCCCTTCAGGCCACCCAGATCCACTCCGTGCTGGGTCTGACCACACCGGACGCGCCCCTCATCACCCGTCGGCCCTTCCGCTCCCCCCACCACACCGTGTCCACCATGGGCATGGCCGGCGGCGGCAGTAACCCCCGCCCGGGCGAGATTTCCCTAGCCCACCACGGCGTGCTGTTTCTAGACGAGCTGCCGGAATTTTCCAAAGAGGTGCTGGAAGTGCTGCGCCAACCCCTTGAGGATGGTCAGGTGACCATCTCCCGGGCCTCCGGCTCGGCAAGCTACCCCAGCCGGTTCATGCTGGTCTGTGCCATGAACCCCTGCAAGTGCGGCTGGTACGGCCACCCCTCCGGGCGCTGCAAATGCTCGGAAAACGACGTGACCCGGTACCTCTCCCGTCTGTCCGGCCCCCTGCTGGACCGCATTGATTTGTTTGTGGAGGTTTCCTCCCTGGAGTATGACGAGCTGGCCCACCGTGCCGCGGCGGAGTCCTCCGCCGCCGTCCGCGCCCGGGTGGACCAGGCCCGTGCCCGGCAGAACGCCCGCACCCAGGGCGATAAGCCCTTGTGCAACGCTTACCTCGGTCAAAAGGAGCTGGACGCCTGCTGCCAGCTGAACGAGGACTGCCAAACTCTTATGCGCGGGGCCTTTGACCGCCTTGGTCTGACCGCCCGTGGCTATGACCGCATCCGCCGTCTGGCCCGAACCATCGCCGACCTGGACGGCAGCGAGGACATTCAACCCCACCATTTGGCCGAGGCCCTGCAGTACCGTCCCCCAGCTTACTTAAAGAAATAACGAAAACACCCCGAAAGCTTTCGGGGTGTTTTTACGCCTTATTCCGTTGGTCCCTGCGCCGCCTGTCGGGTGAAATCCCCGGTACGGGTCAGCGCCCCGGTCAGGGTGTCCAGCCGATAGATGCCCGTGTCGGTCTCCACCTGCCACACAGGTGTCAGCCGCACCGAACCGGCACCCTCCGCACTCAAAACATAGGCCGGGGTGATGCGCCGGATGACACTGTATATATCGCCCATATCCTTCAGACCGTTATACAGGCGCATCAGGGCCGTGGCCACAGTAACGGGTGTGCCTTCCGCCCGCTGGGCCTGACCCAGCAGTCTGCGGCTGCCGGATATCTGCACCGCACAGCCGTCCTCATAGCGGATAGTCGCCTGGCAGTCCAGCAGCTCGGCTCCGTCCAGGGTTTGGTTCAGCACCACCTCGCCCTGTCCGTCGGAAACCCCGTCTTCCACCACCCGGCTTTGGATGTCCATCCGGGCCAAAAGCGCCGCGGCGTGGTCCTCGGGCCGTTCCTGCTCCGACAGGGCTGCTCCGGGGTTCAGCTGTGCGCTGTACTGCCCGGTGCTGTGCACCTGCAGCCAGCCGGCCGCATTGCTGTAACGATATACCTCGCCGCCTCGGGCCTCCACGTTCACCTCGCCGCCCAGCAGGGCCTCAGCCTGCTGCCGTTCCGTTTTCAGATCCCGCTGAGCCGTCATGGGCAGCAGGTCCATCGCCGTGGGCACGATCTGCTCGTCCAGCGATACGCCGCCGTTTTGGACCACAGCCACCGCAGCGGTGCGGGCCTGCTCGCGGCTGCGGACGTCCTGCATCCGCCGCCCGCCGGACAGCACCAGCAAAAACAGGTTCAGCAACACCAGGATCACAATGACGATATTCTTCAGCTTGGATACCTCCACGCCCGCACCTCCTTTAACCGTGTTTATCCGTCTGCCATCCAGCCGGCGCGCACACTGTCGCCGCCATCCAGATAGCACAGCAGCAAACCACTGCCCGCATGGCCCATCTGCTCCAGCACCGCCGCCGCCTGCAGCTGCGGCAGAAGCAGGGTGGTCTTTTCCGTGGCATTGTAGCCCCGCAGCACGATCTCATAGCTTGCCACGCCGCGATCATCCACCAGCACGTCAGCGCACCAGCCCGCATCATCGATCTCAACCGGCGTGGCATTCAGCACGTAGCCGAACTGGACGCGCCAGCCGTGGGCCTCCTGCCGCACGTCCTGCAGGTAGACCGCCGTGCCGCCCCACTTCTGGGTGATTCCGCACACCAGCTGACGGGCCGTTTCCACCGCGCGGTAGCTGTCCGGGTCTTCCTCGCTGCCGGCCAGTGGATAGCGCTGCTCGTCCCCCTCCCGCTCATAGCTGAGCTGACCGGCATCGGAGATAGTCAGCGTGTCGTTTCCGCTGCGGGCACGTTGTCCTTCCGGCGTCTGATAGACGGTGGTAATACCGGGAGCAAAGGACAGCGCCTGCAGCACCGCGTCCATATCCCGTTCCCCTTCCAGGGGATTGTAGGCAACGTACTCTCCGGGCTGCGGCGTCTGGGACAAAATCAGAGTCTGGGGGGCCAACGCCCCGTATTCCGCCCGGCCCGCGGCAAACTCCGCGCCGTTGGGTGCAGCCTGCTGCAGCACGGAATTCAGATATTCCGCGCCAACGTTCTCCACCGCGCAGGTGCGGCAGGTCTGCTCATCCTGCCGGTAGTAAAGGCGCACCCGCTCCTGCTCCACGCACAGCAAAAGCTGCCGCGCGCTGCCGGTCAGGGCGGGGTTGTCCACCCCGGCCATCCAGCGGCAAAGCACCTGCATGGGCACATTGCCCTGCAGCTCCAGCCAGACGCTGCCCGGCGCGGTGAGGGCCGCGCGCCACCGCTCCGGCTGTACCGGCTCCGGCTGACCTGCGCCCATCAGCGCCTCACCCAAAACGGGGCGCAGAGGCTGAAACAGGTCGCTGACCGCAGCAGCATCGTATCGGGCCGCACACACGCCGTCCGAGTTGGTCACCGCCACCGCCAGCGGCAGGGTCACCTGCCCCGCGGCGGGTATCGGTGTCTGCTCCACCGTGCCGGTCTGGTGCTGTTCCAGTTGCCAGGGCAGACGGCCAAACAGCCGGCTGTCTGCCAGCAGCCACAGGGCAGAACACAGCAGCAGCACGATCAGCAGGTTTTTCACCCACTCACCAATTCGCTTTCCCTTACTCATGGCCCGGTCCCTCAACGTTCAGTTCCATGCGCAGGGTCAGTCCGGGCTCTTCCTTATCCACCGTGGTCAGCAGGCCGTGGTGGCGGTCAATGATCTCCTTTGCAATGGACAGGCCAAGGCCTGTGCCGCCGGACTCCCGGGAGCGGGCCTTGTCCACCCGGTAGAAGCGTTCGAAGATGCGGGCCCGGTCCTCTTTGGGGATACCAATGCCGTTGTCCGCCACTTCCATCCACACACGATCGTCCACCCGGCCGGCGCTGATGGTGATGTGGCCGCCGTTGGGGGTGTATTTGATGGAGTTGGACACGATGTTCATCATCACCTGCAGGATCCGCTCCCGGTCTGCCACGATTTCGGGCAGACCCGGCTCCAGCTTCAGTTCGATGGTGTGGTCGTGGCGCTGGGCCTCGATATACACCGCGTTGTACATGTCGTTGATGGCCCCGGTGAAGGAGAATTTGCCCAGCTTCAGCTCATTATGTCCCGAGTCAAAGCGGGACAGGGTCAGCAGATCCTGCACGATGTGGGTCATGCGGTCACTTTCGTTGAGAATAACGCCAAGGAATTTCTGCTCGGTCTTGGGGGGCAGGTCGCCCACGTTTTCCGCCAGGGTCTCTGCATAGCTGCGGATGTTGGTCAGGGGGGTGCGCAGCTCGTGGGACACGTTGGCCACGAACTCACGGCGCATCTCCTCATTCTTGCGCTGCTCGGTCACGTCGTGAAGCACCACCAGCGCGCCGGTTTGATTTTCCCGGTCGAAGGGGGCCAGCAGCAGCTGCATATAGCGGCCCTCACTCTCCCGCTCCCCCTGCAGATAGTCCGGGGCGGACAGCACGCTGTCAAGGTCGGCCTGATCGCCGAACAGTTCCTCATACCGGCTTTCCGGCCCAATGTCGCAGCCCAGCATGGCCGAAGCCGCGGGGTTGGAGTGGATCACCTGTCCGCTGCGATCAAAGGCCACCACACCGTCGGTCATGTGCAGGAACAGGGTGTCCAGCTTGTTGCGCTCGTTTTCCACCTGCCGCAGGGTATCCTCCAGCTGGCCCGCCATGTCGTTGAACGTATTAGTCAGCACGCCGATCTCGTCCTGGGACGTGACCTCGATTTTATGGGAGAAGTCGCCGTCTGCCACCCGCTCGGCGCCGTCGGTCAGCCGCCGGATGGAGGTGACCATGGTCTTGGACAGCAGGAAGGACAGCAAAATGGAGATCACCAGGCCAAAGACCAGCGCTTCCACGATCAGGGTGAACAGCTGGCTGTTGAGCATATCCACCGTGTTTCGATTGTCCCGGATGTAGACGATATAGCTCTCGCTCCCCCGGTCGATGGGGATGGCAACGTCCATGTAGTCGGCGGCCAGATTGCTCTCGTCGCCCACCTGTGTCCGATCCTCGATGACTCGCATCAGATTGCGGGTAAACTCCAGCTGCGGACCATACTCATCATCCGTGCCGGCAAGATACCGGCCACCGGCGTCCAAAATGTAATAGTTGCGGCCGCTTCCGTTGACGCCCATGGCACCTGCATAGGCGCTGAGCACCTGATCCAGCATCTCAACGCCGGTTGCCTCCCCAGCCAGTTCGGCAGGGGTCTGGGTGGTCATATCGTAGTACACGTCCCGGTCACTGAACACGGTGTTCACCTGGGCATAGAAGTCGTTCAGGTAGAATGCCACCACCGAGTTCATCAGGAACGCCCCTACCACCGTCATCAGTGACAGGATGAGCAGCACCATGATCATGACCAGTTTCATATGCAGACTGCGCAGCACGGGGACACTCCCCCTTTCTTTTCCCGCCCGACATCACCGCCGAGCAGTTTTATCAAACGTTAAACAGATAGCCGAGGCCCCGGCGGGTAATAATGAAGGCCGGGTTGGCGGGGTCGTCCTCCAGCTTTTCGCGCAGGCGGCGCACCGCCACGTCCACGCCGCGCACGTCGCCCACATAGCCGTCGTAATTCCACACGTTTTCCATCAGCGCCTCGCGGGAGAAGGCCTTGCCCGGCTGGGCAGCCAAATAGCGCACCAGATCGTACTCCCGCTGGGTCAGTTCCAGGGCCGTTCCGTCCTTTTCCACCACGGCCCGCTCGGTGTCGATGGTGATGCGACCAAACATCATGCGTTTGCCGTCGGTCTGCTCCACGCCGGGGGTGGGCATACCTGCACGGCGGATATTGGCCCGGACCCGGGCCAGCAGCTCTGCCATGGCAAAGGGTTTGGTAATGTAGTCGTCCGCGCCCAGTTCCAGACCCATGACCTTGTCCGCCTCTTCCTCCCGGGCGGTGAGCATGATGATGGGAATGGCGCTGCCGTCGGCCCGCAGGCGGCGGCACACCTCGAACCCGTCCATCTGGGGCAGCATCAGGTCCAGCAGGATCAGGTCTGGATTCTGCTCCCGGGCCAGCTGCAGGCCGGTCTGGCCGTCGTAGGCCTCGATGGTGTTGTAACCCTCCCGCTCCAGCCGGAAGGACAGGATATCCACAATATTGGTCTCGTCTTCCACGATCAGAATGGTCTTTCCCATGGTCAAACGCCCCTTTTCGTTTTTAATCACAGGCCCAGCAGGACCTTGGTCTTCAACACAGCAGCAACCGTCTTGCCGTCCTGTATCTCGCCGGACATGACCCGCTTCGCCAATTCGGCAAAGGGCAGGTACTCGATCTCCAAAAACTCGTCCTCGTCCGGGTGGACGGGTACTTGGGTACAGTTCCGGGCCAGATACATGTGCAGCTTCTCCTTGCAGAAGCCGGGGGAAACGTAAATAAAGCCCAGATCGGTCAGCTCCCCGGGAACAAGGCCGACCTCCTCCCCCAATTCACGGACGGCGGCGGGTCGCGGCTCCTCCCCGTACTCCAGCTTGCCCGCAGGCAGCTCCAGCATGGTCCGTCCCAAAGGATAGCGGAACTGGCGCACCATGGGCACCGTGCCGTCGGCCAACAGGGCCAGCACGCACACGCCGCCGGGGTGACCCACTACCTCGCGGGTCGCCGTCGCGCCGTTGGGCAGCTCCACCGTGTCCACGGTCAGCTTGACGATTTTGCCCTCGAACTCCGTCCGGCTGGACAGGGTCTTTTCCGTCAGTTCCATGCTTACACCTCACCACATAAGATTACGTTTATCATTATACCACAACCCCCGTTTTTTGCAAGAAAATGCCCGCCGTTGTCTGCGATTTTTCCGCCGCAACCATCAGTTGACACAATTTCCAACCCCGGTTGGTTGCTTTCGCCCGTCCTTATCCCGTATAATGGCAGCAGACGAAAGGAGGCGGTCCTACGACTCTGCCCGAGAAGATATTGGAACTGCGTACCGCCGGGGGCCTGTCTCAGGGCGAACTGGCCGACCGGCTGGAGGTATCCCGCCAATCGGTGAGCAAATGGGAGACGGGTCAATCCGTACCCGATTTGGATAAAATCATCAAGCTGGCTGATTTGTTCGGTATTACGGTGGATGAACTGGTACGCGAGAATACAGCGCCCAAGCCGGTCCCTCCTCGCCCCGCCCCGGAACCGCAGGTCGTGTACGCGGAAAAACGCCCGGGTCTGACCCCCACCAAAATTACCGGCATCTGCCTGATGGTTTCCGGCGGCATCACCGCCCTGCTGACATTTGCCGTCACCGCAGGTCTGCTCATCCCCGGCCTTTCGATGATTGTGCTGGGCCTGCCTTTGGTGCTGGCGAAAAAACATCCGTGGCTAATCTGCGGCTGGGTGCTGGCCGGTCTGGGTTACCTCATTTTCAACCCCCACTGGACCGCCACACCTGTCAACTTTGCCATGGCCATAAGTATGCTGCTGATCTCCCGCCTTCAACCGGGACTCATTGGGTCGTCCTCACTTTTGGGCATCCTTGTCGCGCTGATTCGCAGCCTGCTGACCGTGTACCTGCTCATTTTCACCATACGCGTCTTGCGCAGGCGCAGAAAATAATTGCAAAAACGATGTGCTTTCCGGCACATCGTTTTTTCTTTTCCGGTTTACACGTTTCGTTTACTGTGGTACAATCTTCAGTACCGATGCAGATAGGAGGACGCGCTATGTCCCATCATTTTTTTGCCATGCTGTCCCGCATGAAATACATCAACCGCTGGGGCCTGATGCGCAACACCGTTGCGGAAAATATTCAGGAGCATTCCCATCAGGTGGCTGTACTGGCCCACGCCCTTGCCGTCATTCAAAACCGCTTCTTCGGCGGTCAGGTGGACCCGGGCGCGGTGGCCGTGGCCGCCCTGTACCACGACGCCAGCGAGATCCTCACCGGCGACATGCCCACCCCCATCAAATACGACAACCCGGACATCCAGGCCGCCTACAAACAGGTGGAGTCCATGGCGGAGCAAAAGCTGCTGTCCATGCTGCCGGAGGAGCTGCGCGCCGACTTTGATGACGTGGTCACCATCCCCGACCCGGAGGTCCACGCCCTGGTCAAGGCGGCGGACAAGCTGGCCGCCTACCTCAAATGTGTGGAGGAGGTCAAGGCCGGCAACACCGAGTTCCGCCTTGCCAAGCAGCAGACCTTCGCCGCCCTGAACCGCAGCCCCATCCCCGCCCTGCAGTACTTTATGGAACACTTCCTGGCCGGCTTCGAGCTGACCCTGGACGAGTTGAACCGATAATAGGAGGAATACATTATGAAAGCCATCGTTACCGTCATCGGCAAGGATCAGGTGGGCATCATCGCCGCCGTCTGCACCCTGCTGGCCCAGCACAGCATCAACATTCTGGACATCACCCAGACCGTGCTGCAGGAAAACTTCACCATGGTCATGCTGGTGGACACCGCCGCCTGCAGCCTGCCTTTGGGTGACATCGCCGACCTGCTGGACAAGGCCGGTCAGGAGCGCAATCTGTCCATCCGTATCCAGCGGGAGGATATTTTCAACGCGATGCATCGTATTTGATAGTTTAGGGCCGTCGAGGACGCCGGCCCCTACGCAAACCACCAATGTAGGGGGCGGCCTCCGGACGCCCCGCAAGGAGTGAACACCATGCTCAACCAACACGAAATTCTGCAGACCATCCGCATGATCGACCAGCAGCACCTGGATGTGCGCACCATCACCATGGGCATCAGCCTGCTGTCTTGCGCCCACAGTGAGGTCAAGGTCGCCTGCGACAATATCTACGACAAAATCACCCGGGACGCCGAAAAGCTTGTCGCCACCGGCGAGGCCATTGAAAAGGAATTCGGCATCCCCATCGTCAATAAGCGCATCTCCGTCACCCCCATCTCTCTGGTGGCGGCTGCCAGCCATACCGACAACTACGCCCCCTTCGCTCAGGCCATGGACCGGGCGGCAAAGACCTGTGGCGTCAACTTCATCGGCGGCTTCTCCGCCCTGGTGCAAAAGGGCATGACGGAAGCTGACCGCACCCTCATCCACTCCATTCCCGAGGCACTTTCCACCACCGACATCGTCTGCTCCAGCGTCAACGTCGGCTCTACCAAAGCCGGCATCGACATGGATGCCGTGGCCCTCATGGGCCGGACTATCAAGGAGCTTGCCGACCGCACCGCCGACCAGAAGGGCTTTGGCTGCGCCAAGCTGGTGGTGTTCTGCAACGCGGTGGAGGACAACCCCTTCATGGCCGGTGCCTTCCACGGCGTTGGCGAAGGCGAACGGGTCATCAATGTAGGTGTCTCCGGCCCCGGCGTGGTCCATCACGCCCTGCAGTCCGTCAAAGGGCAGCCCTTTGACGTGGTGGCGGAAACGGTGAAAAAGACCGCCTTCCGCATCACCCGCATGGGTCAGCTTGTGGCCCAGGAGGCCAGCCGCCGTCTGGGTGTCCCCTTCGGCATCGTGGACCTGTCCCTTGCCCCCACCCCCGCCGTGGGCGACAGCGTGGCCCGCATTCTGGAGGAAATGGGTCTTGAGACCTGCGGCATCCACGGCACCACCGCCGCTCTCGCCCTGCTGAACGACGCGGTCAAGAAGGGCGGCGTCATGGCCTCCTCCCACGTGGGCGGCCTGTCCGGCGCCTTCATTCCCGTCAGCGAGGACGAGGGTATGATCGCTGCCGCTTCCTCCGGTGTGCTGACCCTTGATAAATTGGAAGCCATGACCTGCGTTTGCTCCGTGGGCCTTGACATGATCGCCGTCCCCGGTGATACCTCTGCCCAAACCATCTCCGCCATCATCGCCGACGAGGCCGCCATCGGCATGGTCAACTCCAAGACCACCGCCGTGCGCATCATCCCCGCCCCCGGCTGCAAGGTGGGCGACAGCGTGGAGTTCGGCGGCCTGCTTGGCTCCGCCCCCATCATGCCCGTCCACCCCGGCTCTTCCGCCGACTTCATCGCCCGTGGCGGCCGCATCCCCGCCCCCATGCAGAGTTTGAAGAACTGAGGGCATTGCCATGTACATCGACCAAACCGTTTACACCGGCCGGCCGGCCGATAAGCGCACCGAGGCGGAAGAGGCCATCTATGACAAGCTGGATGCGCTGGCCATCCCCTACATCCGGGTGGACCACGACCACGCCGACACCATGGAGGACTGCCTGCTCATCGAGGATAAATTGGGCGCCGCCATCTGCAAGAACCTGTTCCTGTGCAACCGCCAGCAGACCCAATTTTACCTGCTGATGATGCGGGGGGACAAACCCTTCAAGACCAAGTTCCTCTCCGCCCAGCTTGGGTGTTCCCGCCTGTCCTTTGCCGACGCGGGGCATATGGCCGACCTGCTGCACACCATCCCCGGCTCTGTTTCTGCCCTTGAATTGCTGTTTGACACGGAACACCGGATCCAGCTGGTCATCGACAACCCCCTGATGGAGGATGCGTACATCAGCGCCCACCCGGGCCTGAGCCGCTCCACCCTGCGCCTGGGGCGGGAGGACCTGCTGCGCTACGTGTCCGCCTCCGGCCACGAACCGGTCATCGTGGACCTGCCTGTGGAAGAAAACTGAATGAAAAACCAAAAACCCTGTGTTCCAACGGAACACAGGGTTTTTATGTTTTACGCCTTTCGGATAATGCCCATGGGGGTGCATTCGCCGCCCTGGCCCAGGGGGTTATCGCCCAAAATCTGCTCCAAAGGCTGCTTTTTGAGTGCCTTGCTGGACCAACCCAGAATGTTGGCGCCCAAATCGTTGATGTCCACGATGGCCACTTCGCTGCCCAGATGGGCCGCCAGCTCCTTTGCCACCTTGTTGGGTGCGGCGGGGGCCAGCACCACGCAGTGGTCATAGGGAGGGATGGTGCCGTGGGTGGGGCCGTCAATGCCCCGGGCCTTGGGGCCGGCCACCATGTAGAACCAGCCCTTCTGCCGGAAAATCTTGCCGACAACGGAGCAAACCGCCGCAAACAGGATACGCAGGGTGCCGCACTCACGCAGGGCCATCTCCATGGTCTCGGGGATGCCCAGGCCGATGCCGTGGGGGGTCTTGGTCACATAGTGACTGAGCTTGACCGCCAGCTTGCGAGGTTTGATGTCCTCCATGAAAATGGCGCGGCTCTGGGTGCAGGCCACCGCCTTTTCGGAGATAAACAGCACGTCCCCCGCCTGCAGGTGGGGGCGGGCATACTCGTCCACAATGTTCTTCATGTCATGCTCGTTGGTGATCAGGCAGGTCTTAATGGGCAGGCGCAGCCAGTCCACACCGTTCACGGTGCGCACGGCCTGCTTGCCGGGATTGC
>JAZSAP010000002.1:0-7465 GCA_045601925.1 Lawsonibacter sp.
CCGGTACACACTCTCGCCGCCGATGACAAAGGCATCGTCCGGAGCATTTTCCATCAGGCTGTCCACGTCGGCGTAGACCTCCGCCCCCTCCACCGTGT
Organism: Lawsonibacter sp.; assembly: GCA_045601925.1. GTDB lineage: Bacteria > Bacillota > Clostridia > Oscillospirales > Oscillospiraceae > Lawsonibacter. Next base: position 99 of record JAZSAP010000002.1, read on the forward strand.
AGCCGGGTGTGGCGGACAGGATGAGATTGCGGCGGTTTTTCAGGGGCCGTCCGCCAGGAAAGGTGGCTAGGGTCTTGCGGCCCAAAATAACCGGATGTCCGGTGGTCAGGGCGCGAAAACGCTTCAGGTCGGCGCTGATATAGACCAACTGGTCGCCGCCCCTGCCAATGGCCCAGGTTTCATCCACAGCAACAATGAGATTCATACAAACTCCTTACACCGCAACAGGGATTTTCGCGTCCAGAGTGTGGGCCTGATAGCCCTCCAGCTTCACGCTGGCGGGGGTAAAATCGTAGAAATCGGTCACAGAAGTGTCCAGACTGAATTTGGGTGCATCGAAGGGCGTGCGGGTGATCAGCTCCTCCACCACGGGGATGTGGCGGTCGTAAATGTGGGCAGCGGCAATGACGTGGACGAACTCGCCCGCCTCCAGACCGGACACCTGAGCCAGCATGTGGGCCAGGGCGGCGTACTGCATCACATTCCAGCCGTTGGCGGTGAGCATATCCTGAGAGCGCTGGTTCAAAATGGCGTTCAGGGTGTTGCCGCTGACGTTGAAGGTCATGCTGTACGCGCAGGGGTACAGGGCCATCTCACTCAAATCGTGATGGTTATAGAGGTTGGTCATAATGCGCCGGGAGGTAGGGTTGTTCTTCAGGTCGAACAGGACGCGATCCACCTGGTCCATCTCCCCCTCGGGGTAGCGGTGCTTGACCCCCAGCTGATAGCCGTAGGCCTTGCCGATGGTGCCGTTCTCGTCGGCCCACGCATCCCACACGTGGCTGTTGAGTTCGTGGATGTCGTTGGACTTCTTCTGCCAGATCCACAACAGCTCGTCCACCGCAGATTTCAAAAACTGCTTGCGCACGGTGATGATGGGAAACTCCTCTTTCAAATTGTAGCGGTTGACCACGCCGAACAGCTTGACGGTGTGGGCGGGAGAGCCGTCCTCCCAGCGGGGACGAACGGGACGGTCCGTGTCCCACACACCTTTGGACAGAATATCCTTGCAGTTTTGAATAAAGACCTGATCGGCATAGCTCATGACCAACCGCTCCTTTTGTACAGAAAGTACGATTTTCTCTATCATAGCACAAACCGCCAAAGACGGAAAGGTCTTTGGCGGTTTTTTGTCAAATTTATTCCCCTTTGTACTTTTTCCGGGTGGCCAAGCCGCCCCGGATGTGCCGCTGGGCCTTGTTCTCGTCCAGCACCTGCTTGACCTGCAGGTACAGCGGACGGTTGAAGGTTGGCAGACGATCTTGAATATCCTTGTGAACGGTGGACTTGCTGATGCCGAACTTCCGGGCCGCACCACGGACCGTGGTGTTGTTCTCTATGATGTACTGGGCCAGACCGCAGGCCCGTTCCTCGATATTCCCCTTCACTTGGCAACACGCTCCATTTCTGCGTTACTGCCACAGTTATATGAGAAAATCGCGAACAATAGAACGCAAAAAGGGGGCGGCGAGAGCCGTCCCCTTTCGATTTACTTACTCCTGCACGGAGAACTGGTCCTTGCCAACACCGCACAGCTCGCAGGTGAAGTCGTCGGGCAGATCCTCCCACTTCACGCCGGTCTCGGCCTCGTCATAGACCCAGCCGCACACATCGCAGACATATTTCATGGTGATTTTCTCCTTTTACACTTGTTTCTTTTTGATTTCATCAGGGGCGCATACCCAGTCCACCCTCCAGGGTGACGGTCTCGCCGGTCATGTACTTGAAGTCGGGGTGGGCAAGCTGGACACAGACACGGCCGATATGCTCCTCGGGGTCACCGAAGAAACCCATGGGCGGGGTGTGGACGTTCTTCTCGAAGGCATCGGGATAGGCCTTTTGGAAGTTTTCCAGCTGGGCGGTCCAGGCCAGGGGGCAGACCACGTTGACGTTGATGCCGTCCTTGCTCCACTCGGTGGCGGCCACGCGGGTCAGGCCGCGGATGCCCTCCTTGGCGGCGGCGTAGGCGCACTGGCCGTAGTTGCCGAACAGGCCCGCGCCGGAGGCGAAATTGATGACGCTTCCCTTGGCCTTGGCCAGATAGGGGTAGCAGGCCTGCATGTAGTAGAACGCGGCGTACAGACCGGAGTACACAGCCAGGTCAAACTGCTCGGTGGTGTGGTCGGCCAAAGTCACGCCGGAGGCGGAAGCCTGAGCGTTGTTGATCAGCACGTCGATGCTACCAAACTCGGCCACAGCCTGCTCCACCACGGCCTTGGCGGTGGCGGCGTTGTCGTTGCCGGCGGCGATGTCGCCCTGCACGGGCAGCACCTTCACACCGTACAGGCGCTCCAGTTCTTCCTTGGCGTCCTGCAGCTTCTGCACGTTGCGGCCGGTGATGACGATGTTGGCACCCTCCTTGGCGTAGGCGGTGGCGATGCCGTAGCCGATGGAGCCGGCGCGTCCGTCGGACAGAACGGCCCGGCCGCCGCCGGTGATCAAAACAGTTTTACCGGTAAAATAACCCATGTGAATTACCTCCAAAAACGCTTGTTACGTCAATTATAGCGCACCGTCCTCCCATGCGCAAGCACTTCTTTCGCACAGATGACAAAAGCGCAGGGAGAGGCAGCCTCCCCCTGCGCTGTATGAAACAGGCTTCTCGCAGGGCGTTCGCCTTGCTATTCTTAACCGAAGTAACGCTTCAAGTTTTGATTTGGTTGCATTTTACTTGAAGTAGCGGTTCAGCAGACCCTCCAGGCCGCGGCCGTGTCGGGCCTCGTCGCGGGCCATCTCATGGACGGTGTCGTGGATGGCGTCCAGACCGTTCTTCTTGGCGCAGGCGGCCAGGTCGAACTTGCCCTGGGTAGCACCGTACTCGCAGTCCACGCGCCACTTCAGGTTGTCCTTGGTGGTGGCCTTCATGTTGGGCTCCAGATCCTCGCCCAGCAGCTCTGCAAACTTGGCGGCGTGCTCGGCCTCTTCATAGGCGGCCTTCTCCCAGTACAGGCCCACCTCGGGATAGCCCTCGCGATGGGCAAAGCGGGCCATACACAGGTACATGCCCACCTCGGCACACTCGCCGTTGAAGTTGGCCATCAGCTGCTCAAAGATGTACTTCTTGTCCGCCTCGGAGATGTCGGGGTTGTTCTTGACGGTCTTGGCGTACACGCCGTACTCATGCTCGGCGGCCAGCTTCATCTCACCCTGGACCTCATTGAACTTCTCGGCAGGAACCTTGCAGACGGGGCACTGCTCGGGAGCGCTGTCGCCCTCGTGAACATAACCGCAAACGGAACAAACGTACTTTTTCATAATTTTTCCTCCAATTAAATAATTTATTTTGATTTTATTGTTTGGTTTCTTGTGCTATGCATTGGTCGCAGGTACCGAACACCGTCAGGTCGTGGTGGTCCGGACGGAACCCGTACTGCCGGGATACCTCCCGTTCCACCTGCTGGCCAACGGCGATATCGGGGATGTCGATCACCGAATGACATCGGTTACAGACGAAGTGCGTGTGGTTCTCTGTGTTGGCATCAAAGCGCTCGTGTCCGTCCACCACGCCCACGCTGCGGATCGTCCCCTGCTGACGGAACAGTGTCAGGTTGCGATACACTGTGCCAAGACTCAGGTCCGGGTGATCTGGCTTGAGTTGCTGGTACAGCCACTCTGCCGTGGGATGGCTCTTGGTCATCCGCAGGACGTCGAGGATCGCCTCGCGCTTTTTGCTGTATCGGGTGGTTCGCTCCATCATCGACCTCCTTTCCCGTCGGTGTTTCTTGTTGCTTAACAGTAATAATTCCTGTTTGCAAAAAAGATAATACCATACCATCTCGGGTTTGTAAAGAGGTTTTTGAAAAAATTTTTGCACCCACAAAAAATGGACCGATGCACCCGGGTGCATCGGTCCATTTTCTATTATACGTTCTGCAGGCTGACGTACACGACCACGGCCATCCGCCCCAGCAGCAGGCCGGGCATGCCGTAGCGGAAGCTGTTGTGCCGAGTCTTGTGGCGAAACAGTTCCATCCCCGCGATGATCCCGGGGGTGCCGCCCAGCAGAGCGGCAAAAAACAAGGTGCGCTCGGGAATGCGCCACAGTCCGCGCTTTGCCCTGTATTTATCCAGTCCCATCAGGACAAAGCCTGCCAAATTCACCAACACCAACCAAAAAAGCAACAAGTCATGCATCGGCGGATCCATCGGTGTTTGGCGTTTCAGAATTTTCTGTCTGTTCCGCTTCAGAGATCTCTTCCTCCACAGGCTTCCCCACGGGTTCGCTGACCATGTGGATGTTGCGTGCGGGAGGTTCGATCCCGTCGGTCATGCCGCCCCGGTTGTTGGTGGAGGCATAGGGATTTTCCACCAGAGAGGGGTCGCGGCCCTCGATGATGGCCACCATCTCGCCGCCGGTGATGGTCTCCTTATCCAGCAGGTACTCCACCACCTTGTGCATATCCTCAAGGTTGTCACGGATGACCTGCTCGGCATCGGCGTAGCAGGCGTCCAGAATGGCCTTGACCTGCTTATCCATAGCCGCCGCGGTGTCCTGGGCACAGTCCAGCCCGTAGCCGCCGTCCAGATACTGGCTGCGGACGGACGCCAAGGCCATCATGCCGAACTCCTCGCTCATGCCGAACATGGCCACCATCTTGCGGGCCACGTCGGTGGCCTCCTGAATGTCCTGGGAGGCGCCGTTGGTCATGGTGTTCAGCACCACCTGCTCGGCGGCGCGGCCACCCATGGACACGGCGATTTTGGCCATAAGCTCTTCCTTGGTGCGCAGGTTGGTCTTGTCCTCCTCGGGCATCAGCAGGGTGTAGCCCAGACTGCCCTCGGTATGGGGAACGATGGTGATCTTCTGCACCGGCTCGGCATTCTTCTGCTTGTAGGCCACCATGGCGTGACCCACCTCGTGGTAGGCAACCAGCTTACGCTCGAAGGGGGTGAGGACGGAATTCTTCTTCTCGCTGCCGGCGATGACGAACTCGAAGGAGGCCAGCAGATCCTCCTGATTGACAAAGCGTCTGCCGTGGCGCACGGCGCGCAGGGCCGCCTCGTTTGCCAAGTTGGCAAGGTCGGCGCCCACACAGCCGGCGGTAGCTAGGGCGATCTTCTTCAGGTCCACGTCCTCCGCCAGACGGATCTTGCGGGTGTGCACCTGCAGGGTGGCAAGTCGGCCGGCCAGGTTGGGCCGGTCGATGGTGATGCGCCGGTCGAAGCGGCCGGGACGCAGCAGGGCGCTGTCCAGCACCTCGGGCCGGTTGGTGGCGGCCAGCACGATGACGCCCTTGGTGGGGTCAAATCCGTCCAGCTCCGCCAGCAGCTGGTTCAGGGTCTGCTCCCGCTCGTCGTTGCCGCCCATGCGGTTGTCGCGGGACTTGCCGATGGTGTCGATCTCGTCAATAAAGATGATGCAGGGGGCCAGCTTGGCCGCTTCCTTAAACAGGTCGCGCACTCGCCTGGCGCCCACGCCCACGGACATCTCCACAAAGTCGGAGGCGCTGATGGAGAAGAAGGGCACCCCCGCCTCGCCGGCAACCGCCTTGGCCAGCAGCGTCTTGCCGGTACCCGGAGGGCCAACCAGCAGCGCGCCCTTGGGCAGCTTGGCGCCGATTTCGGTGTACTTGCCGGGGTTGTGGAGAATGTCGATGATTTCCTGCAGGGACTCCTTGGCCTCATCCTGTCCGGCCACGTCGGCAAAAGTGACGCCGGTGGATTTTTCCACGTAGACCTTGGCATTGGCCTTGCCAACGCCGCCCATACCACCCATGCCGCCGCGGTTTCCGATGCCGCGGAACATCAGGGTGAACAGACCCACCATCAGCAGCATGGGCAGCAGATAGCTGACCAGCAGGCTCATGACGAAGGACGGGGCCTCCACCATGTCAGCGCCATGCTCCACGCCGTAGTAGTCCAGCATATTGTAAATGGTCAGGTCGGCCGTGGGAGGAGGTGCGGTCACATAGCTGATGGGCATGCCCTGCTTGCCCAGGATGTCGGTCAGCTTGTTTTCCTCCGGATCCTTCAGCTCCACCTCCACCCCCTCTTTCAGGGTGATGGTGTACTTGTTGTCTGCCATAAGCACGTGGGCGACCTTGCCTTCTGACACCCACTGCTTGAAGGTGGAGTAGTCCACCTCCACGGTGCTGGCGTTTTTAATGCTGGACTGACAGCTGTTAAACAGTACCGTCAGCACCAGCGCCCACAGCACGATACTGATGATGCCGATGGCACTGTTGGGTTTTTTGGAATTAGGTTTTTTTGGACTCATAGGAAGCATTTCCTCCTGTATCTCTGTCCCCCGCAGGGGCATTCATTTTATCAAACTATGTGCATCATAACATAGGAAACAATTAAAAACAAGGAACTTGGCTGTAAACTTTCTGTGACAGATAAAAACTTTCCGCGCGGGACGCGAATTTATTCTTTCCACCCGTGTCGGCTTGTGCTATAATGGTATGGTAAGAATTTGTGCCCTTGCGCGGGCGAATACGGAGGTTCCCATGAAAGAACGCACTCCCCTGCGCCGCTCCGCCCCCATCGAGGTGGAAAACGACGGCGTCATTGAAGGCCGCAACGCCGTGGTCGAGGCCCTGCGGGCCGGCGTGACCATTGATAAAATTTTCATCATGAAGGGCGAGACCGATGCAACCCTGGGCCACATCGCCTCCTCCGCCCGGGAAAAGGGCATCGTGGTGGTGGACGCCGACCGGCGCAAGCTGGACGGCATGAGCCGCACCCACTCCCATCAGGGTGTCATCGCCCTGGCCGCCTGCCGGGAATATTCCACCGTGGAGGATATTCTCCAGTCCGCCCGGGACAAGGGCGAGGCGCCCCTCATCGTGGTGTGCGACGAGCTGTCCGACCCCCACAACCTAGGTGCGGTCATCCGTACCGCAGAGTGTGCCGGTGCCCACGGCGTCATCATCCCCAAGCGCCGCTCCGCCGGTCTGACTGCCATCGTGGCAAAGACCTCCGCCGGTGCGGTGGCCCACATGCCCGTGGCCCGTGTTCCCAACATTCCTTCCTTGCTCAAGCAACTGAAGGAGGAGGGCGTCTGGGTCTTCGGCACCGCCGCCGATGCTGACACCACCCTCTACAACGCCGACCTGAAAGGCCCCGCCGCCATCGTCATCGGCAGCGAGGGGGACGGCATGGGCCGCCTTGTGGCGGAAAACTGCGATTTCAAAGTCAGTATTCCCATGAAGGGTCATATCAACTCACTCAACGCCTCCGCCGCCGCTGCCATTTTCCTCTACGAGGCGGTACGTCAGCGGCTGAACTGATTTTATGAAAGGAGTCACCATGAGCGAACACGACGAGAAAAAACTGAATAGTCAGGATGCGGAGCTTCAGCAGCTGCGCTCTCTCGTCGGCGACGCCCAGGGCGACGACCTTTCCCTGGACGACATTCTGGCGGA
>JAZSAP010000003.1:0-2357 GCA_045601925.1 Lawsonibacter sp.
TCATCCATCAGCATGCACAGCCGCAGGCGGCTGCGCTCGCCGCCGGACAGGACGGACACCTGCTTGAACACGTCCTCCCCCCGAAAGTTGAAGGCCGCAAGGCGGTTGCGGGCGGTCTGGGCCGTGCAGTCCTGATCGTAGATCATGGTATCGACCAGGGTGCGCTCCGGGTGGTCAAAGGACACCACCTGGGGCAGATAGCCGATTTTCACCGTGGGCCCCATGCGCAGCTTGCCGCTGTCGGGCAGTTCTTCCCCGGTGATAAGCTTAATGAGGGTGGATTTGCCCGTACCGTTGTCACCAATCAGGCCAATGCGCTCTCCCCCAACTATTTCAAGATCAAGGTCGTGGAACAGGTTCTTCTCGCCGTAACCCTTGGAAAGGCCCTTGGCGGTTAGTACCTCGTCGCCGTGGAATTCCCGCTGCCCGAAGCCGATCTCCAGCTTGCGGTCCTTTGTGGGCTTGTCCATAGTGCGCATGCGCTCGATGCGGCGCTCCATGGATTTGGCACGGCGGAAGGTCTTGTCCATACCGGAGTAGGCCCACACCCGCAGCTGCTCGGCAGACTTCTCCAGCTGCTGGATCTTGGCCTGTTCCTTTTCGTACTGGCGCAGTTTTTCCTCGTACCGCCGCTCTTTCTCCACGGCGTAGAAGGTATAATTTCCCTCGTAAAACTCCGCCTTGCCGTCCTGAATTTCGATGACCCGGTTGACCACCCGGTCAAGGAAATAACGGTCATGGGAGATGGCCAGCACCGTGCCCTTGAACCGGGACAGATACTCCTCCAGCCACTCCACCGCATGCAGGTCAAGGTGGTTGGTAGGCTCGTCCAGCAGCAACACGTCGGTATCCTCCAAAATCAGGCGGGCCAGGTTGACCCGGGTCTTTTCCCCGCCGGACAAATCGTCAAACTGCTGTTCCCGCATTGCCTGGGGAATGGACAGACCGTTGCACACTTTATTCTTTTGTGTTCGAGCATCGTAGCCGCCGCCGGCCTCAAAAGCGGCGGTCAGGCTGTCGTACCGCCGCAGCAGGGCTGGGTCGGTATCTTCACTCATCTGGATGGCCAGCTGTTCCATCTCCTGCTCCATCTGTCGCAGGCGGGCAAAGGCGGTATCCAGCACATCCTCCACCGTATAGCCTGCAGGATAGACCGGAATCTGAGAAATCAGGCCCAGCCGTCGTCCGGGGGCCAACATGACCTCACCCTCGTCCCAGTCCACCTCGCCGGTCAGGATGCGGAACAGGGTGGTCTTGCCGCTGCCGTTTTTGCCCAGCAGACCCACCCGTTCCCCGGTATCCACCTGAAAGGTCAGCCCATCTAATATTCTACTGCCGACCTCGTACTCTTTCACAAGGCCGGAAACGGAAATTTCAATCATAGTTCTCTCCGTCCGCACGTGGGCGGGGCATTATTCTTTGGTAGTAATTTCCTTGAGGTAGTCCACAAGCTGCTCCATAGCCATCCCGCGGGAGGCTTTGACCAGCACGGTGGTGTTGGGCCGAAGCTTCTCGGCCAGCACAGGCTTTGCCGCTTCCTTGTCGGGGCAGTGGACCACGTTGGCAACTCCCGTTTCCCGGGCAGCTTCGGCAATGTGGACGGACAGTTCGCCCACCGCCACCAGGCAGTCGATCCCGGCCCGGCCAAGGCACTCACCCACCTCGCGGTGGAGGATGGGGGCAAGGCTGCCCAGTTCAAACATATCGCCCAGAACCGCCAGCTTAAATTCACTTCTGCTGTCGGCCAAAATGCCGATGGCCGCGCGCATGGACTGGGGATTGGCGTTATAGGTATCGTTCAGAATGGTGATATCCTGCCCGCGGCGAATGACATCCATGCGCATTTTGGTGGGCTTGAACTGCAAAATGCCCTCCAAAATCTCCTCCGCGGTCAGACCAAAACGCGCGCCTACCACCGCCGCCATCAGGGACGGATAAATCATGTGGGCGCCCATGGCCGGGATATCCAGTTCCAGCTGTCCAATGGGAGTTTGCGCGGTGCACAAGGTGCGGCCACCGTCCGCCTGCTGGGGCTGGTCGGCACGCCATTGGCACAGTTCACTTTGTCCGCAGCGGACCGTCTCCTGCCCGATGACGATGGTATTCAGCAGCTCGTCATCGCCGTTGAGTACCGCCATACCGTCCGGTTTCAGGCCGGTAAAAATCTCGCACTTGGCGCCAAGGATATTCTCACGGCTACCGAGATTTTCAATATGAGCATCACCTACATTGGTAATGACCGCCACATCGGGCTTTGCAATATCGCTGAGGTAGGCAATCTCACCTGCCTGACTCATACCCATTTCCAGCACGCAGATTTCATGGCTGCTGTTCAGCCGCAGGATGGTCAGGGGCAG
>JAZSAP010000004.1:0-8683 GCA_045601925.1 Lawsonibacter sp.
CCAGACCATGAGCTACACGGTAGATGTCTACCGCGGCGACACCCGGGCCCAGCGTTCCATCCTCAACTTCGGCACCTTTGTCACCCTGTTCCCCCAGCTCATCGCCGGCCCCATCATCAAGTATAAGGACCTGGGCGACCAGATCGACCAGCGCACCACCTCCGCCGACAAGTTCGCCGCCGGCGTGCAGATCTTCATGGTGGGTCTTGGTAAAAAGCTGCTGCTGGCCAACAATGTGGGCCAGCTGTGGGATGCCTACAAGGCCATGGCCCCCGGCCAGCTGACCGTGGCCGGCGCGTGGCTTGGCATCGTCGCCTTCTCCCTGCAGCTGTACTTCGACTTCTCCGGCTACTCGGACATGGCCACCGGCCTTGGCCGTATGTTTGGCTTTGACTTTTTGGCCAACTTCAATTACCCCTACATTTCCAAAAGCATCACCGAGTTCTGGCGCCGCTGGCACATCTCCCTTGGCACCTGGTTCCGGGAGTATCTCTATATCCCCCTGGGCGGCAACCGCTGCTCCCGTGGACGCTGGATCTTCAACCTGCTGATGGTGTGGGCCGCCACGGGCATCTGGCACGGTGCCAGCTGGAACTACCTCATTTGGGGCCTTTACTTCTTCGTGCTGCTGGTGCTGGAGAAATTCCTGCTTGCCAAGTGGCTGAAAAAGCTGCCTGCTGCCCTGTGCCATGTCTACACTCTGTTTTTGGTGCTGATCAGCTGGGCCATCTTCGCTTTGGAGGATTTCGGCCACATGACCGCCTACCTGCGGGCCATGTTCGGTCTGGACGGCACGGGCCTTGCGGACGGCGTCTTCGGCTATTACCTTGTCAGCTATCTGCCCATCCTGCTGGTGGGCGCGGTTGCCGCCACCCCGGCGGGCAAACGGCTGTACCACAAGCTGCCCGCCAAAGTGCGTCAGGTGGTCTGTGTGCTACTGGTGGTTGCCGGTTTGACCGTCTGCACCGCCTACCTGGTGGCCGGCACCTATAACCCCTTCCTCTATTTCCGCTTTTAAGGAGGTGTCTGTATGAACAAGTGCTTTAACCGCATCCTCACCGCCGTGTTCTGCCTGTTTATCGGCGGCATGTTCCTTGTCAGCACCATCCTGCCCGACAAGGACTTCTCCCCGCTGGAAAACCGCTATCTGCAGACCCTGCCAAGTCTTTCCCTCGATGCCCTGCAAAGTGGCGAGTTTATGACCGAGATGGAGGACTACACCGCCGACCACATCGCCGGCCGTGACCTCTGGGTGGCCCTGAAGGCGTGGTGCGAGCGGGTCAGCGGCAAGAAGGAGAATAACGGCATCTACTTCACCGGCGGTACCCTCATCAGCCACGTGGACACCCCCTCCCCCGACCTAATGGACAAGAACTCCGGCCTTGTCAATGCCTTGACAAACAACGTGGATGTGCCGGTCTACTTCGGTCTGATCCCCTCCGCCGCCAGCATTTGGGCTGACCGGCTGCCCGCCGGCGCCCCCACCGCGGACGAAAACGCCATCATCGACTATATGTACGCCAACTCCGACGCCCTGACCGTGGACCTGCGGGACGCTCTGCAGTCCCACGCGGATGAGCAGCTCTATTACCGCACCGACCATCATTGGACCAGCCTGGGCGCCTATTACGGCTACGCGGCCCTGATGGAGTCCATGGGCGTGGAACCCGTGTCCCTTGCCGATTACGAGAAAACCGTGGTGTCCGATGAATTTTACGGCACCTCCTTCTCCACCTCCGGCGTGCGCTGGCTGCCCGCCGACAGCATCGAGACCTATATCCCCGCCGACGGCGTCACCGTCACCGCCTACCCCAACGGCCAGCCCGTCCCCGGCAGCCTGTACGCGGACAGCTTCCTTGCCGAGAAGGACAAGTACTCCTACTTTCTGGGCGGCAACAAGCCCCTGTGCGTCATCGAGACCGAGCATACCGACGCCCCCCGTGTGCTGGTCATCCGGGACTCCTACGCCGACAGCCTTGCCCCCTTCCTGACCGAAAGCTTTTCTGAGGTCCACCTGTTCGACCTGCGCTACAACTTCACCAGTGTGAAGGACTATGTGGAGCAGAACGACATCGACCAGGTGGTGGTGCTGTACAGCATCGACAACTTCTTCGACGCCGGCAGCAACCTGTTTCTGTTGGGGAGATAAGACAACAAAAAAGCCGCCCGACAACTGTATGTGACCCAGCCCATTCTGACCCGCTGTGTCAAGAATTTGGAAAAGGAGCTTGGGGTGCAGCTGATTCAGCGCAGCACCAAACAGTTTGCTCTGACTGATGCCGGACATTTGCTGGTGGAAAGCGGCACCGCCCTTTTGCAGCAGTACAGCGACATTTACCGCCAGATGGAGGATATGGCCTGCGGGCAAGCCGGCGAGGTGCGCATATCCAGTCCCGGCACACTGCTGGACATGTATTTCCCGGAGCTGGTCAACCGCTATCGCAAGGCCCACCCCGGCGTACACATCACCATCCGGGAAAGCGGCACCCGCACCGTAGTGCGGGAGGTGCTGGACGGCGCGGCGGATATGGGGCTTGTCATGCTGCCTCTGGAGCGGACGGACCGGCTGGAGATCCTTCCCATGGTGCAGGATGAGGTACACGTGCTGCTGCGCCGTGATCACCCCCTTGCCGGCCAGCCGCACATCCACATCAGCCAGCTCAAGGGGCAGGACATCATCACCTATGACCAAAGCAATACCCTGCACCACACCTTTGTCAACCTGTGTCTGGAGCATGGATTTGCCCCCTCCATCGCCTACCAAAGCATGATGCCCGGGTTTATTCTGGACACCCTGTCCTTTGGTAATTGCGTGGGCGTATTCCCCGCCCCCATGCTGCGTCAATCTCCCCGACCGGAACTGGTCAGCATCCCGCTCCGCCCTCATTTCCCATGGCAAATCGCAATCATCACCAAGACGGGGCGGTATATCTCCAAGGCCACGGAGAGCTTTTTGGCCTTTACCCGGGACTTTTTCCCCAAACAGAATTAAACAGATAAAAACCGCCTGCACGCTTGTGCAGGCGGTTTTTTGTTGGGTTATCAGCGCCCACGAAGCACTCTGCAGAGCTGAATCAGCACCGTGGGAACAAAGGCCAGGCCAACGATCATACCAAACTGCGCCAGGGTCAGCGCAGATGCGGCAAACAGCCGGCTCAGGAACGGCACCACCAGTACCAGCACCAGCAGCACAACGCCGACACCAAAGGCGCCCAGACTTGCGGGATTGCTGCCAAGCCCGATTTTGAACAGGGACCGATCTCTGCGGCAGTTGAATCCGTGGAACAGGCGGGCCAACGTCAGGGTGGAAAAAGCCATAGTGCTGGCCAGCGCCGCGCCGCCGCTGATCAGTCCAATGTGGAATGCAGCCATGGTGCAAACAGCGATCAGGCCGCCCTGCACCAGCAGCTGGAGCAGGAAATCACGGCTCAGGATACTTTCCTTGGGGTCTCTGGGCTTCTTGTCCAGCAGGTTGTCCTCGGCAGGCTCCATGCCGATGGCGATGGCCGGCAGGGAGTCGGTCAGCAGGTTCATGAACAGCAGGTGTACCGGCGCAAAGGGGACGGGCAGCGCCAGAATGGAGGTATACAGCACGGACAGGATGCCCGCCATATTGCCGGAAAGCAGAAATTTGATGGCGTTTTTGATGTTTCGATAAACGTTTCTGCCGTTGGTGACCGCCTTGATGATGGTGGCAAAATTGTCGTCAGCCAAAATCATGGCAGCGGCATCCTTGGACACCTCCGTCCCGGTGATGCCCATAGCCACACCGATGTCCGCCTTTTTCAGGGCGGGGGCATCGTTGACGCCGTCTCCGGTCATGGCAACGATGTTTCCCCTGCGCTGCCAGGCATCGACGATCTGAATTTTATTTTCGGGGGACACCCGGGCATACACGCTGATTTTATCAATTTTGCTGTCCAGCTCTTCCTCGCTCATGGCATCCAGCTCCACACCGGTAAGGGCCATATCCCCCTCTTCGAAGATGCCGATCTGCCCGGCGATGGCCGTGGCGGTGATCTTATGGTCGCCGGTAATCATGATGGGCTTGATGCCGGCCCGTTTTGCATCCGCAACGGCCATCTTGGACTCCTGCCTGGGGGGATCCATCATGGAGATCAGGCCAAGGAAGGTATAGTCATTTTCATCCTCCAGTGTCAGAACTTGCGCATCATCGGACTGCTTATAGGCAAAGGCCAGCACACGCAAACCGTTCCATGAAAAGTCCATATTTATGTCGAGGATCTTCCTGCGGTCCTCCTCGGTGATGTCACGAACGCCGTCATCGGTGCGGATACGGGTCGTCCGGTCCAGCAGCACATCCAGCGCACCCTTGGTCATAATGGTGGGTTCGCCGTGGAGCCGGTACTTTGTAGACATGAGCTTTCTGTCAGAGTCAAAGGGGATCTCCGCCATGCGGTGCATGGCCTCCCGAATCACTCCCTCGTCAAGGTCGATGGCGCGGACCATTTCCAGCAAACAGAACTCGGTGGGGTCGCCGATGCCCTTGCCGTCCACGATGGACGAATCGTTGGTCAGCATGGCGTTGTACAGCAGATAGCGGTGGAGCTGATTGTGCAGGTCCAGCTCCTCCGGCCCGATCACTCTGCCGCCTGTGTAAATCTGCTGCACCGTCATCTTATTTTGGGTCAGGGTGCCGGTCTTATCGGAACAGATCACGGACACACAGCCCAGGCTTTCAACCGCCTTCAATTCCTTAATGATGGCGTTCTCCTTTGCCATCTTTTGGGTCCCCATAGCCTGAACGATGGTGACAATGGAGCTGAGCGCTTCCGGAATGGCAGCCACAGCTAGAGCCACCGCAAACATCAAAGAATCCAAAATCGGCATTTCCCGGTAGATACTCAGGGCGAACACCACAGCGGAAACAGCCAGAATGACTGCGGCCAGGCGGCTGCTGAATTGATCCAGGCTGATCTGCAAGGGGGTCTTTTTCTCCTTCGTCGCGTTCATCAGGGCGGCGATTTTCCCGATTTCGGTATCCATGCCGGTTCCGGTCACCACTACCGTGGCCCGGCCATAGGTCACCAGGCTGCCGGAGTAGACCATGTTCACCCGGTCTCCCAGGGGGACCTCCGCTTCCATGTCCACGGCCTGCTTATCCACGTTGGTGGACTCACCGGTCAGGGAGCTTTCATTGACCTGCAGGGAGAAGTTTTCCAGGATTCGGCCATCGGCAACGACCATATCGCCGGCTTCCAGCACCACGATATCTCCGGGCACCACATCCCGGGAAGGGATCTCGATCTTGTGTCCATCCCGGATGACCTTTGCATTGGGTGAGGACAGGGATTTCAGACTGTCCAGCGATTTTTCCGCCTTTTTGTGCTGCACAGTACCCAGAATGGCATTCATGGTAATGACCGCAAGGATGACGATGGTGCTTTCCGCATTGCCGGAGAGCATGGAGATCACAGCGGCAATGATCAAAATCACCACCAACAGGTCCGCAAACTGGGAGAGGAACACCTGCAGGGTGCTTTTTCTCTTTCCCTCCTGCAGCACGTTGGGCCCCGCTTTCTCCAGAATCTGTTTGGCCCGGTCCGCGCTGTGACCCCGGGTTGTAACGCCGAAGGTCTCCAAAACCCGGTCTTTGGAAAGCAGATAATAATCTTTCATGGTATCCTCCTTATGTGCATGTATGAATAAAACAAAAAAGACTCCCGGAACATGAAAAAATCATGCACCGAAAGTCTCGTAACCAAACCGGCACGTACAGCCATACCATTTGAAAATGGTCGGGATTGTTGACTGCACGTTAAAACTACTCCCCTTCAATGAAGCTATTCAATTACACATAATATAACCAGTCTCCGAAGAGAAGTCAAGGAATTTTTCGAAATCTTCTGCTGTTTGGGGCGCAGCCGGCCAAATCAGCCAAAATTGCAAATATAAAAATCGACAAGCTTATGTTAAGCTTGTCGATTTATGGTGGACGATACAGGACTTGAACCTGTGACCTCCCGCACGTCAAGCGGATGCTCTACCAGCTGAGCTAATCGTCCGAACAGCGACTATTATAGCGGGACAACCGCAACTTGTCAACCCCTTTTTTTCTCTTGGAAAACTTTTTCTGCTTTTCGGCTTTTTCCTCTACCATTTGAGGGAAATTTGCCCTATAATATTATTATCATTAAATACAAAGGTGGCGTGTAATCATGATCAATCTCGACCTTTCCAAACTCAACGGCTTCGTGCCCGAGAACTACCTGGCCACCCGTCAGGATGCCCTGAACACGGCCCATGCCATGCTGGACGCCGGCAACGGCCCCGGCGGCGACTTCACCGGCTGGGTCAAGCTGCCCGCCAACTACGATAAAGAGGAGTTTGCCCGCATCAAGGCCGCCGCCGACAAGATCCGCAGCGACTCCCAGGTTCTGGTAGTGGTTGGCATCGGCGGCTCCTATCTGGGTGCCCGCGCCGTCATCGAGCTGCTGCGCTCCCAGAACTACAACCTCAAGCGCAAGGACACCCCCGACGTGTACTTTGCCGGCAACGGTCTGTCCACCGACACCATGCTGGAGACCATCTCCCTCATCGGCGACCGGGACTTCTCCATCAACGTTATCTCCAAGTCCGGCACCACCACCGAGCCTGCGGTGGCCTTCCGCATCTTCAAGGGCCTTCTGGAGGCCAAGTACGGCAAGGAGGCTGCCGCCGGCCGCATCTACGCCACCACCGACAAGGCCCGTGGCGCCCTGAAGGGCCTTGCGGATAAGGAGGGGTATCAGACCTTCGTAGTCCCCGACAACATCGGCGGCCGCTACTCCGTGCTGACCGCCGTGGGTCTGCTGCCCATCGCCGTGGCCGGCATCGACATCGACCAGCTCATGGCCGGTGCGGCCGAGGCTATGGGCGAGCTGTCTGTCCGCAGTCTGGATAACCCCGCCTGGCAGTATGCCGCCGCCCGCCACGCCCTGTACGAGGGGGGCAAGCGCATCGAGATCCTGGCCTGTTACGAGCCCAGCTTCCGCTTCTTCGCCGAGTGGTTCAAGCAGCTCTACGGCGAGAGCGAGGGCAAGGACGGCAAAGGTCTGTTCCCCGCCAGCGTGGAATTCACCGCTGACCTGCACTCCATGGGCCAGTATATTCAGGACGGCCACCGCAACCTGTTTGAAACCGTCGTCCGCTTTGAAAATCCCCACGGCAAGCTTCTCATCCCCACCGACCCGGACAACACAGACGGTCTGAATTTCCTGGCCGGTAAGAGCCTTGCCTTCGTGGCCGAGCAGGCCATGCGGGGCACCATCCTGGCCCACGTAGACGGCGGCGTGCCCAACATCCTGCTGAGCCTGCCCGAAATCAATGAACAGTGCGTGGGCTGGCTGATCTACTTCTTCGAGCTGGTTTGCGGCCTATCCGGCTACCTGCTGGGTGTCAATCCCTTTGACCAGCCCGGTGTGGAGGACTATAAAAAGAACATGTTCGCCCTGCTGGGCAAGCCCGGTTACGAAGACCGCAAGGCCCAGCTGGAGGCCCGGCTGTAAAAAACCAAGAAATCGCCAAAATTCCGGTTGAAAAACCTGCCGGTATATGGTAAAATACGACCATAGAATGAACGGTTTCCCCGTTCCCTCTATTTACTATCGAAGGAGTGATACGTATGGTTAGAGTAATCATGGGCAAGAAGGGCTCCGGCAAGACTAAGCAGATGATCGACATGATCAACTCCGCTGTCCAGACCGAGCACGGCAATGTCGTTTGTATTGAAAAGGGCAAAAAGCTCACTTTTGATATCCACTATCAGATCCGCCTGGTGGAGGCCAGCAACTACGACCTGGCCAACTACACCGCGCTGAAGGGTTTTGTCAGCGGCCTGTACGCCGGCAACTACGATATTACCCACGTGTTTATCGACAGCCTGACCAAAATCGCCGGCGGCGACTGCAACGCCGAGACCGAGGCGTTCCTGGATTGGCTGAACAACTTCGGTGAGGAGCACAACATCAAGTTCACCGTCACCATCAGTGACGATGCTTCCCTGGCTTCCGAGGGTATCAAGAAATACTTCTGATTTCCGCCTAAAAGACGCCCCTGCAGCGTAAGCTGCAGGGGCGTTTTTCTTGACTTTGCCCCACAATATGCGGTATGATATATTAAATGTATCTACCACCTTTGGAGGTTGTACCTTATGGCACAGAAAAAAACCGATTACGGAAATGAATCCATCTCCGCCCTGAAGGGCGCCGACCGTGTGCGCAAGCGCCCGGGCGTCATCTTCGGCTCCAACGACATCGTGGGCTGTCAGCACGCGGTGTTCGAGATCCTGTCCAACGCCATTGACGAGGCCCGTGAGGGTCACGGCGACGTCATCACCGTCACCCGCTACGCCGACCACTCCATCGAGGTGGAAGACTTCGGCCGCGGCTGTCCCGTGGACTGGAACGAGAAGGAGCAGAAGTACAACTGGGAGCTGGTCTTTTGCGAGCTGTATGCCGGCGGCAAGTACGGCACCGGCGGGGACAATTACGAGTTCTCCCTGGGCCTGAACGGCCTCGGCTCCTGCGCCACCCAGTACGCCTCCGAGTTTTTTGACGCGGTCATCCACCGCGACGGCACCGAGTACACCCTCCACTTTGAAAAGGGCGAGAACATTGGCGGTTTGAAGAAAGAACCCTGGAGCGGTAAAAAGACCGGCTCCAAATTCCATTGGAAGCCCGAT
>JAZSAP010000005.1:0-3907 GCA_045601925.1 Lawsonibacter sp.
TCACCGCCCTGGACGTGCAGGACGAGCTGCAGACCCGCTACACCTCCGGCACCGTGTTCCACGCCTTCCTGGGCGAGAAATTGCCGGATTGGCAGGCCGCCGCTGCGCTGGTGCGTAAGATTGCGGAGAACTACAAACTGCCCTATTACACCATGTCTCCCACCTATTCGGTGTGTTCCGAGCATGGCTATCTGCCGGGCGAGAATTATATCTGTCACCACTGCGGCAAGGAGGCCGAGGTGTACAGCCGTATCACCGGCTACTACCGTCCCGTCAAGAACTGGAACGACGGCAAGAGCCAGGAGTTCCAGGATCGCAAGGTGTACGACATCGCCAACTCCAAGCTGAACAAGACCGCCGCCCCCAAGGCCGAGGATGTGCCCAACTGCGGCAACACCCCCGTGGTGGCGCCCAATGCCCGCGCCATCCTGTTCTCCCGCGTCACCTGCCCCAACTGCCGGGTGGCCGAGAGCCTGCTGGCCAAGGCCGGCTTTGCCTATGAGAAGCTGATTGCCGATAACAACGTGGAGCTGTGCCGCAAGTACGGCGTGAAGGGCGCCCCCACCCTGGTCATCACCGACGGCACCAATTTCGAGAGCTATTACAGCGTGCCTGAGATCAAGAAGTTCCTGGCGTCTCAGCAAGCAGTATAAGCTCGGTGAAAAAGGCGGAGCGAAACATCGAAACCCAAGGGCCGGGCGGTCACGCCCGGCCCTTGAACCCGTACAGAAAGCGTTTGGGAGGAAATTCAAATGCATGATATCATCGTAGTGGGCGGCGGACCGGCCGGTCTGACCGCCGCCATTTACGGCCTGCGGGCCGGCAAGAGCGTGCTGGTCATTGAAAAGGCCGGCTTCGGCGGGCAGATCGCTTTCTCCCCCAAGGTGGAGAACATCCCCGGTTTCACCGTGATTTCCGGCGCGGAGTTTGCCGACAAGCTGGCCGAGCAGGTGATGAATCTGGGCGCCGATGTAGAGCTGGAGTGCGTCACCGGCGTGGAAAAGACGGAAAACGGCTTTGTGATCACCACCGAGGAGGGTTCCTCCTTTGAGGGCAGGACCGTTATCCTTGCCAACGGTGTCAAGCACCGTATGCTGGGCCTTGAGGGCGAGGAGGAGCTGGTGGGCAAGGGCCTATCCTTCTGCGCCGTGTGCGACGGCGCGTTCTATACCGGTCAGCACGCGGCCATGATCGGCGGCGGCAACTCCGCCCTGCAGGGGGCGCTGCTGCTGAGCGAGGTGTGCAGCAAGGTCACCGTGGTGCAGAACCTGCCCACCTTTACCGGCGAGCAGAAGCTGGCCGATGCCCTGATGGCGAAGGATAATGTGGAGGTGCTGTTCAGCACCGTGGTCAGCGAGTATGTCACCGAAAACGGCGAGCTGGCCGGTCTGAAGCTGCACAACGACGCCACCGGCGAGGATGGCGAAATTCGCGTGGACGGCGCGTTCCTGGCCGTGGGCCTGCAGCCGGAGAATGAGAATTTTGCCCATCTGGTGGGCCTGAACCAGTACGGCTACTACGACGTGGACGAGTTCTGTGCCACAAAAACCCCCGGCGTGTATGTGGCCGGCGACTGCCGCAGCAAGTTCATCCGTCAGGTGACCACCGCCGCCGGTGACGGCGCCGTGGCCGCCATGGGCGCCTGCCGCTGGCTGGACGCGCAGTAATATAACGTCAGCGACCCTGCCGAATTTCGGCAGGGTTGTTTTCATCCGCGGGCGGCCACGCGGGGCCGCCCCTACGGATGCGGCATACCCCTTGCGGGTGCAGCCTAAAGAAGCACAACGTGTCGTCGCCGGTGCGCCGGACGCAAAGAATACCTGCCGCTTACGAGCCGTTCTCCTTGGGGTCCGGGGCCGACTCCCCCTGACAGGGGGAGATGTCGCGTAGCGACAGAGAGGGTAGGGGTGAGTGTTTGAGATGCAGACGCGAAGCGGCCAATCTCATCCACTCAAACCCCGGCGGCGTTTTGCCTACTTTGCCGCCGCGGGCAAAGGAGGGCGCCCCGCAGGGCGAAACGCAAACAAAAAACACGGTGCGACCCAGAGGTCACACCGTGTTTTTTCTTACGATTGCTTTTGCTGTTCCCTGCGCTCCAGACGCTCCAAATGGGCCTTAAGCACAAGGTTGATGTAGCTGGATACAGGACGGTCATCCACTTCTGCACGGAGTTTGATTTTCTCCAAGATGGGACTGTCCAGTGTGATGCTGATGCGCTCTTTCAAAGGTTTCATTTTCCTCACCCGAGAAAAATATACCACTCAGCAGGATAAAATCTTGCAACATCATATCGAATACGATAAAATAACATTGAGGTGATTTTTATGATGAGCAATGAATTTGAAAAAGCCTTCGGTGATTTTTTGGACCGACACGAGTATGACGAGGCGGAGGCCTACCTGTTTTCTATGGTGCGGCTGGCTTTTGTGGCCGGCTGGAAGGCTGCGGGCGGTCAGCCGCCCCAGTCGGAACAGATTTTTGAGTTTTTGCCCGGCGGGCAGGGAGAAAAGCCGTGACCGCGGGATTTTTTGCGGCAGAGGGATTGCGTTTTCGACAGCGGAGCGGTATAATACCCTGTTGAAATTTGTAATCCTGTCGGCAGAGGAGCTGTCTTTATGAAAAATGAGAAGTTAAGAAACGTTGCCATCATCGCCCACGTCGATCATGGCAAGACCACCCTGGTGGACGGCCTGCTCAAGCAGTCGGGCGTGTACCGCGACAACCAGGCGGTGGAAGAGCGCGTCATGGACTCCAACGATCTGGAGCGCGAGCGCGGCATTACCATCACCGCCAAGAACACCGCCGTCCAGTACGGCGACATCAAGATCAACATCGTGGACACCCCGGGTCACGCCGACTTCGGCGGCGAGGTGGAGCGCATCCTGAAGATGGTCAACGGCGTCATCCTGCTGGTGGACGCCGCCGAGGGCCCCATGCCCCAGACCCGCTTCGTCCTGTCCAAGGCTCTGGAGCTGGGTCACAAGGTCATCGTGGTGGTCAACAAGATCGACCGCCCCGACCAGCGGGTCCACGAGGTCATGGACGAGGTGCTGGAGCTGTTGCTGGATCTGAACGCCACCGAGGAGCAGTTCGAGTCTCCCACCCTGTTCTGCTCCGGCCGTCAGGGTACCGCCTCCTATTCCCCCGACGTGGCCGGTGAGGACCTCAAGCCCCTGTTCGACACCATCGTGGACTACATCCCCGCCCCCGAGGCGGAGGAGAACGCCCCCTTCCAGATGCTGGTGTCCGCCATTGACTACAACGACTTCGTGGGCCGTATCGCCATCGGCCGCATCGAGCGGGGCACCATCAAGCAGAACCAGGAAATTGCCGTGTGCAACTACCACGCCCAGGACGAGGCCCCCAAGAAAGCCAAGGCAACCGCCCTCTATCAGTACGACGGCCTTGCCAAGGTCCCTGTGACCGAGGCCACCGCCGGCAACATCATCGCCATGAGCGGTATCGGTGAGATCACCATCGGCGACACCATCTGCGCCGCCGACTGTGTGGAGCCCATGGAGTTCATCCAGATCTCCGCCCCCACCATCGAGATGACCTTCTCCGTCAACGACTCCCCCTTCGCCGGTAAGGAGGGCAAGTTCGTCACCAGCCGCCAGCTGCGCGAGCGCCTGTACCGCGAGACCATGAAGGACGTGTCCCTGCGGGCCAGCGACACCGACAGTACCGAGGCGTTCAACGTGGCCGGTCGCGGCGAGATGTCCCTGTCCATCCTCATCGAGACCATGCGCCGTGAGGGTTACGAGCTGCAGGTCTCTCCCCCCCGGGTGCTGTACAAGGAAATTGACGGCGTCCTGTGCGAGCCTATCGAGCGCATGGTGGTGGACGTGCCTGCCGACTGCATCGGCGCGGTCATCGAGAAGATCGGCGCCCGCAAGGGCGACCTGCT
>JAZSAP010000006.1:0-25178 GCA_045601925.1 Lawsonibacter sp.
CTACTACCTGTACCAGCACTACGGCTGCAACATGCAGTTCGGTGGCGATGACCAGTGGTCCAACATGCTGGGCGGCACCGAGCTGATCCGCCGCAAGCTGGGCAAGGACGCCCACGCCATGACCATCACCCTGCTGCTCAATTCCGAGGGCAAGAAGATGGGCAAGACCGCCAAGGGCGCCGTGTGGCTGGACCCCAACAAGACCACCCCCTACGAGTTCTATCAGTACTGGCGCAACGTGGGCGACGGCGACGTGCTCAAGTGTCTGCGGATGCTGACCTTCCTGCCCCTGGAGCAGATCGACGAGATGGACAAGTGGGAGGGCAGCCAGCTCAACCGCGCCAAGGAGATCCTGGCCTTCGAGCTGACCAAGCTGGTCCACGGTGAGGAGGAGGCCGCCAAGGCCGAGCAGGCCGCCAAGGCTCTGTTCGTGGGCGGCGGTGACATGGCCAACGTGCCTGCCACCCAGCTGACCGCTGACGACCTGACCGACGGTGCCATCGGCGTGCTGGACCTGATGGTCAAGTGCGGCCTGGCTCCCTCCAAGAAGGAGGCTCGCCGCCTGGTTGAGCAGGGTGGTGTGGAAGTCAACGGCGAGAAGGTCGCAGCGCCCACCGTCAGTTACACCGCCGCCGACTTCGGCGATGAGGGTCTGATGATCAAGAAGGGCAAAAAGGTGTTCCATAAGGCTATGATGGCCTGATCGCAAAGGAAGTGAAAACCGCCGCAGGTATTTTTTGCCTGCGGCGGTTTTATTTGCGCAGGGGAGGATAAAATATATAAAAGAAAAGCCAACCAACGGTTGACAAGGATTGGAAAGTGTGTTAAGATAACTCCTGCTGTAAGCCGTACGGAGAGATGTCCGAGCGGTTTAAGGAGCCGGTCTTGAAAACCGGTGACTCGCAAGAGCCGTGGGTTCGAATCCCACTCTCTCCGCCATTTTTTAATATGTTCATTTATTTGACCTGCAGAAGTACCCAAGAGGCCAAAGGGGCTCCCCTGCTAAGGGAGTAGGCGGGTTAAACCGTGCGAGGGTTCGAATCCCTCCTTCTGCGCCAGAAAAACCCGTTGATGTAAATCAGCGGGTTTCTCTATATCTATGGCAACGAGAGGATAGAAACATAATGAAGCTGATCATCATTCGCCACGGCGATCCCAACTATATATTGGATACTCTGACTCCCGGCGGCTGGGAGGAAGCCGAGCTGCTGGCCGAGCGCATCGGCAAGCTGGATGTGAAGAACTTTTACGTTTCTCCCTTGGGGCGCGCGCAGGATACGGCTTCGGTCACATTGAAGAAGATGGGGCGCACGGCTGAAACCTTGGACTGGCTGCGGGAGTTCCCCATCAATGTCATCAAGCCGGGCGAAACGCAGGAGGATGTTCTGTGGGACTGGAAGCCCGCCGACTGGACCGCCGTGCCGGAATTCTATGACCCGGACAAGTGGCAGGATGTGCCTATCTTTGCCGCGGCCAACGTGCGTGAGGGCATCCAAAAGGTAAAAGATGGTTTGGATGAACTGCTTGCCAAACACGGCTACGTGCGCCACGGCCTGTACTATAAAGCGGAACGGGCCAACGAGGATACCATCGTGTTCTTCTGCCACTTCGGGCTGGAGTGCGTGCTGCTGGGCCATCTGTTGAACATGTCTCCCATGATTTTGTGGCACGGCTTCTGCGCGGCCCCCACCTCGGTGACTACGATTTACACCGAGGAGCGCCGGGAGGGGGAGGCGTTTTTCCGTGTGGCGGCATTCGGTGATGTGTCCCACCTGTACGTGGCGGGCCGTGAACCGGCATTCTCCGCCCGGTTCTGCGAGACCTTTGCAAACAAAGAACAGCTGCATTAATAGTAAATCCCCCTCCGTTGGAGGGGGATTTTTACATTCCTTTTCGAATTTGGGCCAGCGCGCCTTTTTCAAGTCGGGACACCTGAGCCTGTGAAATGCCGATCTCCTGCGATACCTCGATTTGGGTCTTTCCCTGATAGAAGCGCAGGTTCAAAATGTTGCGCTCCCGCTCGGAAAGGCGGGAGATGGCGTCTTTCAAGGCAATATGTTCCAGCCAGTGCTCGTCGGTGTTTTTAGCGTCCTTCACCTGGTCCATCACGCACAGGGAGTCACCGCTGTCGGAATAGACCGGCTCGTATAAGGAAACCGGTTCGCTGATGGCGTCCAGGGCAAAGACGATGTCTTCCCGCTTGATATCAAGTATGGCAGCGATTTGTTCAATGGTCGGTTCCCGCTGGTGCTGGGCGATATATGCCTCCTTGGCCTGCAGCACCCGGTAGGCGGTGTCCCGCATGGCCCGGGACACACGCACGGCGCTGTTGTCACGCAGATATCGGCGGATCTCCCCCACGATCATGGGTACGCCATAGGTGGAAAAACGCACGTCCAGATCGGTGTTAAAGTTGTCGATGGCCTTGATCAGACCGATACAGCCCACCTGAAACAGGTCGTCCACGTTTTCGCCCCGGTTGACAAAGCGCTGGATGATGGATAGCACCAGCCGCAGGTTGCCTTGGATCAGCTGTTCCCGGGCGGCGGTATCCCCCTGTTTGGTGCGCAGCAGCAGCTGACGAGTCTCTTCATTTTTCAAAACAGGCAGTTTAGTGGTGTTAACGCCGCATATTTCAACTTTGTTCAGCATGGGTGAGACCTCCTGCCGGGTAGTGAAATCAGTATTTCCCGGCGGCTTGCTTTCATACGCGGACGCGGACGGCTAAATTTTTATTCGTAGGACCGGTTTCGATGGAAAAAGCCAAGGCATATTGGACAGGTCCACGGTCATACGGTTTAGAGAATAAAAGGGGGGAGGCGCGGTTCTGTGCGGCTGAGTGAATTGAGGATTAAAGAGGTCATCGGAGTCAACAGCGGAAACCGGTTCGGTTATGTGGGCGATGTGGAGCTGGAGCCGGGAAGCGGACGCGTGCTGGGGCTGATCATACCGGGACGGCTGCGCCTGTTGGGACTGCTGGGCAGGGAGAAGCCTGTGGTCATACCGTGGCAGGCGGTGCAGCGGTTTGGGGAAGACACCGTGCTTGTTGATATGGACAGGGTAGGCCCTGCACCGGCGGAGAAGTTGGCGGAATCGTCGCTGCAGCAGGAAAAATGAAATTTTTTTGAAAAAATGCTTGCAATTTTGAAATGATTGTGGTAACATTTCCAAGTCTGAATAAAGGGTGGTCCTCTGCGGTGTGCCGACGCGTGAATGCGGCACGAAACAAACCGGTACGAACGCCTATAAAAAACGGAGGAAATTACCATGGATCTGATGAAAGCATTCACCGAAAAGCACCTGAAGGCCGAGGCCCCTGCCGCCCAGATCGGCGACACCGTCCGCGTCCACATCCGCGTCAAGGAAGGAAACCGCGAGCGTACCCAGATTTTCGAGGGTACCGTGATCGCCAAGAAGCACGGCGGCATCGAGGAGACCATCACCGTTCGCCGCGTGTCCTACGGCGTCGGCGTTGAGAAGGTGTTCCCCATCCACGCTCCTTCTCTGGAGAAGATCGAGCTGGTCCGTCACGGCAAGGCCCGCCGCGCCAAGCTGTACTA
The DNA here is from genome assembly GCA_045601925.1 of Lawsonibacter sp. Taxonomy (GTDB): domain Bacteria; phylum Bacillota; class Clostridia; order Oscillospirales; family Oscillospiraceae; genus Lawsonibacter. The sequence goes on from JAZSAP010000006.1 coordinate 3,561, forward strand.
CCTGCGCAACCGCGTTGGTAAGGCTGCCAAGCTGCAGGAGAAGCTGTAATTTATCCGAAAAAATCCGTCCCAACAGGGACGGATTTTTTTTATGCTCTTTGGCGCGGTTTTCGTTGGAAAATCGGCGGGCATGTGTTATAATGGTTCTAAATAACAACTTATCTGAAAAGAGGGGAGTTATTATGAAATTGGAGGGCATGAAAATCAATTTCTTGGGTGACAGCATTACCCAGGGACATGGCGTTTCCGACCCTCAAAAGTTGACCTGGCGCCAGCGGGACCCGAATTGCACGACGGATGGTTCCGTTTTTGGGTACGCCTGTTTATGAGATTGCCATTAGATTGCACCGACATCTCTTTGGTGCCTGACGGTCTGCACCTCAACGATACCAGTCATGCCATTATGGCCAAGGTCATTGCAGAGAAACTGCTGAAGCTATATGAAAGAGAGGGATTTGAGATGATTCGTACAGAGTATAGAACCGGCTATGAGTTTTCTTTTGTTGCTTATACAGGGGTGGAAGTGGGGGAGAAGCGCCCACTGATCATCCAACTGCACGGCGCTGGAGAGCGGGGCAACGGAAATGAAGAACTGGTGCTTGTAGACAAAAATGGATTTTCCAAGTATTTGAATGATACCGAGCATGACTGTGTGGTTGTCATGCCTCAGTGTCCTAAAGACAGTTTTTGGGCGGCACGGGTGGAGTCTATTGTGCGCTTTGTTCACCAGATGATAGAGAAATTCAACGCCGATCCTAACCGGGTATATCTGACCGGATTGAGTATGGGTGGATACGGCACTTGGTTTACAGCCATGGCGTACCCTGAGCTGTTTGCGGCCATTGCGCCTGTATGTGGCGGTGGAATGGCTTGGAATGCTGCGGTTCTTACTATGCCCATCTGGACCTGCCACGGCGTGGAGGATGATACTGTCAGCATCAACCAGACTGAGGAGATGGTGGCAAAGCTGCGCGCCCTTGGCAAAGATGTTACCTACGAGCGGCTGGAGGGTTACGGCCACAATGTTTGGGACTATGCCTATACTGAGCGGCTGTTGGAATGGCTGCTGAGCAAGAAAAGCTAACCATTGGGCCAAGTAAGCTATTGAATTTTGGCGCAAAGCCTGAGTCTGGGACTTCTTTGCCAAGTACTATCCGGAATACCACGGCAGAACCCTTGATCGCTATCTCCGACTTTATCCAGCGGGTGAAGGAACGCAAACTGGCGGGAGAGACGTTCAACGAGTCCTTTGGTATCTTGAAAGAATAAATTTATGCATAAAGTGGGGCGTTTTTTGTGAAAGTTACGAATACAAAAAACCTGGCGCTTTCAGCATTGCTGCTTGCCATTGGAATGGTGCTTCCGTTCCTGACCATGCAGATAAAAGAGGTGGGGGACACCCTGCTGCCCATGCACCTGCCGGTCATGTTGTGCGGCTTGCTATGCGGTGGTTGGTACGGCCTTGCGGTTGGGGCGATTTTGCCCGTTCTGCGTTCGGTATGTTTTGGCATGCCGCCTCTGTTTCCCAATGCCGTATGGATGGCGGCGGAGCTGGCCGCCTACGGCGCCGTGACGGGATTGCTGTACAAGCGCTTTTTCAAAAAACAGCTGTGGTGGCTGTACGGTAGTTTGGTGTCTGCTATGGTTGTTGGCCGAATCGTGTGGGGCATCACAAAGTGGGCGCTGTTGGCTTCACGTGGCGGTGCGTTCACGCTGCAGGCGTTTTTTGTAGGCGGCTTTGTGGATGCCGTGCCGGGCATCGTGCTGCAGCTTGTGCTGGTGCCTGTTATCGTGAGGGCAATTGAAAAATGGGGGAACGAAGGATCGTAAGGGTGATCGATTCCCTGAGGAAGTCGTATAAAACAACCCGAACAGGAGGGATGTACCATGAATATCCAATGGTATCCCGGACACATGACAAAGACCCGCCGACAGATTGAGGCGGATTTGAAACTGGTGGATATTGTGGTGGAGATCATCGATGCCCGCATCCCCATCTCCAGCCGCAATCCCGATATCGACCGCATCGTGGGGGACAAGCCCCGCCTTGTGGTGCTCAACCGCGCCGATCAGGCCGACCCGGACAGCAACCGAGCGTGGACGGAGCGGTTTAAGGCCCAGGGTTGGACCGTGCTGGAGACCGATGCCAAGACGGGAGCGGGCGTCAACCGCTTCTCCCAAGTGGTGCAGCTGGCTCTGAAGGATCAGATCGCCCGCTGGCGGGAAAAGGGACAGGTAGGCCGCCCTGTGCGGGCCATGGTGGTGGGTGTGCCCAATGTGGGGAAATCTACCTTTATCAACAAGGTGGCAAAGCGTAAGTCTGCCAAGGCCGGTGACCGCCCCGGTGTGACCCGGGGCAAGCAGTGGGTCAACGTGGATACGACCCTTGACCTGCTGGACACCCCCGGTATCCTGTGGCCCAAGTTCGAGGACGAGCGCACCGGTATCCACCTTGCCTTTACCGGCGCGGTGAAGGACGACATCATGGATGTGGAGACCCTGGCCTGTCACCTGATGTGCTTTTTAAGCCGCCGCTATCCCGAGGCGCTGAAGACCGGCTACAAGCTTGCTGCACTGCCCGAACAGGAGCAGGAAGAGAACGACGTGGCCTTTGGCTATCGGATTTTGGAAGCTGCGGCCCAAAAGCGCGGCATGCGCATTTCTGGCGGTGAATTGGATACCGAGCGCATGGCCCGGGTTCTGCTGGATGAGTATCGTGCTGGCAAGCTGGGACGCTTTACACTTGAGCTGCCGGAGGATACAACGGGGGAGGATGAAACCGAATGACGGATGCCTCCATGTTTGAATTTGAAGAAAAATACCGGGCCATGGGGTACGGTGCCGTCTGCGGCTGTGATGAGGCAGGGGCAGGACCCTTGGCCGGTCCCGTGTACGCTGCGGCGGTCATTCTGCCGCCCGATGCGGACATTCCCGGCCTGAACGATTCCAAAAAACTGACCGAGCGCAAGCGGGAACAGCTGTTTCCTGTTATCCAGCAGGCGGCAGTTGCCTGGGCGGTTGCCCGGGTGGAGGCGGATGAAATCGACGCCACCGATATCCTAAGCGCCCGGATGAAGGCCATGCAGCTGGCCATGGATGCCCTGTGGGTCAAGCCGGATTTTGCCCTGATCGACGGCAACCGGGATAAGGGCCGGACTGCAGCCATCATCACGCCCCATGAACTGATCGTGCAAGGTGACAGCCGCAGTGCCAGCATTGCGGCAGCTTCCGTTCTTGCCAAGGTAAGCCGTGACCGATGGATGGTGGAAACGGCGAAGGAATATCCCCAGTACCAATTTGACAAGCACAAGGGGTATGGTACCAAGCTGCACTACGAACTGCTGCGCCAGTATGGGCCAAGCCCCATCCACCGCCGTAGCTTTTTGAAAAACCTGTGAGCGGGGGAGAACGCAAGCTGCTGGGCCGCTGGGGCGAGGCGTTGGCAGCGGAGGTTTACCGCAAAAAGGGGTGGCGCATCGTTGCGGCCGGCTGGACTTGTCGCTTTGGTGAGATCGACTTGATTGTGCAAAATGACAAGTATATCGCCTTTACAGAAGTGAAGCTGCGGCAGGACGACCGCTTCGCCGCAGCCCGGGAGTTTGTGGACCGCCACAAGCAGGAGCGACTGCGCACCTCGGCGCAGATGTACCTTGCGGAACATCCCACCGACCTGCAGCCGCGCTTTGACGTGGTGGAGATTTACGCGCCTGACGGCATGCAGACCAGAAAACCGAGAATAATTGTGCTGGAAAATGCCTTTGAATAAGAAGTTTTGGGTGTTTCGCTCTTGACCTCGGAAGGGTTTCCTGCCATAATAACAGATTGATATATCACACAAAGGAACGTGAGTTACTATGCAGTACATAAGCACTCGAAATAACCAGCAGGGCTGCACGGCCGCCCAGGCCATTTCCCAGGGCCTTGCCCGGGATGGCGGTCTTCTGACCCCCATGTATATCCCCAAACTGCCCAAGGGTGCTTTGGAGCAGTTGTGCTCCATGTCCTACCAGCAGCGGGCTGTGTATGTTATGGGTCTGTTTCTGGAGGAGTTTTCCGCCAGCGAGCTGACCGGCTTTGCGGCGAAGGCATATGGCCCGGATAAATTTGACACCCCTGCCGTGGCACCGGTTCACTCTTTGAATGACGACCTGCATTGTCTGGAGCTGTGGCACGGCCCTACCTGTGCCTTTAAGGACATGGCCCTGCAGATGCTGCCCCATCTGCTGACCGCTTCTTTGAAGAAGACCCAGGAGGACAAGACTGTCTGCATCCTTGTGGCCACCTCCGGCGACACCGGCAAGGGCGCGCTGGAGGGCTTCCGCGACGTGGACAACACCCGCATTATGGTGTTCTATCCCAAGGACGGCGTGTCCCAGGTGCAGCAGCTGCAGATGACCACCCAGGAGGGCGATAATGTGGGCGTCTGTGCCGTCCACGGCAACTTTGACGATGCCCAGACCGGCGTAAAGAAGCTGTTTTCCGACGAGGCCCTGCGGGAGAAGCTGGCCAAGCGCGGCTATTTCCTGTCCTCTGCCAACTCCATCAACTGGGGACGTGTGCTGCCTCAGATCGTCTACTACGTTTCCGCCTACTGCGATCTGGTTCGTGACGGCAAGCTGGCCATGGGTGACAAGCTGAATATCTGTGTCCCGACCGGCAACTTCGGCAATATCCTTGCCGCCTACTACGCCGGTGAGATGGGCGTGCCTGTAGGCAAGCTGATCTGCGCCTCCAACAGCAACAACGTGCTGACCGAGTTTTTGACCACCGGCGTGTACGACCGCAACCGCACCTTCTTCACCACCACGTCCCCGTCTATGGACATTCTGATCTCCAGCAATCTGGAGCGTCTGCTCTACGCCGTGGAGCAGGATTCCGACGCCGTACGCGGCTATATGGAGCAGCTGAACGCTTGTGGTAAGTATGAGGTCAGCGATAAGGTCAAGGCCTGGATTTCCAAGCGCTTCTGCGCCGGCTTCTGCGACGATGCCCAGACCGCCAAGGTCATCGAGCGCATCTACCGCGATCATAACTACCTCATCGACACCCACACCGCCGTTGCCTTTGACGTGATGGAGCAGTATCGCCGCACCACCGGGGACGAGACTGCCGCACTGGTGGTGTCCACCGCCAGCCCCTTCAAGTTCTGCGACAGCGTGCTGTCCGCCCTGGGTCAGACCGAGATCGCCGATGGCCTTGCAGTACTGGACCAGCTGACCGAGGTTACCGGCCGTACCGCGCCCGCGCCTTTGGCCGGATTGAAGAACAAGACCGTCCGCTTCACCACCAGCGTGGACAAGGAACGTATGGAAGACGTGGTTCTGGGGATGCTGGACTGATATGGCACTGTTTACCATTGGCGATACCCACTTATCCCTAAAAAGCGATAAGTCCATGGAGGTGTTCGGCGGCCGCTGGGACGGCTACGTGGACAAGCTCAAGCAGGGATTTGAGCAGGTGGGGGAGGAGGACACCGTTGTGATCTGCGGCGACGTGTCCTGGGGCATGAGCCTGGAGGAGTCCCGGGAGGACTTTGCCTTTCTCAACGCCCTGCCCGGAAAGAAACTGCTGGTCAAGGGCAACCACGACTATTGGTGGACCACGGCGGCAAAGATGAACGCGTTTTTTGCGGACAACGGTTTTGACAAGCTGTCGCTGCTGCACAATAACTGCGTACTTTACGGCGATATTGCCCTGTGCGGTACCCGTGGCTGGTTCTTTGAGGAGGAGCGGGGCGAACACAGCGCCAAGATCTTTAACCGTGAGTTGATTCGGCTGGAGGCCTCGCTGAAAGCGGCGGGGGAGCGGGAAAAATATTGCTTCCTCCATTATCCGCCCCTGTGTACCGGTTACCGCTGTGAGGAGATATTGGAGTTGATGAGCCGATACGGCGTGACTCGCTGTTATTCTGGTCATCTGCACGGTCCAAGTCATCGGTTTGCATACTGCGGAACAGACAATGGAATTTCCTTTCGCACGGTTGCAGCAGACTTTGTCGGCTTTTTGCCTGAAAAAATTTGCGAATAAAACATAAAAAAAGCAATTTACATCTAGAAAAACAGAAACAAATCTGTTAAAATAATCAAGTTAAAGCAAATGGCACAAGTCGGGCTGCTTAAAACCCGGTGCCGACAGGAGGAAAAGAACATGACCGTCACCAATGTAGAGAAGAAAGAAAACAGCACTGTTGAGCTTACCATCGAGGTGGGCGCCGAGGCTTTTGAGGCTGCCGTTCAGAAGGCTTATCTGAAGAACCGCAACAGCATCAGCATCCCCGGCTTCCGCAAGGGCAAGGCTCCCCGTGCCATTGTTGAAAAGCTGTACGGCGCCTCCATTTTCTATGAGGATGCCATCAACGAGTTGTATCCCGCCGCTTATGCCGAGGCTGTTGCCGAGCAGAAGCTGGACGAGGTTGGCTACCCTAAGATGGAGATCGTTACCGTCGGCAAGGAGGGCTTTACCTTCAAGGCTATCGTCAGCGTCCGTCCCGAGGTGAAGCTGGGCACCTACAAGGGCCTGTCTGCTCCCAAGACCGTTGCCAAGGTCACCGAGAAGGACATCAACGAGGAACTGACTCCCTACGTTGCTCGCGCTACCCGTTTGGTGGCTGTTAAGCGCAAGGCCAAGAAGGGTGATACCGCTGTCATCGACTTCGAGGGCTTCATGGACGGCAAGGCTTTCGAGGGCGGTAAGGGCGAGAACTACAGCCTGGAGCTGGGTTCCGGCTCCTTCATCCCCGGCTTCGAGGAACAGCTGATTGGCGCCAAGGCCGGCGAGGAGAAGGAACTGAACCTGACCTTCCCCGAGGAGTATGTTGCTGACCTGGCCGGCAAGGACGTTGTGTTCAAGGTCAAGGTCAACGAGGTCAAGGAATCTGTCAAGCCCGAGCTGGACGATGAGTTTGCCAAGGACGTGTCCGAGTTCGACACTCTGGAGGCCTTCAAGAAGGATCTTGCCGACAAGCTGACCGCCAAGCGCACCGAGGCTGCCGAGCGTGATTACGAGCAGGCCATCATTGACCAGCTCATCGAGAAGATGACCGTTACCGTCCCCGAGACCATGGTGGATGTGCAGGTCGACCGCATGATGGACGACTTTGCCAACCGTGTGGCCGCTCAGGGCATGGACTTCAACCAGTACCTGCAGATGATGGGCATGAATGCCGACATGATGCGCATGAGCGCCCGTCCCAACGCCGAGAAGCAGGTGAAGGTGGAGCTGGCTTTGGATGCCGTCGCCGCCGCCGAGAAGCTGGAGGTTTCCGATGAGGATGCCGAGGCCGAACTGAAGCGCCTGGCCGAGCAGTACAGCATGGAGTTGGACAAGGTCAAGAGCCTGGTTCCCGCCGAGGAGCTGAAGAAGGACCTGCTGAAGAAGAAGGCTCCCGACTTCGTGTTCGCCAACGCCAAGGTCAAGGCTGCTGCCAAGAAGGCTGCCGCCAAGGCTGAGGAGCCTGCGGCCGAGGCCGCTGAGGCCAAGCCCGCCGCCAAGAAGGCTTCTACCGCGAAGAAGACCACCCCCAAGGCTGACGAGGCCAAGCCCGCTGCCAAGAAGACCACCACTGCAAAGAAGCCTGCCGCCAAGAAGACCGAGGAATAATCTTCCGGCGCGCGGACATAATGTAGTGACAGATTTGTCCGGAAGGAGATTTTTCAATGAGTTTCATTCCCTACGTCGTTGAGCAGACCAACCGCGGCGAGCGGTCCTACGATATTTTCTCCCGCCTGCTCAATGACCGCATCGTTTTCCTGTCCGAAGAGGTCAACGACACCACCGCCAGCCTTGTGGTGGCGCAGTTGCTGTACCTTGAGGCCCAGGATCCCGACAAGGACATCCAGTTCTACATCAACAGTCCCGGTGGCTCCGTGACCGCCGGCATGGCGATCTACGACACCATGCAGTATATCAAGTGTGATGTGTCCACCATCTGCATCGGTATGGCTGCCAGCATGGGCGCGTTCCTGCTGTCTGCCGGTACCAAGGGCAAGCGTTATGCTCTGCCCAATGCCGAGATCATGATCCATCAGCCTTCCGCCGGCACCCAGGGCCAGGTGACCGATATGGCCATCCACCTCAAGCGCCTGGAGATCATCAAGCAGCGCATGAATCGCATCATGGCGGAAAACACCGGCAAGAGTGTCGAGACCGTCACTGCCGATTGTGAGCGTGATAACTTTATGACCGCCGAGCAGGCTGTGGAATACGGCCTGATTGATAAGGTGATCGAGAAACGATAACAGCCGGGGAGTGGGGGCAGAGTCTGCCTCCACTCCTTTGAGCGATAAGGAGTCATTATGGGAAAAAACGACGAAAAGAAAGCGCTTCGCTGTTCCTTCTGCGGCAAGCACCAGGAACAGGTCAAGCGGCTGATCGCCGGACCGGGCGCCTATATCTGCAACGAGTGCGTCAATCTGTGCCTGGGCATTCTGGATTCGGACATGGAGCAGCAAGGGTATGCCCCTGCGGTGGACGTGCCGGACGAGATCCCCACCCCCAAGCAGATCAAGGAGTATTTGGATCAGTATATCATCGGTCAGGAGCAGGCCAAGGTCGCCCTGTCCGTTTCCGTCTATAACCACTATAAGCGCATCTACTTCGGCGGCGCTGACGATGTGGAGCTGCAGAAGAGCAACATTCTGCTGGTTGGTCCCACCGGCTGCGGCAAGACCCTGTTTGCCCAGTCCCTGGCCCGCATTTTGAACGTTCCTTTCGCCATTGCCGACGCCACCACCCTGACCGAGGCCGGTTACGTGGGCGACGACGTGGAGAACATCCTGCTGCGCCTGGTGCAGGCGGCAGATTATGACATCGAGCTTGCCGAGCGGGGTATCATCTACATCGACGAGATGGACAAGATCGCCCGCAAGAGCGAGAACACCTCCATCACCCGCGACGTGTCCGGTGAGGGCGTGCAGCAGGCTCTTTTGAAGATTTTGGAGGGCACGGTTGCCAACGTTCCGCCCCAGGGCGGACGCAAGCACCCCCACCAGGAGTTTATTCAGATCGACACCCGCAATATCCTGTTCATCTGTGGCGGTGCCTTTGAGGGGATTGAGAAGATCATCGAAAGCCGTCTGGACCGCAAGAGCATGGGCTTCGGCGCCGAGATTCAGAGCAAGAAAGAACGCAACGTGGGCGAGATCATCAAGGAGATCCAGCCCCAGGACCTGCTGAAGTTCGGTATCATTCCCGAACTGGTGGGCCGTCTGCCCGTGCTGACTACGCTGGAGTCCTTGGATGTGGATCAGATGGTCCGCATCCTGACCGAGCCGAAGAACGCTTTGGTCAAGCAGTATAAGAAGCTGATGGACTATGACGAGGTGGAACTGGAATTCCAGCCGGAGGCCCTGCGCGCTGTGGCCGAACGCGCTGTGGAGCGCAGCATCGGTGCTCGCGGCCTGCGTGCCATCCTGGAAGAGGTTATGACTGAAGTCATGTTCCAGACGCCCTCCGACCCCACCATTGTCAAGGTGGTCATCACACCAGAGAGTGTCCGTGGTGAGCAGAAGCCCGAGATGCTGCGCGACCCCAATCGTTTGGAGCGCCCCATGCTTGGCAAGGCTGCGCTGCGTGCTGAATAAGACACGACTTTATCCGTCCCGCAGAGCACGCTGTGTGGTCTGCGGGACGTTTTACCATTCCCGAGAGGAAGTGATCTATTATGGAGAAGCAGACTTTTAATCTCTATATGCCCACTGTGGCACTGCGCGGCTTGACTGTGTTTCCCGGTTCGCTGATCCACTTCGATGTGGGCCGCAAGCGGTCCATTGAGGCGTTTGAAAAGGCGCTGGAGGATGCATGTCCCATTTTCCTGGTTCCCCAGCGTGATATGTCGGTGGAGGACCCTGCCCAGGAGGATCTGTACCCTGTTGGCGTGCTTGCCAACGTGAAGCAGCTGCTGCGCATTCCCGGCAACAACGTGCGTGTCATGGTAGAGGGGTTTGCCCGTGGACGATTGGTGCGCCTGTCCAAGACGAACCCCTACCTTGTGGGTGAGGTGGAGCGCATTACCGAGCGTGCTGCCAGGGTTACCCCAAAGACCGAGGCGCTGATCCGCCGTACTTACGAGCTGTTCCAGCAGTACATCGAGGTGGGACCCCAGGCATCTTCCGACCTTCTGATCAAGATCCTGTCCAGCGACGACCCCGGATTCATTGCGGACTTTGTGGCCCAAAATATCCCCATGCGCAACGATGATAAGCAGCTTGTGCTGGCTGAAGTGAATCCCGTTCGCCGCATGGAGAAGATGTATCGCCTGCTTGCCCGCGAGGTGGACATCATGACCCTGGACCTGCAGATCCAAAACAAGGCCAAGGAGCAGATGTCCGACAACCAGCGGGATTACTACCTGCGTGAGCAGATCAAGGCCATCCAGTCCGAACTGGGCGAGGGCGATGCCGACAGCGAAATCGGGGAGTACCGGGCCAAGATCGATGCAGCCAAGCTGCCCCAACAGGTGCAGGAAAAGCTGCTGAAAGAGCTGAACCGACTGGCAAAGCAGCCCTTCGGCTCTGCCGAGGCCACCGTCATGCGCAACTATTTGGACGTATGTCTGGAACTGCCCTGGAACAACAAGACCAAGGAGAAGGTCAGCGTGGCACACGCTCGCCGGGTGCTGGACCGCGACCATTACGGCCTTGATAAGGTCAAGGAGCGTATTCTAGAGTTTTTGGCGGTCAAGCAGCTGGCTCCCGACCTGAAGGGGCAGATCATCTGTCTGGTTGGCCCACCGGGCGTTGGCAAGACGTCCGTGGCCATGTCTGTGGCCCGGGCCCTGAACCGCAAGCTGGCCCGCATTTCCCTGGGCGGCGTCAGCGATGAGGCGGAGATCCGCGGTCATCGCAAGACCTACATTGGCTCCATGCCCGGCCGCATCCTGAACGCCATCAATCAGGCGGGGGTCTCCAATCCCTTGCTGCTGCTGGACGAGATTGACAAGCTGGGTCACGACCATCGCGGCGACCCGGCCTCCGCTCTGCTGGAGGTGCTGGATGCCGAGCAGAACAGCACCTTCCGGGATCACTTTGTGGAGCTGCCCTTCGATTTGTCCGAAGTTCTGTTCATTACCACGGCCAACACCACCTCCACCATTCCCAAGCCCTTGCTGGACCGTATGGAAGTGATCGAGCTGTCCAGCTATACCGACGAGGAAAAGCTGCGCATCGCCAAAGATTACCTCTGTCCCCGGCAGCTCAAGCGCCACGGATTGACCAAAAGCAAGCTGGTTTTGACCGATGCCGCCCTGCGCCGCATGATCACGGAATACACCCGTGAGTCCGGTGTCCGCGTGCTGGAACGGCAGGTGGCTTCCGCTTGCAGAAAAGCGGCAATGGCGTTTGTGTCAAAGGATGTAAAGAGAATTACCATTACAGCGGATAACCTGGAAGAGTACCTGGGTGTGCCCAAGTATCGTCCGGAGCGCCAGGCGCTGGAGGCGCGGGTCGGTGTTGTAAACGGCCTTGCCTGGACCAGTGTGGGCGGTGAACTGCTGGAGGTTGAAGTCAATGCGGTGCCCGGCACCGGGAAAATTGAACTGACCGGCAATTTGGGCGACGTGATGAAGGAATCCGCCCACGCGGCCCACACCTACATACGCAGCCAGGCGGAGAAGCTGGGCATCGACCTGGATTTCTACAAGAATACGGACATCCACGCCCACTTCCCGGAGGGAGCCGTGCCCAAGGACGGGCCCTCTGCCGGCATCGCCATTACCACAGCAATGGTTTCCGCCCTGACCGGCCGGCCTGTGCGCAGTGGCCTTGCCATGACCGGTGAAGTGACTCTCCGGGGACGTGTGCTTGCCATCGGCGGACTGAAGGAGAAGACCATGGCCGCTCTGCGCAGCGGGATTCAGACGGTTATCATTCCCCGTGATAATGAAAAAGACCTGGAAGAGATCGACCAAACCGTCCGCGCGGCCCTGCGCTTTGTAACGGTGGATCACGTGGATCAGGTGCTGGACTGTGCGCTGCTGCAGCGTGAGCCGGAGCAGGAATTGTCCGCGGTCTGCATGGCCCTTGAGGGCAAGCAGGCGGAGAGTGCCGTAACCTGGAAGCAATAAGGAGGCCTGTGTGATGGCGATCAACCTTCAAAATGCCGAATTTATCCGCTCTGCTGTGAAACGCGGCGATTTTCCGCAGAATAGCATGGTTCAGGTGGCATTTGCGGGCCGCTCCAACGTGGGCAAGTCCTCTGTCATCAACCGCCTGCTCAACCGCAAGAACTTTGCCCGTGTCGGTGCCATGCCCGGTAAAACGGTCCACATCAACTATTTTCTGATCGATAAAGCGTTTTATCTGGTTGATCTGCCCGGCTACGGTTATGCCCAGGTGGCAAAGACTGAGCGGGACCGCTGGGGAAGATTGATGGAGGAATATTTTGCCGACCCGGATCAGATGACCATGGGGGTCATGATCGTGGATGCCAGACACAAGCCCACGGCTGATGACTGCACCATGGCACAGTGGTACAAGGATGCGGGCCGACCCTTTATCGTGGTGGCTAACAAACTGGACAAGCTGAAGAAAAAAGAGATTGAGCCAAACCTGGCCCAGATCCGCCAAACCCTTGAATTAGGAGATGATGTAAAGCTAATTCCCTTTTCAGCAGAGAAGGGGACAGGGCGGCAGGAATTGCTCAACGAGATCTTCGCCTGCGTCGAGCGGGGCAAATAAGAAAGACGATAAATGCCCGGACTGTTGGTCCGGGCATTTTTGCGTGATGGAAAGCGGAGAAAACCGCTTGTAATGTGGCGTAAAATTTGATATACTAGTATAAATTGTGCGGATATACCCGCAGGGAGGAGGTGCAGAATGGAAAGTCCGATTTATCGGCTGGAAGGCGTGGTCAAGGCCAAGGAAACGGATATGGAGGATTTTGTGGGTCCTCTTGACCTGATTCTGCACCTTTTGAGCAAGAACAAGATGGAAATCAAGGATATTCAGATCTCCCTGATTTTGGAACAGTATCTTGAGTGGATGTCCCAGCGCAAGGAGATGGATCTAGAAGTTGCCAGCGAGTTTGTCACCATGGCGTCGCACCTGATCTACATTAAAACCCGCATGCTGCTTTCCATCCACGATGAGGAAGCCGTGTCCGAGATGGAACAGCTGATCGCCACCCTGGAGGCACATCAGCGCAACGAGAATTATGTGCGTTTGAAAGAGGTCGTGCCCAAGCTGGATCAGCGCTATTCCTACGGGCGCAATTACATTACCAAAGGGCCGGAACCCATCCGGAAGGACCAAACCTATCGTTATGTGCATGAGGCGGACGATCTGCGCCGGGCCATGGGTGAGGTGCTCAGCCGCTCGGGCAGCAAGCTGCCCCCGCCGGTCAGCGCCTTTCAGGGCATCGTGGGCCGTGAGCCTTATCCCGTTACCGACAAGGCGGGCGAGATCATTCGCCGCCTGATCCGCTTTGGTGTGACCCGATTCCGCGCCCTATTCCGCGGCAACAAGAGCCGGTCGGAAATCGTTGCGACTTTCCTTGCGGTGCTGGAACTGTGCAAAGCTAGTCGCCTGCGCCTTGCTGGTACGGAGGAGGACTGCACCGTTACCTCTACCCAAAACGAAGCGGATGATTTGAATTTTACCGCAGACAGCTACTGAGGAGCGTGTACTGATGGAAGTGAAAGAATTGCAGGCTGTCCTTGAGGGCATCCTTTTTGCGTCTGGCGAGCCTGTGGCTGCCGAGCGGTTGTGCACCACGCTGGACGTGGATCGCGGCACGCTGGATCAGGTCGCGCAGCACCTGATGGACGAATATAGCTTCCAGCGCCGGGGCATCCGCCTTGTGAAGCTGGACAACAGCTATCAGCTGTGCTCTGCACCTGAATACGCCGAACACATCCGCAAAACGCTGGAAAGCCGAAAGCCCGCCCGCCTGTCCCAGTCTGCGCTGGAGGCGCTGGCTGTTGTGGCCTACTACCAACCCGTTACCCGCACTTATGTGGATCAAATTCGCGGTGTGGACAGCTCCTATACCATGAGCCTGCTGCTGGAACGGGATTTGATCGAAGAGTGCGGCCGGCTAGCCGTTCCCGGACGGCCCATGCTGTTTCGTACCACGAAAAACTTCTTGCGCTCGTTCAGCATGAGCGGTTTGGATGAACTGCCTGAACTGCCCAACGCCTCTGCCGAGGATGGACAGATCACGCTGGAGCTGGAGGCGGCGGTGGCCCGCCTGCGCCAGGAGGAACAGGCCCAGCAAGAACAGGAAGAAGCTTCCGTATGACGGGGCTGATCGTGACACTATGCGCACTGATCCTGCTGACGGCACTGTTGCTGCTGCGGGTCGGCGTGCAGGTGGAATACGGCCGGGATGCGCTTGCGATCCGCTTGCGCATTGGGCCGGGATATGTGCAGGTCATTCCGGCAAAACCTCGGGGAAAGAGCAAAAAAACAAATCCAGCCAAACCCGCAGAAAAGAAGCGTAAGGCCCCGTCAAAGGGCGGAACACTGAAGCTGATTTGCGACTTTTTGCCACTAGTATTGCGCACGATAAAGCGGTTTTGCGGAAAGCTGCAAGTGGACAAATTGGACATGGTCCTGACCGCAGGAGCGACGGATCCCGGTGATGCGGCCCTGCAGTACGGCAGGGCAAACGCCATACTGGGCAGCCTGTGGCAGCCCATCGTGACGGCCTGTCACGTGGTGGACGGACATGCAAGAGTTGACGTTAATTTCGAGGCGACGCACCCTGAAATCTATCTGCTGGCAGGCTTATCCCTGCGGGTGGGACAGATTTTGGCTTTGGCGGTGGTGTTTGCCGTACAGGCCCTGATCATTCTGATGCGCAGAACAAAGAACGCGACCCCAAATTGAGAAAGGCGGTTTTATTATGAGCCATCCCATCAATGAACTGATGAGCACGACTATGGAGAAAATTCGCACCATGGTGGACTCCAACACCATCATCGGTGCGCCCATCCAGGCAGAGGGCGTTACCCTGATCCCGGTATCCAAGCTGTCCTTCGGTTTTGCAAGCGGCGGCAGCGACTTTGCGACCAAAAACCAGAAGCCTGCTGCGGCCAATTCCTTTGGCGGCGGCAGCGGTGCCAGCGCCAAACTGGAACCGGTGGCATTCTTGGTCGTGAAGGGCGAGAGCGTGCGGTTGCTGTCTGTGGCTCCGCCCCCCGCCACCACCGTGGACCGGGTGATCGAAATGGTGCCCGAGGTGTTTGATAAAGTCACCGGTTTTATTGAAAAGCAGCAGGAGAAAAAGACTGCGGAGAAGTCCGGGCAGTAAGACGGTTTTCGCGGATAATCGCCCGGCGTAATTCTTATACTAATATCACCTTGTTTTTGGGGTGATGGTTATGAAGAATTGCGTGCGTGGCCTTGTGTGCGCGGTGCTGTGCCTGGTGCTGTGTGTTCCCTGTGCGGCGCTGGATGTATCGGCATCCGGCGCCGTTTTACTGGATGCTGCTTCCGGACGGGTCCTGTGGGAGCACAACGCCCACGAGAAACGCTATATTGCTAGCATCACAAAGCTGATGACGGCGCTGGTGGCCATGGAGTCGGGACACAGCCTTGACGAGATGGTGGACATTAAGCCAGAATACACCGGGGCAGAGGGCTCGTCCATGTACTTGAAAGCCGGGGAGAAGCTGAGTCTTGAGGCGCTGATGTACGGCCTTCTGTTGGCCTCCGGGAATGATGCGGCATTGGCGGTTGCAGGATATTGCGCCGGCTCGGTGGAGGCATTTGTGGCGCAGATGAACCGCAGGGCGGCTCGACTCGGCATGACCAATACGAAGTTCCTCAATCCCAGCGGTTTGACCCAGGAAGGGCACGTTTCAACGGCTGCGGATATGGCAAAGCTTGCTGCGGCCTGTATGCAGGACGCCACCATTGCAAAAATCGTGGCAACCCGCTCCATCACGATTGGCGGGCGGACCTTTACCAATCACAACAAGCTGCTTTGGCGGTATGATGGCTGCGTTGGAATGAAGACCGGCTATACGGAGCGGGCGGGCCGGACGCTGATCTCCTGCGCCCGTCGGGACGGGCGGCTGCTTGTGGCGGTGACCCTGAATGCGCCCGATGACTGGCAAGACCACACCAAGATGCTCGATTACGGCTTTTCTGCCTATACCGACACGGAACTTTCCAAGGTGGGGACCGTTCAGGCGCGGCAGCCGGTGCTTGGCAGTCTGCTGTCCTTTGTGACCCTGGAGGAGGGGGCAACTCTTCACTATCCGCTCAAACAGGGGGAAGAAGTGCGCAGAGAGGTATCGCTGGTCCGTTGGACCCAGGCACCCGTTGCCCGCGGACAGACGGCGGGTACGATCACGTACTATCTCAACGACAGGGTGATCGGCATGTGCCCGCTGATATACGGGGATGCTGCTGGGCTGAATGTAGTACGGGACCGGAACTTGCTGCAGAAGATACGCGGATTTTTTACGTTCTAAATGAGAGGAAAGGTGGGAACTTGATATGGAAGAACGGCTGCAGAAGCTGCTGTCACAATGTGGTGTCGGTTCCCGCCGCACCATGGAAGAGTGGATCACCGCCGGGCGCATCACGGTAAATGGTGAACTGGCGCATCTCGGTGACCGGGCCGATCTGGACCGGGATGAGATCTGTGTGGATGGGATGCCGATTTGTCCGGAGGGTGAACGGATATATCTGATGCTGAACAAACCCCGGGGGTATGTAACGACCCTTTCGGATGAGCGTGGGCGCAGGACGGTTGCCCAGTTGGTTTCCGGCTGCGGGCGGCGCGTTTGGCCCGTGGGAAGGCTGGATCAGGACTCTGAAGGCCTTCTGTTGATGACGGATGACGGCGAGCTGACCCAGCACCTGATCCACCCAAGCCACGAAGTGGAGAAGGAGTACCTGGTCTGGGTCATGGGCGACGTCAACAAGGGCCTGCCGATCTTAACGGCACCCATGGAATTGGACGGACAGCAGCTTTCCCCTGCACAGGTGCGCCGGGGAAAGTCCAGCGGTGGCGTAACGCAGTTGTCTATCGTGATCCATCAGGGAAGAAACCGGCAGGTGCGGCGCATGTGCGCCAAGGCCGGCTTGAATGTGCTGCGTCTGAAGCGGATCCGGGAGGGGGACCTCCATCTTGACCGGACTTTGAAGCCGGGCCAATGGCGCGAACTGACCCGGGAAGAAGTTGCAAAATTGAAAAGCGAGTGAAGCGGTTTTTGCAGGAAATGATGGGAATCTTGCAAAAACCGCTTGCTTTTTGCAAGAGAAAACGGTATGATTAACAGACAAAGTCGCCAGCCTTATGGTATACAGAGGTGTATAAAATGAGCGGAGATATCCTGACCCTGATACAGGAGAATATGACCACATTTTCCAAGGGACAAAAGCGTATTGCGGCTTTTATCCTCTCGTCTTATGACAAGGCGGCCTTTATGACTGCCAGCAAACTGGGCCAAACCACCAACGTCAGTGAGTCCACGGTGGTCCGTTTTGCGGCGGAGCTGGGCTTTGACGGCTATCCCGATATGCAAAAAGCCTTGCAGAAAATGATTCGCAACCGTCTGACCAGCGTGCAGCGCATTGAAATGGCAAATGACCAGATCGGCCAGGATGGCGTAGTGGCGTCTGTTTTGCGAGCCGACATTGCCAGGATCCGCACCACGCTGGAAGAACTGGACCCGGCCAGTTTTGACCGGGCGGTGGACGCCATCCTCAACGCGAAAAACATTTACATTTTGGGTGTGCGTTCCTCGTCGGCCATTTCCCGGTTCCTGGCGTTCTACTTCAATCTGATTTTCGATAACGTGCGCGAAATTGATGCCAACACCATCAGCGAAGTGTTTGAGCAGGTTCTGCGTGTGGGCAAAGGCGATGTGGTGATCGGCGTCAGCTTCCCGCGCTACTCCAGTCGGACGGTAAAGGCCATGCAGTACGCGCAGGATCGGGGCGCCACCGTTGTGGCCATCACGGATAGTGAGAACTCGCCCGTGGCGGACCATGCCGATATTATCCTGACTGCAAAGAGCGACATGGCTTCGTTCGTGGACTCCCTGGTCGCGCCGTTGAGCCTTGTGAATGCGCTGATCGTGGCGGTCAGCCAAAAGCGCAGCCAGGAGGTAGCAAATACCTTCCGGCAGCTGGAACAGATTTGGGAAGAATACGACGTGTACGAGAAAATAGAGGAATAATTTCGTGCAAATGCCTTTGGGAGAACGGATATGGGCAAAACCGATGTGATCGTGATCGGCGGCGGTGCCGCTGGCATGCTGGCGGCCAGAAGTGCTGCCCTTGCCGGGGTGCAGGTCATGCTGCTGGAACGCAATGAAAAAGTGGGCCGAAAGCTGTATATTACGGGAAAAGGTCGCTGCAACGTTACGAATAACTGCGTTGTGAACGAGGTGCTTACTAACATCCCAGGCAATGGTCGCTTTGTGACCGGTGCCATGCATCGTCTGCCGCCCAGCGCGGTGATGGAGTTGTTTGAGCAGCTGGGCGTGCCGCTGAAGGTGGAGCGGGGAAATCGCGTGTTTCCTGTCTCCGACCGGGCATCTGACGTGATTGACGCGCTGCTGCGGGAGCTGCGCCGACTGCGGGTGAATATCGTGCGGGACCGTGCGGTTGCAATCAAAACCCGGGAGGGTGTCGTTACTGGCGTAACGGGGGAGCAGGGGGAGTATTCCTGTTCTGCGGTCGTACTTGCCACCGGTGGTGCGTCCTACCCCGCGACCGGCTCCACAGGAGATGGTTACAATATGGCCGGCCAGCTGGGGCATACTATAGTGCCGCCGCGACCCTCCTTGATCCCGCTGGAGGCAGAGGAGAGTTTTTGCGGCGCCATGCAGGGGCTTTCCCTTAAAAATGTTGCGTTGAAAATTAAAAACAGCAAGAAAAAGGTCGTTTTCCAGGAACAGGGCGAGATGCTCTTTACCCATTTCGGCTTGTCCGGTCCGCTGGTACTTAGCGCCAGCGCCTGCATGCGGGAGTGGGAAGGGGAGCAATATACCGCTGTCATTGACCTGAAACCCGCGTTGGATGAACAGAAGCTGGATGCCCGGCTGGTGCGGGAACTGACCGAGCGGTCAAATCAGGACTTTCAAAACATTCTAGGCAGTCTTGTCCCGCGCCTGATGGTACCCGTGATGGTGGAGCTGACGCAGATCCCGCCCCATACAAAAGGACACGAGATATCCAAGGGGCAAAGACGAAGACTTTTGGAACAGCTCAAGGGCCTGGCCATCCACATTTCCGGGCCGAGGCCCCTTTCTGAAGCCATTGTTACCGCCGGCGGCATCAAGGTCAGCGAAATCGACCCCAAGACCATGGCATCGCGCAAGGTGCAGGGCCTGTTCCTGGCCGGTGAGGTGATAGATGTGGATGCCTATACCGGAGGGTTTAATCTGCAAATCGCCTGGGCCACCGGTTCGTTGGCCGGTGAAAGTGCAGCCAACAGCTGTAAGGTATGATCACTTATTGGGAGGATGAAGAAATGGACTATATCAGCGTGGCCATTGACGGCCCGTCCGGCGCGGGGAAAAGCACCCTTGCCCGGCGCGCTGCCGCAGAGATGGGATATCTTTATGTGGATACCGGTGCCATTTATCGTACGGTGGCCCTTGGGGCGCTGCGCCGTGGGGTGGAGCCGGCCGATGCGGCGGCTGTGGAGCCGATTTTGAAGGATATGCAAATTCGCCTTGTCTACAACCCCGAGGACGGTCTGCAGCACATGTATCTGGACGGGGAAGATGTTTCCGAACAGATCCGTCTGCACGAGATATCCCAGCACGCGTCCAAGATTTCCGCCATTCCCAAGGTGCGCCAGTTCCTGCTGGACCTGCAGCGGGATCTGGCCCGCAGCAACAATGTCGTGATGGACGGTCGGGACATCGGCACCGTGGTGCTGCCCGACGCGCAGGTCAAGATATTCCTGACCGCTTCTGCCGAGGCACGGGCGCGGCGCCGCTTCCTGGAACTGCAGCAGCGCGGCCAGCAGGCGGATTTTGATACGGTCCTGCGGGACATCATTCTTCGCGATGAGCAGGACACCAACCGGCCCATCGCGCCTTTGCGCCGTGCGGAGGATGCCGTGCTGATCGACACCACCGACCTGGACCTGGAGCAGAGCTTGGCGGCCATTCTTGCCGCCATTGGCGAGGGGAACAGGGTATGAGCGAAAATCGTTTTTACCGGGTGCTTTATGCAGTGCTGTGGCCTGTATTTCACCTGCTGTATCCCATTAAGGTAACGGGACGTGAGAACATTCCGGACGGTGCGGCTATCGTCTGTCCCAACCACACCCACGCCCTTGATCCGTTTTTTGTGGTGTACGCCCTCCGTCGCAGGCACATTCTGCGGGCTATGGCAAAGGCGGAACTGATGCGGATTCCTGTGCTTGGGTGGCTGCTGCGCCACGCGGGCGTATTTGGTGTGGACCGCGGTGCTGCGGATATTGCTGCAGTTAAAACGGCCCTGCGCTACTTGAAGGAAGGACGAAAGCTGCTGATGTTTCCGGAGGGCACCCGCGTGAGCGAGGGTGAGAGTGTGGAAGCCAAGACGGGTGCGGCCATGTTCTCCACCCGGGCGGGGGTCCCGATCCTTCCCGTTTACATTGAGCCGCACAAGCGGCTGTTCCGCTTCAACCGCGTTGCGATCGGCCAACCGTTCCTGCCAAAGACCGAGGGCAGAAAAGGAACGGCAGAGGAGTATCGCGCCATTGCCGATGACCTGATGGCACGCATCCGTGGGCTGGAGGTGGAGCGCAAGTGAATATTACCCTTGCCAAGTCCGCCGGGTTCTGTTATGGGGTGCGCAGAGCGGTGGAACTTGCGGATGCAACCGCAAAAGAAGGTCGCCCCTGCGTTATGCTTGGTTCCATCATCCATAACAAAGACGTTGTGCAGCACCTTTCCGAGCAAGGTCTGGTTGCGGTGGAGGATGTGGAACATGTGCCCGACGGCAGCGCGGTCATCATTCGCTCTCACGGAGAGGGACGGCAGATCTACGACCGCCTTGCACAAAAGCAGGCGGTTGTTTTGGACGCCACTTGTCCCAACGTCAAACATATACACGATCTGGTCATTCGGGCGGAAGAGGAAGGTCGTACTGCGGTCATCATCGGCACGCCCGACCATCCGGAAGTACTTGCTATTGCCGGCTGGTGCGCCCATCCCGTGGTGCTGGAAAACGCAAACGCGTTGCTCGCCTGGCTGAATGAAGCGCCGGAACGGCGGCATTTGCCCCTAACCTTCGTGTCGCAGACCACTTCCACAAAAAAGATTTGGTCCGAGTGCGTAGAAATTGCAAAAAAAGAGTGTACAAACGCAAAAATATTTGATACAATATGCGGTGCAACATCGAAAAGACAGGAAGAGGCGCAACGCCTTGCCGCACAAAGCGATGCCATGGTCGTGATCGGGGACAGTAAAAGCTCCAACACCAAGCGGCTGGCCGAACTGTGCAGACAGCTTTGTCCCGATGTGCGCCTGATCGAGCGCGCGGACGAGCTTGACACCGCATCCCTTCGCGGTCTTTCCAATGTGGGCATCACTGCGGGCGCCTCCACGCCCGAGTGGATAATAAAGGAGGTCTGTAACAAAATGAGCGAAGAAATCATGGAGATCGAAAAATCCTTTGCGGAGCTGCTGGAGGAGTCGATCAAAACTTTAAATACGGGGGA
>JAZSAP010000007.1:0-2606 GCA_045601925.1 Lawsonibacter sp.
TACTATGTAGATACGGTAGGCAAGAACACAAAGGCAATAAAAAACTACATAGCGGAACAATTGAAGAAAGATGCAGAAAGCGACCAGTTAAGTGTATTTGACCCGAGGGACCCGTTTACGGGTAGCAAGTAACAGATGCACGGCTGGCAGGCCAATAAAAGGCGCACTTGTGCGCAGCCAGTAATATTAGGGCTATGCCCGAAAATGAAATACCCCCCGCTATGCAGGGGGATATTTATTGCACCTGTTTGCCGGAACGTTCATAGCATGGGGAAACGAGCGGTGGTTGCCGCAAAGGAGGCAGACTATGGCACAATCAGGCACGTTGAGTGTGCGCGTGTATACGTCCCAGGCCGAGATCCCGGTAGTGGGTGCGGCGGTTATGGTGGCGACCCGTGGCCGGGACGGAAAGTATCAGTTGATTTCCCTGCAGGAGACGGACGACAGCGGCAACATCGAGCCGGTGAAGGTAGATGCTCCGCCGGCCAGCGAAAGCACCGAACCAGGGCAGATGGAGCAGCCCTTTTCGGTGGTGGATGTGTGGGTGGAACATCCGGGGTATGAGGTCATGTGGCTGGAGCAGGTGCAGGTCTTTGCCGGTCAACGGACCCAGCAGCAGGTGGGACTGAATCCGCTGGTGGTGGGGGAGAGCTGGACCGAACGCACCGATGTGCGGCCCATCCCACCTCAGGAACTGTGAGGTGGCGGTATGGCGGTAGTTACTCCATATATTCCCACCAACATCACCGTCCACTTGGGTGCCCCCAGCCAAAATGCAGAAAACGTGACGGTGTCCTTTCAGGATTATATCAAAAATGTGGCCAGCAGCGAGATTTACCCCACCTGGGAGCCGGCGGCCATCCGGGCCAACGTACTGGCGCAGATCTCATTTGCCCTGAACCGGGTCTATACACAGTTTTACCGCAGCCGGGGTTATGATTTTGATATCACCTCGTCCACGGCTTACGACCAGAAGTTTATCCGTGGCCGCAACATTTTTGAAAGCGTGTCCAACGTTGTGGACGACGTGTTTGACAGCTATATCCGCCGCCGCGGGTTCGTCGAACCCTTGGCTGCGAAATTTTGCAATGGCACGACTGTGACCTGCGCGGGCATGTCCCAATGGGGCAGTCAAAATCTTGCAAAACAGGGTTACGACTCTATTGCCATCCTGCGCAATTACTACGGCAACGACATTGAGCTGGTCACAGATGTGCCCCTGCAGCAGCCTCGGGACAGCTTCCCGGGCCGAAACATGCGCCGGGGGGACAGCGGGCAGGACGTGCTGATCGTGCAGGTGATGCTCAACCGCATCAGCCAGGATTACCCCGCCATCCCTAAAATTTGGCCCACCGCCGCGGTGTTTGATGCCAGCACCGAGCGTTCGGTGCAGAAGTTTCAGCAGGTTTTCGGCCTGACCCAGGACGGCATCGTTGGCCGGGCCACGTGGTACAAGATGGTGTCCCTGTACAACGCCATCAACAGCCTATCCGAACTGGTCAGCGAAGGTCAGCGCTTCACAGCAGTCAACTTCCGTTATCCCGGTGTCACCGGCCCGGGCAGCACGGGGCAGGCGGTCAGCGCCCTGCAGTATATGCTCAGCTCCATCAGCGAGTTCTATGATGTCATTCCCGATGTGGCGGTGGACGGCACCTACGGCCCGGCCACCCAGGACGCGGTTCGGGCCTTCCAGCGGGCGGCGGGCCTTACCCAGGACGGGATTGCGGGGGAGCAGACCTGGATCATGGTCTACCGCGTGTTTGCAAGCCTTGAAAACCGCTATCTGCAGAGCCAGCTGCGTTTTCCCGTCGCGGCACAGACCGCCGCAACAGGGGAGCAAGTGGACTATGGATTGACCAGCCGCATGCGGCAGAATCCGGGGCGTGAGTTGACTTTGGGGCAATCGGACGAGAGGGGAGAGGCGTTGGTATGAGAGAAGACGTATTTTTGCTTGGCAGACCCATCGAGAGTCTGCAGACTATGCTGCAGCAGCTGTCCCATGGATACGAGGCGCTGCCCTTTTTGGTGCCGGACGGCCGCTTTGGGGAGGAAACCCTGGAGGCGGTGATGATTTTCCAGCGGGAGTTCGGTCTGCCCGTGACGGGCCGGGTGGACCCGGACACCTGGGACGAGGTGGTGCGCCGTTATGACGGCTGGATGCGGGAACGGGCAAGGCCGTATGCCTTGCGGGCCTTTCCCGTGCGTCAGTTCCAGTTGGAAATTGGTGACCGGGATGATGTTGCCACGTTGGTCCAGACCCTGTTCGGAGTCCTGTCCGGTGTGGTGGACGGTATTACGGATGGTGAACATGACGGCATGCACACCGGAGCAACGGTGGACAACACGATTTTGCTGCAGAAGGCGTCCGGCCTGCCCACCACCGGGGTGATGGATAAGGCCACTTGGAATAAGCTGGCGCGGCTCTACGACCTGCTGATCATCCGCCGCCGGGAGCTGGAACGGGAGAGACCACAGACCGCCCTTGAAAAAAAGTAAAAATTTCTTAAAAAACTCTTGCAAAAGGGGAAACAGTGTGGTATCATAACGAAGCTGTCCGGGTAAGCCGGTCGCATTTCCGGGTGTGGCGAAGTTTGGTATCGCGCTTG
>JAZSAP010000008.1:0-21719 GCA_045601925.1 Lawsonibacter sp.
CCCCAAGGAGTCTTAGGAAGTCAACTCTAGGTTGCAACTCCTTGGCTCACAGAACGACATGGCTACGATCCGACTTCTTGACCTTCAGGTCGGCCAGGTCACCGGAGCAGCACTCCAGCTGACGCACGGGGATGTCCATGGAGCGGAACAGCTCCACGCTGTAACGCCACATCTTCTCGTACCAGTTCATGGAGTCCTCGGGCTTGCAGACGACCACCATCTCCTGCTTTTCGAACTGATGGATACGGTACACGCCGCGCTCCTCGATGCCGTGGGCGCCCTTCTCCTTGCGGAAGCAGGGGGAATAGGAGGTCAGGGTCTGAGGCAGGTTGTCCTCGGGAATGATCTGATCGATGAATTTGCCGATCATGGAATGCTCGGAAGTGCCGATGAGGTACAGGTCCTCGCCCTCCACCTTATACATCATGGCGTCCATCTCGGTCTGGGACATAACGCCCTCCACCACGTTGCCGTGGATCATGAAGGGGGGGATGCAGTAGATGAAACCCTTTTCGATCATAAAGTCCCGGGCATAGGCCAGAATGCCGGAGTGCAGGCGGGCGATGTCGCCCATCAGGTAGTAGAAGCCGTTGCCGGATACCCGGCCGGCGCTGTCCATGTCGATGCCGTTGAAGGTCTCCATGATCTCGGTGTGGTAGGGGACTTCGAAATCGGGAGTGACAGGCTCGCCGAAGCGCTCTACCTCCACGTTGAACTCGTCGCTGGCGCCGATGGGGACGGAGGGATCGATGATATTGGGGATGGTCAGCAGGATGCGGCGGATCTTCTCGGCCAGCTCGACCTCCTGAGCCTCAAGGGCTGCCAGCTCATCGGCGTTAGCCTTGACCTGGGCCTTGACCGCCTCGGCCTCGGCCAGCTTGGAGGGGTCCTTCTTGGCCTGACCCATCAGCATGCCCACCTGCTTGGACAGACTGTTGCGGGCGGAACGCAGCTCGTTGGCACGGGTCTGGGCGGTGCGGTTCTGCTCGTCCAGGACCAGAACCTCGTCTACCAGGGGCAGCTTGGCATCCTGAAACTTCTTTTTGATATTTTCTTTCACCACATCGGGGTTTTCACGGATAAACTTAATGTCAAGCATTGGTAAAATCTCCCTTTATTTACAAATTATAGCATTATTTACAGGCGAAATTCAGAAAAGTGAGTCGTAAATAGCTTCGTACTGCTCTAACGGTGATCGATAGTCCGGGTCGATGGGAGGTTCCGCAGGCAGGTACTCCTTCAGGTCGGTTTCCTCAAAGTCACGGATCATCTGCCGGGCAGAGGTGTAGCGCCGCTGGAAATATTCCCGCTGAATACGCCACAGCCAGTCCATTGCGTGGGTGACCTTCTCCTGCTGTTCCGCTTGGGCGGCAAGGTCTGCCTCCAGAACAGAAACCTGCTGGCGGAGAGTCTCGTTTTGTTTTTGTACAGATTGGGTGATCTGCAGGGCGGAGGCGTTTTTCTGCAGACCCTCCTCGATGAGCTGCTGGTCGCTGCGGCGCTGCTGCATGAAGTAGGACATCAGCAGCAGGAGGAAGGCTACGGCAAACAGGGCCACCATGTAGGCAAACAGGGCGGGGCGATTTGCTTTGCGGCGGGGGCTTTGGGCAGAAGACTTCTGTTCTTCCGTACTCACTGGCCTGCCCCTCCCTTCACCTGCTCCAGCACGTCCAGCAGGGCGTTCAGGTCGTTGGTATCGTAGTATTCCAGCTCGATCCGGCCTTTTTTGCCCTTGTCCACCACCCGGACCTTGCGGCCAAAGCGGGAGGTCAGATTTTTCTCCACCTCGGCAAGGTAGATGGCGATGTCGGACACGGGCTGAATGGGCGCTTCCTGCTGGGCCGCAGCCTTTTGCAGGGACTTGATCAGCGCCTCAGTCTGGCGGACGGACAGGTTTTGAGTGGCGGTCATCTGGGCGGCCTTGATCTGCAGATCCTGGTCGGGGGCGGCTAGAATGGCCCGGGCGTGGCCCGCGGAGATGGAACCCTCCTCCAACAGGATGAGCACCGCTTCCGGCAAAGCCAGCAGCCGCAGGGTGTTGGCGATGGCGGGGCGGGATTTTCCCATGCTTTGGGCGACTTCTTCCTGGGTCAGACCATACTCCTGAACCAGCACCTGATAGCCCTTGGCCTCTTCCACGGGGTTCAAATCTTCCCGCTGAAGGTTTTCGATCAGACCGAGCTCCATGACCTTGCGGTCGTCCGCCTCAATGATGACGGCGGGGACGGAGTCCAGACCGGCGGCCTTGGCAGCGCGCCAGCGGCGTTCACCGGCGATGATCTGATAATAACCGGAGGACAGGCGGCGAACGGTCAAAGGCTGGATAATGCCGTGGACACGGATGGAGTCGGTCAAATCCGCAAGAGCCTCCGGTTCAAAGCGCTTGCGGGGCTGGTTCAGGCCGGGCTCCACTTGAGAAATGGGCAACTGAACGGAACCGCCGGAGGCTTGAGAACTTTGGACTTCGGGGGTGCCGAGCAGGGCGTCCAGGCCGCGGCCCAGGCCCTTTTCCATATTGCGTTTCGACATGGTACACCTTCTTTGTATGATAGTGTGGAAACCTGTTTCATGTTTCACGTGAAACATGAAACAGAAAAATCAACGGTTGATAGAGGCGAATTCCTCTGCCAGGGTGGTGTAAGCCTCCGCCCCGCGGGAGGTAGCGTCGTATGCCATGACCGGCTTGCCGTGGCTGGGAGCCTCGGACAGGCGGACGTTGCGGGGGATGACGGTGGCATAGACCTTGCCCGGGAAGTGGCGCTTTACTTCCTCCGCCACCTGGATGGACAGGTTGGTGCGGCCATCATACATAGTTAGCAGCACGCCCTCCAGCTCCAAACGGGGATTGAGGGCCTGCTTGACGCGGCGGACGGTGGAAAGCAGGTCGCTGAGGCCTTCCAGAGCATAATACTCGCACTGAACGGGGACCAGCACCGAGTGAGCGGCGCAAAGACCGTTGAGGGTGAGTAGCTCCAGGGAGGGGGGGCAATCGATGAAAATATAGTCATACTGATCGTCCAGGGTGGCCAAAGCGTCGTGCAGGAGATATTCCCGGCGCTCCATGGCGATCATTTCGATGCCGGCGCCGGCCAAAGCCTTGTTGGCGGGTAGCACGTCGCCGTACTTGGTGTGCGCCACGGCCTTCGTGGGCTCTGCACCGTTGATCAGCACGTCGTACACGTTGGGTGTGGCGGTGTTTTTATCGACGCCCATACCGGAAGTGGCGTTGGCCTGGGGGTCGAAGTCGCACAGCAGAACCCGAAAACCCTTGGCAGCCAAGGCCGCAGACAAATTTACGCTGGTGGTGGTTTTGCCCACACCGCCTTTTTGATTGACGATTGCAACGATTTTAGCCATAAATGCGTTCCACCCCACAATATCGATTACACCCAATTATATCAATGGAACTGCGGATTTTCAACTGTTTTCACGCAAAAGAACAAAAATGTTTCACGAGATTAAAAAGCCTCCCCCAGTGTTTCACGTGAAACATAGAGGGAGGCCAGGGAGGCTTATTTCGGGATTCGGATGGTCAGACAGATGGCATCATCCGTTTCCTCTCGCTGACAGCAGGCATCAACGCCGGCGGACTTCATCATGGACAGCCCGCGGGTGACGCTGTTCAAAAACAGGCGGACGTCCTTCATTACAAAGGTGCGCCTGGGGTGAGGTTTGTTGGCGGCCAGCAGGCTGTTTACATATTGCTCGGTTCGGGCAACGGTGAACCGTCCGGCTATGATTTGGGCAGCGGCGTGTTCCAGTCGGTGGTCGTGTTCCAAGCGCAGTAGCGCCCGGGCATGGCGCTCTGTCAAACCGTTGCCTTGCAAGGCTTGCAGGATATTCAGCGGCAGCCGCAGCAACCGCAGCTTATTGGCAACCGCGGACTGTGACTTCCCGATTCGGCGGGCAACTTCGTCCTGGGATAGGCAGTAGGTCCGCAGAAGCTTGTCCAAAGCCAGGGCCTCCTCCAAAAAATCCAGGTCCTGCCGCTGGAGGTTCTCCACCAGAGCAAGCAGGGAAGAGTTTTGGCTGTCCGCACTGACAGGCAGACAGGGGACTCGTTCCAGTCCGGCCATGGCGGCTGCACGCAGCCGCCGTTCCCCGGCCACCAGTTCCCAGCCGCAATCGGTCTTTCGGACGGACAGCGGCTGCAGGATTCCGAGGGCCCGAATGGAGTCAGCCAATTCTTCCAGAGCCTGCGAGTCGAAGGTTCGGCGGGGTTGATCGGGGTTGGGATGAATTTGGTCCAGGGGCAGGGATAAAACCCGCTGGCCCTCCCCGCGTCTGGATAAAAGAGTCATACCGGCGGCCCCCTTTCATGTTCTGACCACAAAATACCATATTTTGGAAGTTGGTTTTAGCCGTATTTGGTCGAGAAACTCGCAAAATTTTAAAAAATCAAGACTTTTCAAAGAAAAACACCGCACCTTGCGGTGCGGTGTCTAAAGGGGAGAGTTAAAATCGCTCGGTCAGTAAACGGGTCATCAATCGGCGCAGAGGGGCGAACAGGATCAGCACCAGGGCGAAATTGGCGCCGCAATGGATCAAATCAAAGGGGATGCCGGACAGCCACCAGCTGATGGCAAAGGCCGGGCCGCCGAACAGCAGGCAGACCGGGGTGAACAGGCCGCCAAACAGCAGACCGAACCCGCCGGCCAGCAGCGCCCAACCCAGGGGCGCCTTCATGTCCCGCAGCAGCCATGCAGCCAGAGCAAGGGTGGGCCAGACATACAGATACCCAATGGACCAAATTCCAAAACCAAAGAGCAAAAGTTCCAAAAGCACATAGATATATACTGGAAACAGGCACTTTTTGCCCAGGGTAACGGCATAGACCATAATTAATAGAGAAACTGGTTCGATATTGGGCAGGGCCGACATAGCCACCTTGGCGGCAAAGGTCAGACCGCCCAGCACCCCGAACAGCGCCACTTGTGTGGCGATGCGTCGCTTATCCAAGGGTGTACACCAGGGAGAATTGGTCCCCGTCCTCTAAAACCGTGGTGTCGATGCCCTGGGTCGCGTACGTTTCGCCCTCAAACAAGGCCCAATATGCCCCGTTTATAGCATAATCCGCAACTTCTCCGTCCACTTCCTTGATATACAGACCGTAGGCGCCCTGGTCTCCCTTCACAAGGCCATTTTCCATCAGCAGAGGGCCAAGATACTCGGCATCGGTTTCGTAGCGGAAGGCTTTCTCGCTTTTGTCGGAGTGGATCACCACAACTTCGATGCTTTTAGCCCCTTCGACAGGGGCGGGGCGGGTGGCCAAATACAGGCCGACCAGCAGAGCGGCAGCGGCCAGCAGGGCCACAAGGGAAAGGGCAAGTTTGGTACTTTTTTTCATCATTTCCTCCTTAATGCGCAAAAAACGGCATCCCGGAGGATGCCGCAGCCGTTTTTTCGCGCGCAAAATATTCCCACTCCCTGTTGCTCGCAGGGGCGGGGACAGACGCTGCTTCGTAGGTCTTCTGACTTGCGACGTGGACACAGATGCCCGCCATCCCGCCTTCCCGGAGAGACTCCAGTGACCGGCTTTCGCCATGGGATGGTTACAGTCGCTTACAGCGGCGGTACCGTTGGGGATTTGCACCCCGATTGTCTTGTTCAGCCTGTGCGGTGCAGTTGCCCCACCCAGGCCACGAAGCAGGTATTTGGTTGTCGAAACGAGTATAGCACAAGGGGGCGGACAAGTAAAGAAAAACCGGGCCATCCCATCGGATAACCCGGTCTTGCGGTTAGATCAGCACTTCTCAAATACGGTGGCAACGCCCATGCCACCGCCGATGCACAAAGTGGCAAGACCACGCTTGGCTTCGGGCCGGCGGGCCATTTCGTGCAGCAGGGTGACGATGATGCGTGCGCCGGAGGCGCCCACGGGGTGGCCGATGGAGATGGCGCCGCCGTTGACGTTGACCTTATCCAGATCAAAGCCCAGCTCGCGAGCCACCGCAATGGACTGGGCGGCAAAGGCTTCGTTGGCCTCCACCAGGTCGATGTCGTTGATGGTCAGGCCGGCTTTGTCCATGGCCTGACGGCAGGCGGGGACGGGGCCAACGCCCATGATCTTGGGATCCACGCCGCCCTGACCCCAGCTGACCAGCTTGGCCATGGGCTTCAGACCGTACTTCTGCACCGCTTCGCCGGAGGCCAGCACGATGGCGGCGGCACCGTCGTTGATGCCGGAGGCGTTGGCGGCGGTGACGCGCTGGGTGTGGGCGCGGGCGTCCTCGGTGTGGATGCCGGTCAGCTCGAAAGTGTGGACAACGGAGTCCTCAACCCCCTCGGGGCCAACGGGGAAGGCGCCGCGCAGCTTGGCGATGCCTTCAGCGGTGACACCGGCCTTGGGGTACTCGTCCACCTTAAATTCCACCAGTTCCTTCTTTTGCCTGACCATGACGGGGGTGATCTCCGCGTCGAACTTGCCGGCCGCGTGGGCCGCCTCGGACTTCTGCTGGGAGGCGGCAGCGAAGGCGTCCTGCTCCTGCCGGGTGATGCCCCACACGTCGCAGATATTTTCGGCGGTGGTACCCATGTGATAGTCGTTGTACACGTCCCACAGGCCGTCCCGAATCATGGTGTCCACCACCTTTTTGTCACCCATGCGCCCGCCCCAGCGCTCGTCGGGCAGGGCGTAGGGGGCGGCGGACATGTTCTCGGTGCCGCCGGCAACCACCACGTCGGCGTCGCCGCAGAGGATGGCCCGGGCGCCCTCGATAACGGACTTCATGCCGGAGCCGCACACCATGCCCACGGTGTAGGCGGGGACGGAGAAGGGCAGGCCGGCCTTGACCCCCACCTGACGGGCCACGTTCTGACCCTGGGCGGCGGTGAGGATGCAGCCGAACATCAGCTCGTCCACCTGCTCAGGCAGCAGCTTGGCGCGCTTCAGCGCATCTTTGACCACGGCGGCGCCCAAATCGGCGGCGGGGACATCCTTCAGGCTGCCGCCGAAGGCACCCACGGCGGTGCGGCAGCAGCTGACAACATAGATTTCTTTCATAAAACGCTCCTTGTCATTATCCGTTATAGTGGTTCATGGCCCGGTCAAGGCCTTGGGACACAATGCATTCCACCGCGTCGGCGGCCCGGGCCACGGATGCGTCCATGTCCTTTTTGTCCTGACCCTGGAAGTGACCCAGCACCCAGTCGGCCAGGTCGTAGTCGGGGTGAGGCTTTTCGCCCACACCTAGACGAAGCCGGGGGAACTGGTCGGTGCCAAGCTGCTGAATGATGTTTTTCAAGCCGTTGTGGCCGCCGGCAGAGCCACCCTTGCGGATGCGCAGTTTGCCAACGGCCAGGGCGGTGTCATCGGAGACCACCAAAATGCGCTCGGCAGGGACTTTGTAGAAGTCGGCAGCCTGACGCACCGCCTCGCCGGACAGGTTCATATAGGTCACCGGCTTCATGACCAGCACCTTTTGGCCGCCCAGCTCGGTGGTGTTGGTTAGGGCCTTGTATTTCAGCTTTTGGATGGGGATGTTCTTGCGGCGGCCGATCTCGTCGGCCACCATGTAGCCGGCGTTGTGCCGGGTGTTCTCGTACTTGTCGCCGGGGTTGCCCAGGCACACGAGCAGCCAGTCCATACCGCCGGTGTTGCGTTTGAAAAACATAGCCTACCTCGCAGATAGAAGATAAGGGGCGGGACTCGGGTCCCGCCCCTTTTGAGTTGTATGTATTAGGTGAACAGAGTGGAAACGGAAGTCTCCATAAAGATGTGGCTGATGGCCTCGGCAAACATGTGGGCCACGGAGATGTACTTGATCTTGGGGCAGTCCACACCGGGCTTGGCGGGGACGGTGTTCAGGAAGATAACCTCGTCCAGCACGCTGTTGTTGATGTTGTCGATGGCCTTACCGGACAGCACACCGTGGGTGGCGCAGGCGGTGACATCCTTGGCGCCGCCGATCTTGACCAGAGCGTCCGCCGCGTGGCACAGGGAGCCGCCAGTGTCCACCATGTCGTCCAGCAGGATGACGTGCTTGTCCTTCACGTCGCCGATGATGTTCATGACCTCGGAAGAGTTGGCCTTCTGACGGCGCTTGTCCACGATGGCCATGGGCATCTCCAGCTTCTGAGCAAAGGCGCGGGCGCGGGTCACGCTGCCCACGTCGGGGGAGACGACCATAGTGTCCGCGTGGACGGCGGCGAACTTCTTGAAAAAGTGGTCAACGAAGATGGGGGAGCCCAGCAGGTTGTCTACGGGGATGTCGAAGAAACCCTGGATCTGGTTGGCGTGCAGGTCCATGGTCAGCACGCGGTCGGCGCCGGCGCGGGTGATCAGGTTGGCCACCAGCTTGGCAGAGATGGGGTCGCGGGGCTTGGTCTTGCGATCCTGACGGGCGTAGGCGAAATAGGGGATGACGGCGGTGATGCGGCCGGCGGAGGCGCGCTTCAAAGCGTCGATCATAATGAGCAACTCCATTAGCGCGTCGTTGACGGTGTGTACCTTGCCGTCCTTGACAAAGGAGCAGGTGGACTGCACCACGAACACATCGCTGCCGCGAACGGTCTCGTAAATAGAGGCAAAGTTCTCGCCATCGGAGAAGCTGCCAACCTCGGAATTGCCAAGGGGAATACCCAGTTCCTTGCAGATCTCCAGCGCCAGCTCGGGGTTGGAGTTGCCGGTGAAGATCTTAATGTCCTTGCCGTGTGCGATCATAGCTCAACATCCTTCCAATTTTCTCTGTTCTTTCGGCGCGGCACAGCCGCCCGTTGGTTACTTTTTGACTTTCTTTTTTCGACGCTCGGCAGCCCAGCCGGGTTTCACGGTCTGGCGGGAGCGGGCGATGACCAGGCTGTCGGCCGGGACATCCTCGGTCACGGTGGAGCCGGCGGCGGTGTAGACGCCGTCCGCCAGGGTGACAGGAGCCACTAAATTGGTGTTGCAGCCCACGAACACATCGCTGCCGATGGTGGTGCGGTGCTTGGCGTTGCCGTCGTAGTTGCAGGTGACGGTGCCGCAGCCGAAGTTGACGCGTTCACCCACGTCGGCGTCGCCCACGTAGGTCAGGTGCGCCATCTTGGTACCGGCGCCCAAATTGCAGTTTTTCAGCTGGACAAAGGCGCCGATCTTGCTGCCCTCGCCCACGTCGCAGTGGGGGCGAATGTGGGTGTAGGGGCCGATCTCACAATTTTTGCGGATGAGGCTGTCCTCCACCTGTGCGGTGTTGATGGTCACGTTGTCCTCCACCCGGGTGTCGGTCAGCATGACGTTGGGGCCGATGGTGCAGGCTTCACCCACCACGGTGGAACCACGTAGGATGGTACCGGGCAGAAGGACAGTGCCTTTGCCTACAGTGACCTGCGGCTCGACCCACACGGCGGAGGGGTCCATCATGACTACTCCGGCGGCCCAAAGCTCGTTGCGTTTGGTGATGAGAGATTCGTCCATAAAGCGCCCTCCTCATTCAAAACGCACCCCTGTATGCGGGGCGCGCATATGATCAAATCTATTATACCATAGTTTGTGGCAGATTTTTACCCTTTTCTAAAAATATTTTTAACGAATTTGGCCCTGGCCCAGGACGATATATTTGTAACAACAGAGTTCTTCCAGTCCCATGGGGCCCCGGGCGTGGAGTTTTTGGGTGGAAATGCCCATTTCACAGCCCAGACCGAACTCGCCGCCGTCGGTGAAACGGGTGGAGGCGTTGTGGTACACAGCCGCGGCATCCACCCCGGACAGAAACCGGCGGGCGGTGGCATCGGCTTCGGTGAGGATACACTCGGAGTGGCCGGTGGAGTGGGCGGCGATGTGGGCCATGGCGGCATCCGCGTCGTCCACCACGGCAACCGCCATGATGTAGTCCAAAAATTCCGTGTCAAAATCGGCCTGGCCTGCAGGGACCCCCTCGATGATGGCGGCAGCGCGCTGGTCAAGGCGCAGTTCCACGGGGGTGGCGCGGCAGGTCAGAGTTTCGGCCAGCCGGGGCAGGAACGTCCGGGCGATATCCTTATGCACAAGGCAGACCTCGGCAGCGTTGCACACGCTGGGACGGCTGCACTTGGCGTTGGCGATGATGTCCAGTGCCATATCCTGGTCGGCGGCCTTGTCCACGTAGATGTGGCAGATGCCGGTGCCGGTCTCGATGACGTTGACGGTGGCGTTTTCCACGCAGGCCCGGATAAGGCCCGCGCCGCCCCGGGGGATGAGCAGATCCACGAAGCCGTTGGCAGTCATAAGCTCGTTGGCGCTGGCGCGGGTGGTGTCCTCCACCAGCATCAGGGCGTCGGCGGGCAGACCCGCCTGCTCCAGACCGCGTTTCAGGGCGGTGACGATAGCGGCCGCAGAGCGGTGCGCCTCTTTCCCGCCCCGCAGCACGCAGGCAGAGCCGGCCTTCAGCGCCAGAGCCGCCGCGTCGGAGGTGACGTTGGGTCGGCTTTCGTAAATGATGGCGATCACGCCCATGGGAACGGCGGTGCGCTCGATGACCAGACCGTTGGGGCGCTGCACCCGGCGCAGCACCTGACCCACCGGGTCGGGCAGGTCGGCCACCTGACGCATACCGTCGGCCATGCCGGCGATGCGGTCGCGGTTCAGGGCCAGCCGGTCCAGCATCACGTCGGATACCGTACCCTTTGCAGCGTCCAAATCCAGCGCATTGGCGGCCAGAATGTCGTCCGCCCCGGCCAGCAGACAGTCGGCCATGGCCCGCAGGGCGGCGTTTTTGGTTTCGGTATCAGCCAGAGCCATGGCGGGTTTTGCCGCCTTGGCCCGAATCAGGATTTCTTGCGTGGTCATAAAAACACCCTCACTTCAAATACGGATGGGATTAAAACATTTGAATTATACGAATGGTTTTACTTTTTGCCCAAAAACCGGGTGCCAACGGCCTTGCCATCCACAATGTTGTAGAGTAGGGCGGGGTTGGCACCGTTGGCGATGACCATGTCGCAGCCAGCTGCGGTGACCATCTTGGCGGCACGGATCTTGGTAGTCATGCCGCCGGTCCCAAGACCGGAACCCACGCCGCCGGCCAGCGCCTCCACCTCGGGCGTGATAGTCTCCACCACGTCGATGAGGGCGGCATCGGGATTTTTATGGGGGTCGGCAGTGTACAGCCCCTCAATATCGCTCAGCAGCACCAGCAGATCGGCCTCCACCGGGCAGGCCACAATGGCGCCTAGGGTGTCGTTGTCGCCTACCTTGATCTCGGCGGTGGGAACGGGGTCGTTCTCGTTGATGATGGGCAGGGCGCCCAGCTCCAGCAGGCGGTTGATGGTGTTTTCAAAGTTCTGCCGCCGCTCGGCGTGGTCCACGTCCTCGCCGGTGAGCAAAATCTGCGCCACCGTGTGGTTGTACTGGGTGAACAGCCGGTCATAGGTGTACATCAGCTCGCACTGACCCACGGCGGCAGCGGCCTGCTTGGTGGGGATGTCGGCAGGTTTGCCGGGCAGATGCAGCTTGCCCACGCCCATGCCGATGGCACCGGAGGACACCAAAATGATGTCGTGACCGGCGTTGCGCAGGTCGCTGAGAACGGTGACCAGCTCCTCCACGTGGCGGATATTCAGGTGACCCGTGGGGTGGGCCAGAGTGGACGTGCCCACTTTGACTACGATACGCATAATCAAAACTCCTTTTGTAGAGTTGAGAGTGGAGATTGGAGAGTGAAGATGACCATATCTCCACTCTTAACTCTTCTATCTTCACTCTTTATTTCAGTTCCAGCGTTCTTTTATAGGATGCCTCCACCGCAGACTGCACCGCGGCGGCGAAGTTGGCGTTCTCCAGGGCGTAAACACCCTGAATGGTGGCCCCACCGGGGGAGCAGACGGCCTGTTTCAGCTCCTCGGGGCTCTTGTCGCTCTGTCCGGCCAGCTTGGCCGCGCCCTCCAGCATTTTGGCGGCGTACAGCAGAGCCTTGTCCCGGGGCAGACCGCAGGACTGGCCCCCCTGGGCCAGTGCATCCATAAACATATAGGCAAAGGCCGGGCCGCAGCCGGACACGGCGCAGGCCGCGTCGATGAGTTCCTCGTCAATCAGGTCCACAAGGCCCGCGCCGGACAGAAGTTCGGTCAATTCCTCCAATTCGACCTCGGTCAACCCATCGTGGCACAGCTGGATGACCCCGGCGCCGATGGCGGCGGGAGTGTTGGGCATGATGCGGGCAACGGGGCAGTCCACTCCGGCCATCTGACGGATACGCCCGCAGGTCAGCCCCGCCGCCATGGTCAGCAGCACGAAGCGGTCGCCTCTTGCCGCCAAAACAGGGCGCAGGTCAGCCAGTACGTCGGCCATCAGTTGGGGCTTGACCCCCAGCACCACAAGGCTGCACGCGGCGGCCTCGGCATTGCTGCACACCCGGCCCACAAGGCTTTGGGCCAGTTTTTCCGCCTTTTCCGGGGAGCGGTTGGCGAAAAACAGCTCCGCCGTGGGGCAGGAGAGACGAAAGGCCCGGGCCATAGCCCCGCCCATGTTGCCGCAGCCGATGAATCCGATTGTTGTGAACATAGGAGAACCTCCCTTATAAGCCTTCCCCCTGTGGGGGGCGCCTTTTGCATTGCAGATATTATAGCACATTGTATGGTGTATTTCACCCATTGGCGAAAAAATTTGCCAAATCCTTGTTGACAAGGGAAAAAACCTGTGGTATGTTAACTGTACTAATACACGCAGTACAGTTGCGACGAAAGGAGGGGCGCTATGCTCCATTTGGACTATCGGGACGCCCGGCCCATCTATGAACAGGTCCGTGACGGCCTGCGGAAATTGATGGTCACCGGGGTCATGCAGGAGGGGGAGAAGCTGCCCTCGGTGCGGGCGCTGGCGGCAACACTGGCTATCAACCCCAACACCATCCAAAAAGCTTATGAGGCGCTGGAGGCGGAGGGGTACGTCTACTCCGTGGCGGGCAAGGGCAGCTTTGTTTCGCCGCAGACCGGGGTGGATGACAGCCACCGCCGCCAGCTTCTGGAGCAGTGGCAGGCTGCCACCCGGGAACTGCTGTATCTGGGCGTTGACCCGGAGGAGCTGAACCGATTTATCGGTGAACAAGGAGGGAACAAGAAATGATAATGATCAACGATGTGGTCAAGACCTTTGACGGCTTCCGGGCCCTGGACGGACTGACCATGCAGGTGGAAAAAGGCTCTATCTACGGCCTTGTTGGCCCAAACGGTGCAGGCAAGTCCACCATCCTGCGCCACATTACCGGCGTGTACCGCCCGGATACGGGCAGGGTGCTGGTGGATGGACAGCCGGTGTACGAAAATCCGGACGTCAAGCGGCGCATTTACTCCATCCCCGACGAGCTGGCCTTTTTCCCCGCCGCCTCCACCCGGGATATGATGAAGTTTTACCGGGGAATTTACCCCAACTTTGATATGGAGCGGTACGAGGCGTTGAGAGATGCCTTCCCCGCCGTCAACGAAAAGCACCCCATCCGCCGCCTGTCCAAGGGTATGCAGAAGCAGTCCGCTTTCTGGCTGGCTCTGTGCTGCCGCCCCGATCTGCTGGTACTGGACGAGCCGGTGGACGGACTTGACCCGGTCATGCGCCGGCAGGTCTGGTCGCTGCTCATGGGCGATGTGGCCCAGCATGGCACCACGGTGCTGGTGTCCTCCCACAACCTGCGTGAGCTGGAGGATGTGTGCGACCACGTGGGCATCCTGTCCCACGGCAAGGTGCTGCTGCAGCGGTCCCTGACCGACCTGCAGGACAATGTGGTCAAGCTGCAGGTGGTTTTCAACGGCGATATGCCCGAGCTGCCCGCCGATCTGGAAGTGCTGCATGCCGCCGAAACCGGCCGCATCCATACCCTCATCGTCCGGGGCCGCGCAGAGGAGGTCAAGAGCCGTCTGGCTGCCTTCAGCCCCCTGCTACTGGAGGCGCTGCCCCTGTCCCTTGAGGAAATTTTTATCTACGAATTGGGAGGTGAGGACTATGAAGTCCGGGACATCGTACTTTAATTGGACGCTGTTCAAGAAAAATCTCACCCGGTTCTGGCCGGTTTGGGTGCTGTATACGATCATTTGGATCTACGCCATCCCCATGAACTGCATTATGGTCGTGACCCGCAATATGAGCTGGATGGGAACCACCCAGCTGGAGCAGGTCAAGGCCTTTGCCAACGGCATCCCCGATCTGC
The DNA here is from genome assembly GCA_045601925.1 of Lawsonibacter sp. Lineage (GTDB taxonomy): Bacteria > Bacillota > Clostridia > Oscillospirales > Oscillospiraceae > Lawsonibacter. The sequence goes on from JAZSAP010000008.1 coordinate 14,094, forward strand.
TGACGTTCGGCGCGTTTTTGGCCTTTGTCTTCGGTGTGCTGGCAGCGATGGGTACATTCTCCTACCTGTACAACAACCGCATGGCGGGCATGATGCATACCCTGCCCCTGCGGCGGGAGGGCCTGTTCCTGACCAGCTACCTGTCCGGCCTTTCCATGCTGATCATTCCCAACTGCCTTGTCTGGGTGCTGACCCTGGCGGCGGAGGGCCTGTGCTCCGGCTTCGTGGATATGTACACCATCACCATCTGGTGGGCGGCCATGAGCGCCATGTGCCTGTTCTTCTACTCCTTTGCCGTGTTCTGCGCCCAGTTCACCGGCCACCTGCTGGCCCTGCCCGCCTTTTACGGCATTTTGAACTTCCTGGTCGTCGTGCTGACCGCCCTTATGAATATGCTGTTTGAGCAGTATTTGTACGGCTACAGCGATATCTCCGACAATCTGGAGCAGACCGTGTTCTGGTTTACCCCGGTGGTGCGGCTGATCAACGAGGTGAACTGGATCAACCCCAACGGCTTCGGCTGGCGACTGCTGGGTGTGGCGGAACTGGTGATCTACGCCGTGGTGGGCCTTGTTTTTGCCGGGCTTGCCCTGCTGGTCTACCGCCGCCGTCACATTGAGAGTGCCGGCGACGTGGTGGCCGTGCCGGTAGTGCGGCCCGTCTTCAAGTACGGCGTGGGCATCTGCGCCGGATTGTGCATCGGCTTTTGGGTCTACGCCATCTTCGGTTACGAGGCCATCGGCGGCCTGACCGGCAGCCTGCTGCTGTGGACCGCTGTGGGCTACTTCGCGGCGGAGATGCTGCTGAAAAAGTCTTTCCGGGTGTGGAAGGCGTGGCGCGGCTGTGTGGGGCTGCTGGTGCTGATGGGTCTGTTCGTTGTTTCGTTGCAGACCGACCTGTTCGGCTTTGGGTCCTACGTGCCTGCGGTCAACCGGGTGGAGTCCGTCTACGTTGACGGTTACGGCAGTTATCCCTATGACGGGGGCCGTGACTTCACCTTTGAAACCGAAGACCGCCGCATCATTGAAAAGACGGTGGCACTGCATCAGGGGTTTGTAAATGAACATAAAAATCCCGATGTGTATTCGGGCGGTGAAACCGACTACATCCGTCTGCGGGTGACCTATACGCTGGACAACGGCACTGTCATCCGCCGGGAGTACGGCGAAAGCCTGTGGCAGGGATGTGATTTGGAGCAGGTGGCCCGGGACTTCTACTGCGACCCGGAGATTGCAAAACTCAACTACGATTTGGACCTCATCGACCCGGAAAAGCTGGGCAACGTGGAGGTCAGCAGCCTGTGGAACCCGGAAAACCAGAAAAACGAGTACTACAACTTTGCCGAGATGATCCCCATGGAGCAGCGCTACGCCGCCGTGCGCAAGGTGTACGACGCGGTGCTGCTGGACTTTGAGGAGGGCAACCTTGGCAGGCGGTATCTCTTCGATTTGGAGGAGGACCGCCAGCTCAACACCTGCACCACCGACCTGTATCTCTACTGGGAGGACGAGGAACCCAACGGACACTATGCCCAGAATCCTACCTATGCGGAGACGTCCGTCGTCTACCACTACACCAAGAGCGTGGCCATCACCCTGACCCCCCAGGCGGAACACACCATCGCCGTGCTGACCGAGCTGGGCATTTTGGATGAGGACACCACCCTGCGCCTGTACCGCGATATTGTGAAAGAGGAAAATCAGGCCAAGTATGGCGACGTGATCATCAACTACAACCCCAACTCCGCCGACTTTGGCATCATCGGCGGCGCCGACGGCCCCACCGCCATCGTGGTGGGGGAACCCCAATAATTTGCCTTGACCCACCCCCGGTTTCCGGGGGTGGGTTTTGTGTGGGGAGAGGATTTCGCCCTGGAAGGCGACCTCCTTTGCCCGCGGCGGCAAAGGAGGCAAAACGCCGCCGAGGTTTGTCAGCAAATGTGACTCGGCGCAAGCGCCTGCGTCACATACTGCCTGCACCCCGGACCCCAAAGGAAACGGCTCGTAAGCGGTGGATATTCCTTGCGTCCGGCGCACCTGTGACGACACCACATTGCTTCTTTCGGCTGCCGCCCTGCCAAGCATCAACCGGATTTTACTCCTACCGCACAAATGCGCCTGCTGCAGTGGGTATTTCGTTCCTGCGATGCAAAGTCGGCGGCGTCCGTTAGACAGAAAGATTCATAGATGGTACGCAATGCGGCAGCCTAATCGGCGCTGAACGGGTCAGAGGTAGCCGCCGACCGTGTGGGTGGGACCCCACGGATACCGCCCAAAGGAAGTACATAGAAACCATTGGTTTCTATGCTGATTTTTGGTTTCTTTTGTTCAGCGACAAAAGAAACCCGCCGCCGGAGCGGCGGAATATCCCTATCCCGCCCCGCAGGGCGAAACCACTTGAAAACGACAACCGAATGCGCTATACTGACAGGGAAATGAAACTCAACACACCCCCTCTTTTGAAAAAGAGGGGGTCGAAGTCGTGTCCGGGAGGGAAGAAAATGGAACTGCTGCTGTCCGCGCTGGAACAACTCAATGAGTTCGAGCAGCTGCTCTCCGCCATGGAGGCCGGCCGCTGTCCTGCGGCGGTGTCCGGTCTGGCGGCGGTCCATCGCGCCCATTTTGCCGCCGCCATCCACCGGAAAACAGACCGCCCCGTGGTGCTGGTCTGTGCCGACGAGGGGGAGGGGGAGCGGCTGGCCCGGGACGTGGCCGCCCTGTCCGGACGCGAAGTGCCGGTGCTGTGCGCCCGCAGCTTCACCTTCCACAACGCCGCCACCGTGTCCCGCCAGTGGGAACACGGTCGCCTGAGCCTGCTGCGGCGCATGATCTGCGGCGAAGTTCCCCTTATGGTGGCCACGGTGGAGGGCCTGATGCAGCGCACCCTTGCCCCCCGGTCCATGGATTTGGTGTGCCGCACCCTTGAAGTTGGGAAAAGTTATGATCTGAACGAGCTGTCCGAGGTGCTGACTGCAGCCGGCTACACCCGCTGTGAGCAGGTGGAGGGCGTGGGTCAGTTTGCCGTCCGCGGCGGTATTCTGGACGTGTTTTCCCCGGAGATGGAGCAGCCCGTCCGCGCCGAGTTCTTCGGTGACGAGCTGGACGCCATGGGCAGCTTTGACCCGGTGAGCCAGCGCAGAACGGAGAACATCGACAAGGTGCAGATCCTGCCCGCGGCGGAGCTGCTGCCCCAGCTTGCCCCCGGCGGTCTTGCGGGGCTGCTGGAGCAGATGGACGGACTCATTAAAAAAGCGGAAAAGCGGCAGGATCAGCCTCTGGTCACCACCCTGCGGGCCGACCGGGAGGTCATCGCCAACTGTATGAGCCTGCCTGCCCTGGACCGCTACCTGACCCTCATCTGCCCCGAGGGAGCTACGGCGGCGGACTACCTGCCCGTGGATGCCTGTATCCTGTTTTCCGAGAGTAGCCGTGTGGCCGAGCGGGCCAAGACCTATCAGTGGCAGCTGGAAGAGGATGTAAAGACCCTGCTGGAGCGGGGGGAGCTGGCGGGCGAGTGCGGTCAGGTCATCCTGCCCTTTGATAAGCTGTGCGCTCGGCTGGAGGACTGGCCGGTGGCCTATCTGGACTCCTTCGCCCTGTCCACCTATCCCATGCCGCCCAAAACACTCCTGTCCCTGATGGCCAAGCAGCTGCCCGGCTTCGGGGCCAGTTTGGAAACGGCGGTGGCGGATCTGGCCCAGTACCGCACAGCGGGGTTTGCCACCGTGGTGCTGACCGCCAGCCAGCCCCGGGCGGAAAATTTGCAGACCCTTCTGCGGGAGCAGGGCATCTCCTGCGCCGTGGAGTTTGAATTGAAGAAATTGCCCTCCCCCGGCGGCATTACGGTGACGGTGGGCGGCCTGTCCGGCGGCATGGAATACCCCGGCCTGAAGCTGGCGGTGCTGACCGAGGGCAAGGGCGGAAATCCCCGCCGCAGCGTGAAAAAGTCCACCAACCGCCGCAAGCTGGAGAGCTTCACCGACCTGTCCGTGGGCGATCTGGTGGTCCACGAGCATCACGGCGTGGGCCGTTTTCAGGGCATGGTGAAGATCCCAACCGACGGGGTGGAGAAGGATTATGTCAAAATCGCCTACGCCGGCACCGACGTGCTGTACGTCCCCGCCATTCAGCTGGATCTGGTCAGCAAATACATCGGCGGCGGTGAGGACCAGGAGAGCAAGCGCCTGACCAAGCTGGGGGGCGTGGAGTGGGAAAAGGCCAAGACCCGCACCCGCAAAGCGGTGGCCGACCTTGCCAAGGGCCTGATTCAGCTCTATGCCCAGCGGCGGCGTCAGCCGGGCTATGCCTTTGCCCCGGACTCCCCGTGGCAGAAAGAATTTGAAGACAGATTTGAGTACGTGGAAACGGAAGATCAGCTGCGCTGCGTGCAGGAGATCAAGCAGGACATGGAGCGCCCCACCCCCATGGACCGCCTGCTGTGCGGCGACGTGGGCTACGGCAAGACCGAGGTGGCCATGCGGGCCATCATGAAGTGTGTGCTGGACGGCAAGCAGGCGGCCATTCTGGCCCCCACCACCGTGCTGGCCCGACAGCATCATTTGACCGCCCTGCGCCGCTTTGCCGGCTACCCGGTGGAGATTGACGTGGTCAGCCGCTTCCGCACCCCCACCCAAATCAAGCAGACACTCCAGCGCCTTGCCGAGGGTAAAATCGACATTCTCATCGGCACCCACCGGCTGTTTAACCGGGACGTGCAGTTCAAAAATCTGGGCCTTTTGGTGGTGGAGGAGGAACAGCGCTTCGGCGTGGCCCACAAGGAGAAGCTGAAAGAGCGCTTTGCTCAGGTGGACGTGCTGACCCTGTCTGCAACCCCCATCCCCCGTACCCTGAATATGGCCCTGAGCGGCATCCGGGACATGTCCGTGCTGGAAGAGCCGCCCCAGAACCGACAGCCGGTGCAGACCTATGTGCTGGAGCATGACTGGTCGGTGCTGAACGATGCCATGCGCCGTGAGCTGGAGCGGGGCGGTCAGGTATTCTATCTGCACAACCGGGTGGAGACCATCGACCGCACCGCAAGCCGCATCCGGCAGATGCTGGGTGAGGAGGTGGAGGTGGCGGTGGCCCACGGACAGATGAGTCAGGAGGCCATCGACGAGGTCATGAGCCGCATGACCGACGGCGAGATCAACGTATTGGTCTGCACCACCATCATCGAGACGGGCATCGACCTGCCCAATGCCAACACCCTCATCATCGAAGATGCAGATAAGATGGGCCTTGCCCAGCTGCACCAGCTCCGTGGCCGCGTAGGCCGTTCTGCCCGCCGCGCATTTGCCTACATGACCTACCGCCGGGGCAAGGTGCTGACCGAGATCGCCGCCAAGCGACTGGGCGCTGTGCGGGAGTTTGCCGAGTTCGGCTCCGGCTTCAAGATCGCCATGCGCGATTTGGAAATTCGCGGCGCGGGCAACGTGCTGGGACCGGAGCAGTCCGGCTTTTTGATGAGCGTGGGCTACGATATGTACCTGAAGCTGCTGGAGGAGGCGGTGCTGACCGAGCAGGGACAGGAAGCTGCTGTGCGGTCCGAGTGTGCCGCCGACCTGGCGGTGGCCGCCAGTATTCCCGACCGCTACGTCCCCGTGGGCGAGCAGCGCATGGACCTGTACCGCCGCATCGCCCGCATCCGCAGCGAGGCGGACGCCGACGACCTGGTGGATGAGCTGATCGACCGCTTTGGTGAGCCGCCCCGGTCGGTGAACAACCTCATCAGTGTGGCCCTCATGCGCGCCGCCGCGGCCGACTGCGGCATCACCGAGATCAACCAGAAGAAGGGGTGCCTGCTGTTCACCCTGCCCAAGTTCGATCTGGAGCGGGTGTCTACCCTGTGTGCCGACGCCCGGTACAAGGGGCGGCTGCTGTTTGCCGCCGGGGAGAAGCCCTATCTGTCCCTGCACCTGCGAAAGGGCGAGGACGTGCTGAACGCCGCGCGCAGGCTGGTGGACGATTACGCCGGCGAAAAAGAAAACAATGTGTAAATACGGGGCAAGGAACTGTTCTTTTTTGAAGAAGTGCGGTATACTGGTCCGGAAAGCTGCCCGCACAGCGGGAGGAAGGAAGACAAGGATGAAACTGACAACGCGATTGACTGCGCTGGTGCTGACCGGCGTGCTGCTGTTGGGCGGCCTGACCGCCTGCGGTACGGTGGGGGCAAGCCTGCCTGAATACGACCCCGCTACCCTGGACACCACCACCATCACCGATTTGACCGAGTTCTTGCTGGGAGTTCCCGGTGAGGAAGCTGTCGCCACCCTGAACGGCGAGGCCATCACCGCCAACGAGCTGGTCTATTGGATCGTGGCCTACTGCGACAACGCCCGGCAGAACGCCTATCAAAGCACCGGCTCTCTGGATATTCCGTGGGATGCGGACATGGGCGACGGCACCACCCTTGAAAGCTTTATCCGCCAGGATGCCCTGAATTTGGCCGTCACCCAGCGCATGGTGTCCCAGATGGCTGAAAAGGAAAACTTTGTCATGACCAAGGAGCAGCAGGACACGGTGCAGCAGATTTTGGATAGCATCGCGGCGGAGGGCCAGCAAATCGGTGCCACCCTGGACCAGTACCTGAAGCTGTCCATGGCGTTGGACGAGGGACTGTTCCGCTGGAACTGGGAGTGCGACTTTGCGTACGAGGCTCTGCGGCACAGCCGCTTCGAGGGTGAAAACGCCCCTGCGGCGGAGGACGTTCTGTCCTGGCTGGAGGAGGAAGGGTTCTACAGTGTGAAGCATATCCTGCTTGCCACAAAAGACACCGCGACAAATGTGCCCTTGTCGGCAGAGCAGGCCAAGGAAAAGCGGGCAACCGCCGATGACCTGTTGGCCCGGTTGCTGGCGGCGGAGGATCCCATCACCCTGTTTGATGCTCTGATGAATGAGTACAGCGAGGACCCCGGCCTTGTTACCAACCCAAATGGTTATACGTTCCAAACCAATACCAACATTGATCCTGCGTTTGAAAAAGTGGCGATTGGCCTGGAACCCGGTCAGATCAGTGATGTGGTAACCGGTGTGAGTGGTTACCACATCATCCTCCGCCTGCCTTTGGAGGCGGACGCCGAGCAGTACAAGGATTCCTACATCAGTGTCGCCATGTCCCAGCTGGTGACCGGTCTGGTGGAGCAGTCCAAGCTGAAGACCACGGCCATCTGCGACGAGCTGGACGTGGAAGACGTGTATGAGCGCATGACCGCCTACCGCAACCGCTTCAGTCAGCCCACCGTGGAGGAGGACGTGATTCCTTCCGAGGGCGATAGCTCCGCAGCCGAATAAGAACGAAAAGCGCCCGTTTCTCCATGTACTGCCCCAGTTTGTACGGACAGCACAAAAAACACCCCCGGGTAGGAGAATATTGAGTTTTAGACGGAGTGGCGCAGCGTGAGCGGCGCCACTCCCGTTTTTAACTGGATACGCTCGTGGTTATAAAAGTGAATGTAGCAATCAATGATTTCATTTGCTTCGTTGAATGTAGTTGGCTTGTGCCTGTAGATACACTCTGTTTTAAGAATAGAAAAGAAATTTTCCGCCATAGCATTGTCATAGCAATTACCACGTCTTGACATGGACGGAGTTATGCCGTATTTTTGAGTTAGCTTAAAATATGCTT
>JAZSAP010000009.1:0-4778 GCA_045601925.1 Lawsonibacter sp.
GTGATCTCATTCTTGCCGTAGGTGTTGGGGAACAGGGCCTGGATCTTCTCCTGATCGGCCACGCTCTGGGTGGCGCCGCCATTCTTGACGCAAATGTCGGAAATGCCGTTGCGCAGGATGCCGGGCAGCTTGGGGGAGTACTGATATCTTGCCATCTGCAGGGGGGAAAGCTTCATGTTAAAAACACTCCTTACAGTTGTTTTGACAAATGGAAGTATGCAGAAATTGTGCCGTTTTATTTCAAATGTTGGCCGCATACAAGTGGCATTATAATCCTTTTTTACCTAAAGGTAAATAGGAAATGTGATAATTTCCCCAAGGTATGGTAACTTTGTCGAAACGGGCAAGAGATTGGCGAAAAACCGTTGAAATAATCTGCAAAACGATGTATAATTCACACATTATTAACAATTGCGCGACTATATAACAAAGTGGGTGGAGATGATGACAAATCAGACCTGTGTGCAGGCCGTAAGCGCCACAGGCACGATTGAGATTCAGGAAGTAACGACCAAGGAAATGCTGCGCCGTTTCGTGGACTATCCCAACGTCCTTTACCGGGATGTGGAGCAGTTTGTTCCTGCGTTTTACGGCGATGATTTAGAGGACTGGAACCGGGAGAAGAACCCCGCGTTTTCCTACTGCGAGGCCAAGTGTTTCATCGCCCTGCGGGATGGGGAGATGGTGGGCCGTATCGGCGCCATCCTCAGTCACAAGGCGAACGAGACCTGGGGGACCAGGCGTATGCGCTTTTCTCAGGTGGACTTTATTGATGATGCGGAGGTTTCCGCCGCTCTGTTTGGCGCGGTGGAAAACTGGGCAAAAGAGAAGGGCTGCGATCAGGTCCACGGTCCGCTCGGCTTTTGTGATATGGACCGCGAGGGCATGCTGGTGGAAGGGTTTGACCGAAACAGCATGTTCATTACCTATTACAACCATCCCTACTATAACGACCATCTGGCCGCGCTGGGATATGAAAAGGACACCGATTGGGTGGAAAATTTGATCCAGCTTCCCCCCGTGGACAGTCAGGCCGGTATCCGTATCAGCAAGCTTGCCCAGCGTGTGCTGAAAAGCGGCACTTACCACAAAGCGCCCATCACCAAAAAGCATCAGATCACTGCCCGGCACATTGAGCAGGTGTTCCATCTGGTGAACAAGGCCTATGCACCCCTGTACGGCGTAGTGGAGCTGAACGACGATCAGATCAAAAAGTACGCCAAGAAGTTCCTGCCTCTGGTCAGTCCGGATCTGCTGTGCCTGCTGATGGACGAGAACGAGGAACTGGTGGCATTTGGCGTGTGCGCGCCTTCGATGGCCAAGGCCCTCAAGCGCAGCCGCGGACGGCTGTTCCCCTTTGGATGGATCGGCGTTTTGAAAGCGCTGAAGAAAAACGATACGCTGGATCTGCTGCTGATTGCTGTGGACCCGGAGCTGCAGGGCAAGGGCCTGAATGCGGTGGTCATGGACCACATTCTACAGGGCGCCAACAAGCTGGGTGTCAAAAAGGTGGAGACCGGCCCTACTCTGGAGACCAACATCAAGGTACAGAGCCAGTGGAAGTTCTTCGAGCATGAACAGCATAAGCGCCGCCGCTGCTATATTAAAAACATTTAAGTTCGGGAGGTTGCCATGAGCAGTAGTATTTCCGAAAAGGCATTGGCTGTCATTAAAAAGATGCAGCGCAATGAGCTGGATGAGAGTATCATCTACAAAAAAATCGCCGGCTTCGTCAAGGATGAGAAGAATAAGCAGACACTGCTTCGCCTTGCCGGGGAGGAGGCCGCCCACTGTCAGGTATGGGAGGGGTACACCGGTATCAAAATGAAGCCCCGGCGGGGCAAGGTGCTTTGGTATACGTTTCTAGCCCGGTTTCTTGGGTTTACCTTTGCGGTGAAGCTGATGGAGCGGGGCGAGGGCAACGCTCAGGAAGAGTATGCGCTGCTGGCGCAGGAGGTGGAGGAGAGCGTCCATATCCGCCAGCAGGAGGAAGAGCATGAGCAGGCATTGCTTGCCATGCTGGACGAGGAAAGTCTGCAGTACGTGGGCAGCATGGTGCTGGGCCTGAACGACGCGCTGGTGGAATTGACCGGCAGTCTGGCCGGTTTTGCTTTCGCGCTGCAGAATACCAGACTGATCGCCCTGTCCGGCCTGATCGTCGGTATTTCCGCAACGTTCTCCATGGCATCCAGCGAGTTTCTGTCCGCCCGCAGCGAGGGGCGCACCGATGCACTGAAATCCTGCACGTACACGGGTGTTGCCTATCTGGTCGCGGTGGTGCTGCTGGTTCTGCCGTATTTGCTGCTCTCCCGGTACATGTATGCGCTGCTGTGCATGCTGCTGGTAGTTGTGGTGATCATAGCCGGCTTTACTTACTATACCTCGGTGGCACAGGATCAGCCGTTCTTCAAGCGTTTTGGCGAGATGGCGCTGATCAGTATCAGCGTGGCGGTGCTGTCCTTCGTGGTGGGCATTCTGGCCAAAAGGTTCCTTGGTGTTGATCTGTAAAAGGCAAAAACGCGGCTGCTCAGTGGGCGGCCGCGTTTTTCGCGTTTGTAAGGCGGAAAGCGGTTGTAGAAAACCGCCATTCGACATCAGTTCGGTTCGGATTTATTTTGTGTGAATTGCGGCTTGTTCCGTTGCAGAAGGGAATGATATAATCGTACCGGTTAAGAAGAATGAAAGAAAAGAAAGAAAAGGAGAATACGTATGGATATTCTGCAAAGCCTGATTTGGCTGCTTGCCGGCGTTGGTGTGTTTATTGTCGGCATGAATTTTTTGAGCGACGCCCTTGAAAAGTCTGCCGGTGAGGGAATGAAGCGGCTGCTTGGCCGCATCAGCAACAACCGCTTTTCCGGCGTGGGAATCGGTGCCGGTGTGACCGCGATCATTCAAAGCTCTTCGGCAACTTCGGTCATGGTCATCGGTCTGGTCAATGCCGGCGTTATGACGCTGATGCAGGCCACGCCCATTATTATGGGTGCCAACATCGGTACCACTATTACCGGCGTTTTGGTGGCATTGAAAAATGATTATTTTGATATGCTGATGTATCTGTTCGCCTTTGCGGGCGTGATGCTTGGCTTCTTCAAAAAGGAAAAAATCAAGCTGGCGGGTCTGCTGTGCAGCGGTTTGGGCCTGATTTTTGTGGGTCTGAACATCATGAGCAGCGAGCAAGCCTTTGGAAATCCGCTGATCGAAACCATGTTTCAGGGTATTTTCTCTGTCATTGGCTCTCCGCTGCTTTTGATTCTGATCGGTGCGCTGTTTACCGCCCTGATCCAGAGTTCCTCCGCGGCCACTGGTGTAGTCATCACTATGGTCGGTACCGGAATTCTGACCCTTGATTATGCTCTGTTCATCGTGCTGGGCGCTAACATCGGTACCTGTGTGACCGCGCTGCTGGCCTCAATGGGCGCAAATGCGAACTCCAAGCGTGTGGCGCTGATCCACTTTACGTTCAATGTGATCGGCACCGCTTTGTTTGCGGTTATCCTGCTGCTGTTCGGTGGGCCGGTGATCGACCTGTTGGTCTCCTGTTTCCCCGGAAGCGACCCCATGTCCCTGCAGATGCGGGTGTCCCTGTTCCACGTGATTTTTAACGTAACCACGACCTGCATTCTGCTGCCCTTCGCGTCCCGGTTGGTGAAGTACTCCCAGCGTGTTATCCGGGACAAGGAAGAGGAACAGGCGGTTCGTACACTCAAGTTTGTGGATGACCGACTGCTGACCGCGCCGTCTGTTGCCCTGATGCAGGTGAAGAAAGAAATGGACTATATGTTCACTCTGGTAGAGGAGAACATCGCCCTTTCTTTTGCGGATGACCTTGCAAACGGTGAGAAGATCGCGGAAAATGAGGCGACCATTGACTTTACCAACGGTGCGCTGACACGATTCCTGATCAAGCTTTCTGCCGTTGTGGAGCAAAGCGATGAGCGTGTGATCGGTGCCTACTTCCACGTGCTGAACGATCTGGAACGTGTTGGCGACCACGCCGAAAACTTCTATGAGATCGCGGCGGAAATGGCTGCCAAAAAATTCAGCTTCTCCGAAACGGGCCGCAGCGGCGTTGAGAAAATGCGCGGTTTGGTCATGCAGATGCTGGCCCTTGCCAAGGATGTGTTCGATAACCTGAATCGGGACAGACTGCCGGAACTGTCTGCGCTGGAAGATACCATTGACGGGATGAAGAAAGAGCTTACGGCCCACCACTTTGCACGCCTTGCTGACGGCAACTGCAATATGGAGGTCAGTCCCTATTTTTCCTCCATCGTGGCCGGCCTTGAGCGTGTGGCAGACCATCTGGTAAACGTTGGCTACAGTATTGTAAGTCCTATTGGCTCTCAGAAGAATTAAACAATAAAAAGGTGGGAGAGAGGGTATCCTCTCTGCCGCCTTTTTTTCTGTAAAATGATTACTTCTCGCCCTTGTAGATTTTCTTGGAGTAATTGTAGGTGTCAACCTTCAGCTCGCCGCAGGCGGCCTCATCGCAGGCCACGATGCCATCGGGATGCATCTGCAGGGCGCTGATGGTCCAGGCGTGATCCACGCCGCCCTCCACGCAGTGTTTCAGCGCGCGGGCCTTGTTGTGACCGTTGATCAGCAGCAGCACCTGCTTGGAGTCGCACACGGTGCCAACGCCAACGGACAGGGCGGTCTTGGGTACCTTGTTGGGGTCGCTGCCAAAGAAGCGAGAGTTGACGATCAGAGTGTCCTCGGTCAGGGCGCGCACGCCGGTGCGGGAGACCAGGGAAGTGAAGTGCTCGTTAAAGGCGATG
>JAZSAP010000010.1:0-2086 GCA_045601925.1 Lawsonibacter sp.
CTTCGACGCGCTGTTTCGTGGCTGTGAGGAGCGCATCATCGTCACCACCTTCGCCAGCAACGTGGACCGCATGCAGCAGATCATCGACGTGGCCGCCCGCTACGGGCGCAAGGTAGCCGTCACCGGCCGCAGCATGGAAAACGCCATGCGTGTGTCGGCGGAACTGGGCTACATGAACATTCCCGAGGGCGTGGTGGTGGACCCTGCCAAAATCAAGGGCCTGCCCAAGGATAAAGTTTGTATCGTCACCACCGGCAGTCAGGGGGAGACTATGTCCGCCCTGAGCCGCATGGCCTTCTCCACCCCTCGGCAGGTGGACATCATGCCCGGCGACCGCATCATCATCTCCGCCAGCGCCATCCCCGGCAACGAGAACGCTATCGGCAACGTGGTCAACGAGCTGTGCCGCAAGGGTGCCGACGTAGTCAACGAGCGCAGCCTGCCCCTGCACGTGTCCGGCCACGCCTGTCAGGAGGAACTGAAAATCATCCACGCTCTGGTCAAACCCAAGTTCTTCATCCCCGTCCACGGGGAGCAGCGCATGCTCCAGCGGCACGCCGCTCTGGCCCGTGAGATGGGCATGTCCGGCGAGAACGTCATCATCAGCGACATTGGCCGGGTCATCGAACTGTCCAAGGATAGTGCCAAGCTGGCCGGCACTGTTACCGCCGGTCAGGTCTTCGTGGACGGCTACGGCGTGGGCGACGTGGGCAGTGCGGTGCTGCGTGACCGCCGTCATTTGGCTCAGGACGGTATGCTGGTGGTGGTGCTTGCCATGTCCGGCCAGGACGGCGCCCTGGTCTCCGGCCCGGACATCATCACCCGCGGCTTCATCTACGTCAAGGAGTCGGAGGAGCTGATGGACGAACTGCGCCGTGTGGCGGCCGAGGCGGTGTTCAATATGGATACCCGCTATGCCACCGATTGGTCCGCCGTAAAGTCCACCATTAAAAACGAGTTGAGCGAGTATCTCTATAAAAAGACCAAGCGCAGCCCCATGATCCTGCCCGTCATCATGGAAGTGTAACATTATATAATGTACAACGAACCCGCCGAGGTGCATCCGCACCCCGGCGGGTTTTTGCCAAGAGGGTTTCGCCCTGCGGGGCGGGATGGGGAATATTCCGCCCCCGGGCGGGTGTCTTTTGTAACGCCACAAAAGACACGAAAAGGGCGCATAGAAACCCATGGTTTCTATGTACTTCCTTTGGGTGGTATCCGTGAGGTCACACCCACACGGCCGGCGGATACCTCTGACCGGTTCAGCGCCGATTAGGCTGCCGCACTTCGTGCCATCTGTAACTCTTTCTGTCTATCGACCTCCCGCCGGCTTGCACAGCGGGAACGAAATACCCATCGCAGCAGGCGCGTTTGTGCGGTAGGAGTAAAACCTGATTGCTGCTTGGCAGGGCGGCAGCCTAAAGAAGCGACGTGGTGTCGTCAACGGTGCGCCGGACGCACGGAACGGCTTCCGCTTACGAGCCGTATCCTTGGGGTCCGGGGTGTAGTGTGTATGAGATGCAGACACGTAGTGTCCAATCTCATCCCACACAAACCCCGGTGGCGTTTGCCTACTTTGCCGCCGTGGGCAAAGTACGTCTCCCCGCAGGGCGAAACTATCCCGAATTACTCCCGGGCGAAATACCCTGCGCAAAATAAATGTTCCCCCCAGGAACAAAATTTATTTTCCTGCGTCTATATCTGTGTCCGGACCTTGTGACAGGCACAAGATTTCGGAAATATTTCAGTTGTGTTACATATCGTGAAAACCTATTGACGGTCTTAGGGGGTTGCGTTATAGTACACACAGAGAAAAGGGAGCGAAAGCTACCCACTCACAAATTTAAAGGAGGAAATATCCATGAGAAACCTGAAGCGCGCTCTGAGTCTGGCTCTGGCTTCCGTTATGCTGCTGGGCATGATGGTCGTCGGTTCCAGCGCGGCTTTCGCTGACGATGCTGAGATCGTCAACAAGGAAGCCGTTGAGATCACCGCCGGTCTGGGCCTGTTCGCTGGCTCCGACGGCAAGTTCGACCCCAAGGGCACTGTTACCCGTGCCCAGATGGCCGCTGTCATCGCCAAGATG
>JAZSAP010000011.1:0-14702 GCA_045601925.1 Lawsonibacter sp.
CGGTCTTTGGGCGGCACGAACAACCCGGAAAACCTCATAACCCTGTGCGCGGACTGCCACGCGGTAGCCCATGGGACCATACTTAACGACCGCGTGGAAGAACTGATGGACCCGCGAGCCATTGACCAGGCTATCATTGAGTACCTGGCGGACTACTACGCAGAACAGGGTATCGTGTGGAACCCATGGGGAAAAGCGGGACCTTGGGGGCGGCGATAACGCCCCCTTTTTTAGGCAGGTTGCGGGAGGGGGCCGGCCGGCTGCGTGGGGGCCTCGGGACGGACACCTCGGCCCCCGACTTGGCGGCCGGCTGCCCCTGCGCGGTATGCTCGGGGCCTAAAGGTATGCGGCGCAGTAATGGCTGCGGCTCCGTCCGGGCGCGCACAATACGCGCGCGCCTCGGTCGGCCCGCGCTGCGGCTGCGCCTTTGGCGCACCGCTCCCTTGCTAGGGCGCGGTCGCTGCCTTGCCTATCGGGCATTGCGCCGCCCGTCGCTGCGGGGCGCGCCTGCCCCCCGGCTGCCTCGCTGCGCCGGTGGCTGCGGCCCCTCGGCGGCTCGGCCCCCGGCCCGGTTGGCTCCCGGTGTTGCTGCGGCCTTGCCTGTCTGCGGCCGGCCCTGTGTCGGGTGGGCCGGCCTTGCTTGGCTGCGGCCTTGCGGCCCCCGTGTCGCCTCCGTCCGGGTCGCCGGTTCCCCCCGGGCGCGCTTTTCCCCTTGCTCCTCCCCCCGGGGGGCGCGCGGCGGCAGGGCGCGGCAAGGCCGCGCCTTTCACGGCTCCGCCGCCGCGCTTGGCCCCCGGGGCCGGGGTTGTCCGCTGCGGCGGGGTTGCGTTGCTCCTGGTTCTGCGGTACAATCGAACGGAGGTTCGATGAAAGGGGGTGGGGAAAATGGGACGAGCAGAGCGGGGGCGTGTGGCCATGTCTGCAGATGAGCGCAGGGCCTACCAGGCGGCCGTAGAGGCCATAGAGAAGCTGCCTAGCTTCGTCTGTGAGCGCAGGATAGCCTTGGAGGCATTGGAGGGTATGGCGGCCGCAAAAGGCCGCGCAGAGGACCGCAGACGCAGCGACAGGCGTACCGATGGAAAACGGCGCAAACTGGTGGGGGCGAAACTGCCTATTGAAGTAGCGGAAGAAATTCAGCTGCTTGCAGACCTGCAGGGCGTGAGTGTGTACCGCTTTGTGGTGGACGCCTTGGACGCAGCGCGGCGCAAGGCCCGGAAGAAGTACGGCGGGGACCCGGAAGCTGTACTGCAGGCTAGACCTCGCAGCGCGTGTGTCGCTATGGCCTTGCCGTGCCGACAAAATTGCTACGCGATTGAGTGATTTTAGTATGTTTTTCTACTCAACTGCGTAGCCGGGAAGTGCTGCGGCGCAAGGGGGAGAACGAAAGCACCCGCTCCGACCGGAACGGGTGCTTTTGGTGTCCGATTTATGGGACTATTGCACATGCGTATGGTTATTGATGTGGTTGGCGCAGTAGCAGTAATATCCCTCGCACTTGGAACAATAGCGGAACTCCATATTCCGGTCGTCCGCGTCGGTGATGCCGCACACGGCGCACTTGTGGAGATAACCTTTTTGCTCCTGCACCTGCTTCTGCGCGGCCCGCAGGTCCACCGGCTTTTGGGTGGACTTGCGCCGGACCTGCACGGGGGCGGGCCGTTTGCTGCGGAACAGATCCTCCCAGAAAAACAGCAGCCAGTTCAGCAGGGAGATCACCGGAGTCAGCGCCAGCAGATAGTGGCCAAGGGCCATGTATTTGAACACGTCAAGGCCAATCAAAATCACATACACCAGCGCCAGCCACTTGCCCCGGATGGGGATGAGGAAATAGATGCGAAACTGCATATCCGGGAACAGGGTGGCAAAGGCCAAAAACAGGGACAGGTTCACATATCCCATATCAATTACCGCCCAGAAGCGGAACGGCGTGAACCAAAGAAGCAGGCCGCACAGGGCGGTCAGCGCCGTGCCAAGCAGATAGTAGACGGTGAACCGGGTGCTGCCCCAGATTCGTTCCAGTTGAGTGCCCAGGAAATAATACATGAACAGGGACAAGGCCAAGTACAGCAGGTCGGAGAACGAGGGGACGAACACAAAGGTGACAAGCCGCCACACCTGCCCCTGAAAAATCGCGCCGGGGACGAAGGACAGCCAGTACGAGGCCAACCCGCCGGAAATCATGTCCAGCAACCACACGATGGCGTTGCCGAAGACAACGTACTTCATCAGGTTGGGGATGGCGAAGTTGGGGTGATTGTAACAAAAACGGCTCAGCAGCCGGGAGATACCACGCATAATCGCGCCTCCTTATTGAGGTGATGATAGTATTGTACCCGCAAATGGAGAAAATGTCCATAAATAAACTGTAAACCGTTAAAACTCGTTTTTGGCCTAAGGATGTCAGACCAACTGAATTTCGTCAAAGCCTGATAACGGAAAAACGCCCCCATCTTAAAAGATGGGGGCGTTTTTATCGCTTATTGCGGTGTGCCGGAACGCAGGGCGTTGTAGAAGCAGCACTTGGTCATGGTCTGGTAGGGGGTCAGCCAGGCGGAAAAGGGCCAGTACAGCAGGGAGGCGACAATTCCCGCCAGGGGCAGGGTAGCCACGGCGGTCATGGCGCCGTACACGTCGCCCGTCAGCAGCCACGGGCCGCCGATGGCGACGAGTAGGATACCCTCCGCCACCAGCTGGATGGCAAAGCCCAGCAGCCACCAGCCAAAGAAGGACAAAACCAGCAGCAGGAACTGTCCGCAGTGGCCCCGCATCAGCAGGCGGCTTTGGGTCACGGCGTGGAACACGCCCTTGTCCGGCGCATCCATCAGGCAGAAGTCGGCCATGCTGTAGTGCAGGACTTTCCAGAAGAAAAAACCGATGGCGGCGGCGAAGATGGGAATGGCGGACAGGATACCGAAGGGTGCCACGAACATGGCAACGCCGGACACCACCATGGCCAGCATGGTCGAAACCATGTACCAGATAAAGCTATAGGTGATGACCACCAACCGCAGCAGCAGGACTCGACCCACCATGGAAAAACCGCCGAACAGGTCGCGCCACTCACCGATGCCGCCCCGGGTGGTGCCAAGGCACCACAGATGGTAGCCAAAGTCCAGCACCGCCACGGCGATCAGGACCAAAATGTGGACGAACAGGCCCATACCGCCCGTTTCGGACAGGGCCAGCCCCAGGGCGCGGGGGATGTCCAGACCGGCCTGGACCAGCTCGGCCAACCGGGTCAGGGGGTCAAGGAAAAATAGGTTGACCAGCATGCTGACCCCGGCGGTCAGCAGCAGATAGAAAAGGGTCATGGCAAAGGCGCGGGGGCGGGCGGCAGCCATGGCCTGCCGTGCCTGTGCCTTGAGTGTGGGGCGGTGGATGTTCATGGAAAGGCTCCTCATTTCTTGTTTCTCTTTTGTGGTGCGTTCAGCTATCCCACTTGTCCAGCAGGGCCTTAAGCTGGTCGGCCAGCTTGGCAAGGTCCTTGTTGCTGCGGCCGCGGCTGCGGGCAATGACCTCCACAACCAGTTTGCCCACCTGCTCCAACCGACGGAAGGCGGGGGAGGGGGCGGAGGCACCGCCGGCGGTGCGCTTGGGTTCCAGCACCACGCCGGGGGCCAGCATCCGACCGGCGGCCAGGTCGTAGACCTCTTCATATAGCGGGGCGTGGGCATCAAACCCTCGCTCGGTCAAGGCGGCGGCAAAGTGCTGGGAAACCTCGTTGTCGCCGTGGGTGACGAAAACGTGCCGGGGCCTGGGGGTGAACTGCTCGGCCCAGGCCAGCAGATGCTCCCGGTCGGCGTGGGAGGAAAGGCCCTTGAAGTTGATGATGCGGGCGTTGACGGAAATCTCCTCACCAAACAGCTTGACGTACTTGGCACCCTCCAAAAGACGGCGGCCCAGGGTCCCCTCTGCCTGATAACCAACAAAGACCACGGCGCATTCCTTGCGCCACAGATTGTGCTTGAGGTGGTGGCGGATACGGCCGGCATCGCACATGCCGGAGGCGGAGATGATGATGCGGGACTTGCCGTCCATGTTCAGCAGCTTGGACTCATCGCTGGTCTGCACCAGCCGCAGACCGGGGAAGGAGAACAGTGCGTCCCCCGCCTGCACCAGCCGGATCGCCTCCTCGTCCAGGTAACCCCGCAGGTCGCCGGCGTAGATTTTGGTGGCTTCGGCAGCCAGGGGGCTGTCCACGCACACCTCAAAGTCGGGACAGCTTTTCACAAGGCCATCGTTCTTGATCTCCCGAAGGAAATAAAGCAGCTCCTGGGTGCGGCCCACGGCAAAGGAGGGGATGACGATATTGCCGCCCCGGGCGAACACGTCGTCGATGAGCTGGGCCAGGGCGCCGGTGTAGCTTTCCGGCGGCTCGTGGCTGCGGTCGCCGTAGGTGGACTCCATCACCACGTAATCGGCGCTGTCCAATGGCTGGGGGTCACGAATGACAGGCTGGTCCACGTTGCCGATGTCACCGGAAAAGACCAGCTTGCGCTCCACGCCGTCCTCGGTCAGCCACAGTTCCACACAGGCAGAGCCAAGCAGATGCCCCGCGTCGGCAAAGCGCACCCGGACACCGGGGCATAGGTCAAAGGTCTGCCCGTACTCAAAGGTGACCAGCTGTTCCAGGGCCTGCTCCGCATCGGCCAAGGTATAGAGGGGTTCCACAGCTGCTTTTCCCGCCCGTTGTGCCTTGCGGTTCTCCCACTCGGCGTCGCTTTCCTGGATGTGGGCGGAATCCCGAAGCATGATGCCCAACAGACGGGCGGTCAGCCGGGTGGCGAAGATGGGGCCGCGGAAACCCTGCCGCACCAACAGGGGGATGCGGCCGGAGTGGTCGATGTGGGCGTGGGTGACAATGACGTAGTCGATATAGCTTGGAGCAAAGTCCAAAGCATTGTTGTCATGCTCGTCCCGGCCCTGCTGCAGGCCGCAGTCGATGAGTATCTTTTTACCGCCTACTTCCACACAATAGCAGCTGCCGGTTACGGCCCGGGCAGCGCCGAAAAAGGTAAGCTTCATATATACAATCTCCCTTCGTGCGCGTGGCAATACTTCTTATTCTTATTATAGCAGGAAACGGCGCTTTTGCATAGTGCGCCGCAAAAAAAGCAGCCGCGGCACTACGGTGCCGCGGCTGCAAGAGATCAATGGGATTTGACGGTGACAAACTGGGCGGAGATGTAGCCGTCCTTGGTCTGGCCGTTGCCGACATTGTAGCGGATCTTGTACCACCCATCGGAGGTCTGCTCCAGGATGGTGACTTCGGAATTGGCGTAGCCGGTGTCCTGCACCTCGCCGGTGACGGGGGCGGTGCGGATGCGCACGCCGTCGCTGTTGATGATGCCCACGGTGCCGGATGCCACGGGGGTGGTACTGGGTGTGGTGGGGGTAGTGGGCGTGGCGGTGCCGCTGCTGCCGGGTTTGCAGCGCACGGTACACTGGACGGACACACTGCCGGAGGTGGCGGTGACGGTGACCACCTTTTGAGCGGAACCGGTGTTGACGTTGGTTACACTGCCGTCCGCACCGACGGTGGCGATGGAGGTGTCGCTGCTGGTCCAAACCACGGCCTCGTCGCTGTTGGCGGGGGTGAGGGCGGCCACGATCTTGTGGGTCTCGTCAGGTTTGAGGGTGAAGTCGGTGGTACTCAGGGCGATAGCGGTGGTTTTGACCACCGGGGTGATCACGCCGGGAGCGGAGGTGCTGACACCGGGGTCGGGAACGCTGACGTCGGGGGTGGAGGTGCTGACGTCCGGCTGGGATTGGGAGACGGACACCGAGGTACTGACCGACGATTGCGGGTCGGAAGAGGAGGCAACGGACCCGCGGCCGCCGAACAGGGGGGCCAGCATGGTGTAGACGATATAGATGGCGGCGATGATCAGAATGATGCCCAGGGCATAGCCGATGATGCGAACCGGCTCCATGGGTGCGCCGCTGCGGGGGGCACTGGCCTGCCGTTTGCCGCCCTTGCCGCTGTGGGGGGCGGGGTGGGAGGTGGTCCGCCCGGCCATATCATCGCAGAACGGGCATTTGCGATAGGTGACAGAGTAGTCTTCACCGCAGTATTCGCAGCGGATCACATCGCTGCGGCGGGGGGTGTCCTGTTGAGTTGACATAGGTAAAATCCTCCGTCTGTGTTATCTTGACTCTATTTTACAGTCCTTTTTCTACTGCGTCAACCAAAAACACGAATTTCCGACAATTTCCCGCCAGGAGGAGAAAATTCACAATTTAAAACTGGACAGAATGGCGGGGTTGGATTATCATATAAAATGAATTGTAATGTACAACCGGGACTTTTGCACCCGGTGTGGAGGTGAACACATGGTTCATTCGATATTCGGCGGCATCCATCTGGAGGGCCGGAAAGAGGGCAGCCGGCGCAAGCAGCTGGCCCTGCCCGACGTACAGCCGGAACAGGTGGCGCTGTCCCTGCGCATGCATGCCGGGGAGCCGTGCACGCCGCTGGTGGCGGCCGGGGACACGGTGGCCTTGGGCCAGCCCGTGGCAAAAAGTGAAGATATGGTCATCCATGCCAGCGTGTCCGGCCGGGTGGCGGGCATTGAAGATCGGCCCCATCCCTGGGGCGGTGTGTGTCCCGCTGTGGTGATCGAGAATGATGGAAACGACACCCTTTGGCAGCAGGAGTTTTCCGCCGAAAACTGGCAGGAAATGTCTGAAACGGACCTTGTGGAGCGCATTGCCGCCTGCGGCATCGTGGGCATGGGCGGTGCGGCCTTCCCCACGGCAGACAAGCTGCGTGCCGCGCGGGGTCATGTGGAAACTGTCATTGTGAATGCGGCCGAGAGCGAGCCGTATATCACCGCCGACCACCGTCTGCTGCTGGAACGCAGCGAAGCGGTGTTGACCGGCCTGAGCATCCTGCAGAAGGCTGCCGGGGCCAAGCACGGCGTGATTGCGGTGGAGGGCAACAAACTCAACGCCGTGGAGGGGCTGGAAAAAACCGCCCGCCGCCGGGGAATCGACTGCCGTGTGTGTGCAGTTGCGTCCCGCTATCCCCTGGGCAGCGAGAAACAGGTAGTCAAGGCAGTGACCGGCCGTGAGATCCCCTCCGAGGGGGTGGCCATCGACGTGGGCTGTGTGGTGTTCAATGCTGCCACGGCCTATGCCGTCTATCAGGCGGTGGCCCAGGGGCGCGCCCTGACCCACCGTGTGGTGACCGTGGGCGGCGGAGCGGTGGTCCGGCCCCGCAACCTGTGGGTACCCGTCGGAATTTCCGTGGCCGATCTGATCCAGGCGGCCGGCGGTCTGCGGGAGCCGGAAGCCCGGGTGCTGACCGGCGGACCTATGACCGGAAGGGTCCAGACGGATCTGAATACACCCATACTGAAAAGCACCAACGGAGTCATCTGCCTGCTGAACTGGGAGCAGGGCCAGCGCAAGCCTGAACGGGATTGTATCCGCTGCGGCCGGTGCGTGGCGGTGTGTCCCATGCACCTGATGCCTATTCTGGTGGCAAAGGAATTGAAGCTGGGCGGCGACCCGGCGGAGCTTGCACGTCTGCACACGGAAGATTGCATGGCCTGCGGCTGCTGCAGCTATATCTGCCCGGCCCATATCCCGCTGGTGGAGCGGATGGCCCAGGCGAGAAATATCGTGCAGGGGGAGGAGAGGGAAGTATGAGTTATCGGCATACCAAGCACCCCGTTTCCCCCAGTATCAAGGATCATGCCGGCGTGGACACCATCATGCTGGACGTGCTGGTGGCGCTGACCCCCGCCCTGCTGATGGGCGCATATCTGTTTGGCGTGCGTGCGCTGCTGCTGGCGGCGGTCAGCGTGATGTCCTGCATGGGGTTTGAGGCGCTGTACTGTAAATTGATGAAACGCCCCAACACCATCGGGGATCTGTCTGCCTGTGTGACCGGCCTGCTGCTGGCCATGAGCCTGCCCGTTACCGCCCCCTACTGGGCACCGGTGCTGGGCGGTGCCTTCGCCATCGTGGTGGTCAAGCAGTTCTACGGCGGTCTGGGCAAAAACTTTATGAATCCGGCCCTGGCGGGCCGCATGCTGCTGCTGTCCTTCCCGGGGATGATGACCTCGTGGACGGAGGCGCTGGTGCGCCCCGGTCTGCTCAACGCGGCAGATGCGGTCAGCGCCGCCACCCCAATGGCCTATCTCCATGTGGGAAAGCTGCCGCCGTACAGTTTGGGCCAAATGCTACTGGGTCAGCACGGCGGCGCCATGGGCGAAGTGGCCGGTGCCATGCTGCTGCTGGGTGGTGTGTATCTGCTGTGCCGCCGGGTCATCTCCTGGCGCATTCCGGTGCTGTTTATCGGCACGGTCGCCCTGCTGACCGGACTGTTCCCCCCCGCGGGACAGCAGGGACTGGATTGGATGGCCTATAACGTGTTCAGCGGCGGCCTGCTGCTGGGTGCTATTTTCATGGCAACGGACTACGCCACGTCCCCGGTCACCCCCCGGGGGCAGATGCTGTTCGGTGTGTGCTGCGGCGGGCTGACCGTTGTGCTGCGCACCTTCGGGTCTTATCCAGATGGAGTGGGCTTCTCCATTTTGACCATGAATTGCTGCGTGTGGCTGCTGGACCGGATCGGTCTGCCCCGCAGATTTGGGCTGCCTCCCATGACCGAAAGCAAGCTTTGGCTGCGCCGTCAGCTGGCGCGTCTGGCGCGTCTGAAACCGGTCCTGCCGAAACGGGGACAGGCAAATACCACCGAAAAAGCGCTGGACCGCCTGCCTCGGGTGGCCAAGCAGGCGGCCGCACTGTGCATCACCATTGCGGTGACGGTGGCCGGTGTGTGGGCCGTGTACGGCCTGACCGGACAGATCATCGTGGAAAACGAGAATCAGCGTATGCAGCAGCTGCTGGAGCAGGTGATGCCCCAGGCACAGGTGCTGACCGAAACGCCCTACCTGGCGGAGGATGCCCTGTCCATCATGGCCGGTTATAACGGGAACGAACTGATCGGACACGCAGTGGAGGTCGAAGTCCAGGGCTTTGGCGGCATGATGACCCTTGTGGTGGGCGTCAACGTCAATGGCGAAGTGACCGGCATCAGCGTCACGGCCAACAGCGAACACGCCGTCATCGGTGGCATGGCGCTGGAGCGGGGGTTCCTGGACCGATACATCGGCATGTCCGGCACTATCCGTGATACGGGGTGGAATTCGGTGGATGCCGTCAGCGGCGCCACCGACACCAGCCGGGCCATCACCGCCGGTGTAAACAAGGCGCTCTATATTATTTCGCGACTGGATGCCAGTGACATCGAGTTTGTGGACGGCGACGTGTAAAGGAGGGAGGATGCAGCTATGATTCAGGCCATTGGTTTGGTATTGATCGCCATATTGGCGGAAAATATGGTGCTGGTCCGATGCATGGGTATGGGCTGGCCTGCCTCTGCAACCTCCTCGGAGAATTCTGCCTGGCGCATGGGCGTGAGCATTACGCTGGTCATGGTGTTCAACGCCATGGCAGCCTGGCTCATCAACCGCTTCGTGCTGGAATTTTTTGGTTTTGGCCACCTGCGGCTACTGGTGTATGCCCTGCTGGTGCCGGGCGTGATCTGGGTGCTGCGCAAGCTGCTGGGTGCATTTTTCCCCGGCCTGTACGCCTACGTGCGGGACCATTTGTCCTACAGCCTTTACAACTGCTCGGTAATGGGCGCGGCCTATATCATCACCATGCGCAATTACACCTTTGGGCAGACCTTTTTGTACTCCCTTGCCTCCGGCGTGGGCGTGCTGCTGGTACTGGTCATCTTCACCGGGATGCAGGATCAGGCCAGCTTTGAAAGTTGCCCTAAGCGGTTCCGGGGCTTTCCGATCGAATTGATCACGGCGGGTTTGATGGGCCTTGCCCTGATGGGTTTTTACGGATTACATGTATAAAACAAAAATGCACGGATGCAGCGCATCCGTGCATTTTTTATGGGCAAATCAGTTCTTGTGCATGCTGAAGGACACGCACTCGGTGCCGCGGCAGTCGGTGGGACTGGCGGCGGTGCAGCCCACCTGGATCTGGGACAGGGAGCAGCAGTTGCTCTCCTTGCTGTGGTGGACGCAGGTGGAAACGGTACATTTGATGTTGTTGTTGCAAGTCATGTTTGACACCTCCATACAAGTGATGGTGTCAGTATGTCCGGCAGAGCGTGAATTATTCTTCCTCTTCGTGCCGCTGGGACAGAATACGGGGAATGAAGCGGCTGGCAAAACGGCCGCGCCCCCGCTGCTTGACGTAGAAATAACCAATGATGGAAAAAATCACCGCGCCGGCGAAATTAACGATCAGGTCGGTCATGGTATCCACAAGGCCGATGTCCAGATACCCGCCCAGTTCCAGCGGGATAGGCCCGGCGGGGGTGTGGATGGTGGCATCCACGATGGGACCGATGATCACGGCGTTGTTGGCATTGGCCGGATCCAGGGTGACGGAGGAAATGATGGACACGATGGTGTCCTTCTGCATATCCAGCAGAAAAATTTTGTCCATGAAGAACTCGAAAAATTCCCACAAAACGCCCACCGTCATGGAAAAGCAAAAGGCCACGATGGCCATGAAGGCCGGGGACAGGGTCAGGGAGAACCGCTCCGACCGGTCGAACAGGTCCACTAGACAAAAGCCGATGGCAGCGCACAAAAAACCATTGAGGGTGTGCAGCAGAGCATCCCAATAGGGGAAGGTGGTGTAAAAGGACTGAATCTCGCCTAAAATCTCCGCAGCAAAGATGAACAGCAGAATGATGATCTGCAGGGTGTCCGGCAGCTCGATATCCAGTTTGCGCTCTAGTGTGGCGGGCAGGATGAACAGCACCAGCGTCAGCAGGCACAAAAACACGTTTTCAAAGTTGCCGTTGAAAAACTGGGCCACCATGGTGGCGATGACGAAAAGCCGCAGGGTGAGGTAGACTACGGTGACAGAGCGCTTGTGCCGCAGAGCGTGTCGGACCTGCCCCAGCAAACCGGGGGACTTTTTTTCTTTCATGAGAGATCCTTTCTCCCGGCAATCCCGGGGAGTGCGTGCATAGGATAGTGGTGGAGGTGATCGGTTTGGATTTAAGAAATAATCGAATTACCGTGGGGGAACTGCTGGACGACCCACGCTCTGCCGCCGTCTTTCGTCGGCGGTTCGGCAAGTGGATGGGGCATCCCATGGTGGCGGCGGGGCGCAGTCTGACCCTTGCCCAGCTCATGGAACTGGCGGGAGTCTATTTGCCGCAAAAGACCATACAGGATACGTGCAGAGAATTGCAGATGCTTTGAAAAGTGCCGCAGCCAAAAGCTGCGGCACCTTATATTATGAGTAGATTTCCGGCTTGAGAATACCGATGTAGGGCAAATTGCGATATTTTTCCGCGTAGTCCAGACCGTAGCCGACCACGAAGGCGTCGGGAATGGTGAAACCGGAGTAGTGGACGTCCACCGGCTTGACCCGGCGGTCAGGCTTGTCCAGCAGGGCACAAAGGCGGATGGAGGCGGGGTGCCGCTGCTCCAGCAGCCGCAGCAGATAGCTCAGGGTGTTGCCCGAGTCCAGAATATCCTCCACTACGATGACGTCCAGACCGGTGATATCCTCGGACAGGTCCTTGGTGATCTGCACCTGACCGGAGGAGGAACTGCCCTTGCCGTAAGAGGACACGGACATGAAGTCAATCAGGCAGGGATGCTCGATCTTGCGCACCAGATCGGCCATAAAGACAAAGGAGCCGCGCAGCACGCTGATGAGGATCAGCTTCTTGCCCGCGTAGTCCCGGTTGATCTCGGCGGCGATTTCGCTCACGCGCTGGTCAAGCTGTTCTTCGGTAAAGAGAACTTCCAAAATATCCTGTTCCATCATGGCACTTATTTCCTTTCTGTATGTGGGGTGAACCGGACCAGCCAGCAGGGCTGGCCAACGGTTGGAAGAAACGCGGCATCCGGACCGAGGCCCATTACGCCGGCCACCTGACCGCCGCAATCCAGCACAGGCAGCGCATGGCGCAGGTGGCGGGGGATCTTTTCATCGATCATCAGCTTTTTCACCGCCTTGCCGGGACGGCCGGGACGGGTCAGCCGGTCACCGGTTTTCCGGGGGCGGGGGATGGGCCGATGGTCCGATGCAAGGTAAAAGACAAAGGGCTCGTGGGGCTGACCGGCGTAGACGGCGTGGGTGATCTCCACCTGGCCGCAGACGGATTCTGTCTGCCGCACCAGTTCCAGCCTGTCATAGACCCGCCGGGCGGTGACGCCGCCCGGCAGGGAGCATTGGGCGGAGGGGTCGCTGCTGCGGCACAGGTCAAGCACCGCCTGCAGATGGGCGGCGGAGCAACGGCCGGTGCCGGTCAACTGCTCCAACAGCAGGCGCAGGCCGCGCACGGCGATGGAATCGGGCAGGGCGGCAACCGCCCCGGAATCCACACACAGACCGCCGTGTGTGGATTCGGCCTGTGGAAACAGGCTCTTCACCTGTTCCGACAGGTATTCTTCGTCCAGCCGCAGCCGGGCAATGGTTTGGGTCATGCGGTCCAGCACGCCGGGGGACAGCTGCACCAGCAGGGGCAGCAGCCGGGCCCGCACCCGATTTCGGGTATAGTGCTGGTCGGCGTTGGAGCCGTCCTCCACGTGGGGGAGGTCGTGTGCGGCGAGATAGTCCTCGATGTCCCGGCGGGGGGTGGTCAACAGGGGCCGCACGATGTTGTCCCGGCGGGGCGGGATGGCGCACAGGCCGTTCAGGCCGCAGCCGCGCATGAGGTTGAGCAGAAAGGTCTCTGCATTGTCATTTGCGTTGTGGGCGGTGGCGATAACGTCGGCATGGACATCCCGGGCCACCTGCTGCAAAAAGGCATAGCGCATGTCACGGGCTGTCTCTTCGATGCCCTGCCTGTGTTCAGCGGCGGCAGCGGCCACATCGCCGCATTCCACCACCAGATCTACATCGGGGAGGCAGGACACAAGACTGCGGACAAACTGCTCATCCCGGTCGGACTGAGCGCCCCGCAGTTGATGATTGTAGTGGGCGGCCACCAGCCGGAAGCCGTGATCCTGCCGCAGAGTGTACAGCCAGTGCAGCAGACACACGGAGTCTGCCCCGCCGGACAGGGCGCACAGCACCGTGCCGCCCCGGGGCAGCATCTTGTACTGCTCACACAGCCGGTGGCCGTGGGGCAGGTCAATACTCTTCATGGGTGCGCTCGATGCCGGCGAAGGTGGTGTACTCGGGCAGCCACTGCAGCTCCACCGTGCGGGTCTCGCCGTGGCGGTTCTTGGCCACGATACACTCGGCCAGGTTGGGATTCTCCGACTCCTTGTTGTAATAACCCTCGCGGTAGAGGAACATGACGATGTCGGCATCCTGCTCGATGGCGCCGGACTCACGCAGGTCGCTGAGCATGGGGCGCTTATCGGTACGGCCCTCGGGTCCGCGGGACAGCTGGGACAGGCACAGAACGGGGACGTTCAGCTCCTTGGCCATGATCTTCAGGGCCCGGGAGATGTCGGACACCACCTGCTGGCGGTTCTCGCCGGCATAGGAACGGCCGCCGGCAGACTGCATCAGCTGCAGGTAGTCGATGACCACAAGACCCAGATTTTCCACACGGCGGCACTTGGCGTACATGTCGGCCACGGTCAGGGAGGGGTCGTCGTCGATCAGAATTTTGGTCTGGTTCAGGGCCGCGGCTGCGGCGGCCACGCGGGTCCAGTCCTCCTCGTCCAGCTTGCCGGTGACCAGCTTTTTGTTGTCCACAAAGGACTCACCGGAGATCAGACGCATGGCCAGCTGCTCCCGGCTCATTTCCAGGGAGAAGAACACCACGCTCTTGCCGGAGAACTTGCCGGCGTGGAGCAGCAGGTTCAGGGCCATGGAGGTCTTACCCATACCGGGGCGGGCAGCCAGCAGGATGAGGTCGGACTTGTTTAGGCCGGAGATGGCCCGGTCCAGATCGCCCAGGCCGGTGGACAGTCCGGGGATAGCGCTGTCGCTGGCGGCCAGCTCGTTCAGCCGGTCGTAGACGTTGAGAATGACGCTGGAAATGGGGGTCAGGCCCCGGGCGGCGCGGCCCTGCCGCAGGGCATAGATCTTCTGCTCTGCCGCCTCCAGCACGTCGTGACCGGTGCCAGTGCCGCCCTGCACCAGACCGGTGACCTCGTCGGCGGTCTCCGCCACTCGGCGCAGCAGCGCCTTGTCCTGCACGATTTCCACGTACTCGCCCACGTTGGCTGCGGTGGGGGTGGTGTCCATCAGCTGCAGGATGTAGTTGCGGGAGTTGTTCTCGTCATATACGCCGTTTTGGCGCATCTGTTCCAGCACCGTCACCGGGTCGATGGTGGCGGAGAAGCTGAACATAGAGTAGATGGTCTCGTAGATGTCCCGGTTCTGGCGCAGATAGAAATCCTCCGGGCGCAGATGTTCGATGACCTGAGGCACGCAGCGGGAGTCGATGAGCATGGAACCCAAAACGGCCTGCTCCGCCTCCACACTGTGGGGCAGCTGCCGCATCAGCAGTTCTTCATCGGTCATGCGTAAAACACCTCCTTATGGTTTGGAAAAGGGAGAGATCAGGCCTCCACCACCATCACGTTGACGGTGCCGATCACCTCGTAGCCCAGTTTAGCCTTGATTTTGTAGGTGCCGCAGGCCTTGATAGGCTCGTCCAGCACCAGCTTGGCCTTGACGATGGACAGGCCGGTCTGTTCGTTCAGGCACTCGGAAATTTCCTTGGAGGTGACAGCGCC
>JAZSAP010000012.1:0-2430 GCA_045601925.1 Lawsonibacter sp.
CGTGTCCAACCTGGGCGGCTTCGGTGTTGAGTCCTTCACCCCCGTTATCAATCCTCCCCAGACCGGTATCATCGGCGTGTGTACCACCGTGCAGCGTCCCCGCATGGGCGCCAACGGCATCGAGCTGTACCCCGCCATGGCCCTGTCCCTCACTTACGATCACCGCGCCGTGGACGGCGCTCCCGCTTCCCGCCTGATGATGGAGTTGTGCAAGAATCTGGAAAACTTCACCACCCTGCTGGCCAAGTAATAAAGGAGGATTTGAAACATGGAACTGTTTGATCTGTTGGTCCTCGGCGGCGGCCCCGGCGGCTACCTGTGTGCCGAGCGCGCCGCTCAGGGCGGCATGAAGGTGTGCCTGTTTGAGAAGAAGGCTCTGG
Source organism: Lawsonibacter sp. (assembly GCA_045601925.1). GTDB lineage: Bacteria > Bacillota > Clostridia > Oscillospirales > Oscillospiraceae > Lawsonibacter. The sequence goes on from JAZSAP010000012.1 coordinate 381, forward strand.
GCGGCACCTGCCTGAACGAGGGCTGCATCCCCACCAAGACCCTGCTGAACTCCGCCAAGATGTTCCGCCACGCCACCGAAAGCGCCGACTTCGGTGTTACCGCCGAGAACGTGAAGTTCGATCACGCCAAGGTTGTGGCCCGCAAGAACAAGGTCGTTAAGACCCTGGTTGGCGGCGTTGGCGCCACCATGAAAGCCAACAAAGTCACCGTCATCACCGGTGACGCCGTGATCGCCGGCCGCGACGGCGAGGGCTTTGCCATCGAGTGCAACGGCCAGCGCTACGTCGGCAAGAAGCTGACCATCGCCTCCGGCTCCGAGACCGTGGTGCCTCCCGTGCCCGGCCTGAAGGAGGGTATCGCCTCCGGCTTCGTCACCACCAACCGCGAGGTACTGGACCTGACCGAGCTGCCCAAGCAGATGGTCGCCATCGGCGGCGGCGTGATCGGTCTGGAGATGGCCTACTACTTCGCCAGCGTTGGCGTGCCTGTCACCGTTATCGAGATGATGCCCAAGATCGCCGGCGCCACCGACCCCGAGATCTGCGCTCTGCTGCAGGAAGCCTGCGAGAAGCGCGGCATGGTCTTCAAGCTGTCCTGCAAGGTGCTGGAGATCAAGTCCGGCTCCGTGGTCTATGAGGAGAATGGCGAGAAGAAGGAAATCGCCTGCGATAAGGTCCTGCTGGCCGCCGGCCGCAAGCCCGCCACCGCTGGCATCGGTCTGGAGACTCTGTCCATCGAGATGGACCGCGCCGCCATCATCACCGACCGCCACATGTGCACCAACGTCTCCGGCGTGTACGCCGTGGGCGACTGCAACGCCAAGATCATGCTGGCTCACACCGCCTACCGCGAGGCTGAGGTGGCTGTCAACCACATGCTGGGCAAGAAGGACGAGATGCGTTACGACGTCATCCCCTCCGTTATCTACACCGATCCCGAGGTCGCCAGCGTGGGCCTGTCTCTGGACGCTGCCAAGGCCCGCGGCATGAACGCCAAGGAAGTCAAGCTGCCCATGATGTACGCCGGCCGCTACGTGGCCGAGGCCGAGAATCCCAACGGCTTTATCAAGCTGGTCGTGGATCAGGACCGCAACCGTTTGGTGGGTTGCCACATGGTCGGCAGCTACGCCTCCGAGATCATTATGACCGCCACCATGATGGTGGATACCGAGCTGACTCCCGCCCGCCTGCAGAAGCTGGTCTTCCCCCACCCCACCGTGGCCGAAATCATCCGTGAAGCTATTTTCCACATTTAATTAAGGAGGAGAATTACAATGCCTAACAGTCTGTATGTCGATCCCGTAAAGGTGCGCGCCGCCGGCGAAGTCACCTTCGAAAGCATCCCCGTCAACCAGTACAACAAGTCCATCAAGGACGAGCTGAAGGAAAAGAACTTCACCAAGGCCGACCTCATTCGCATCTTCCGCGACATGACCGTCCTGCGTGAGTTCGAGACCATGCTGAACCTGATCAAGACTCAGGGCGCTTACAACGGCGTGGAGCACACCTATCCCGGCCCTGCCCACCTGTCCATCGGCCAGGAGGCCGCCTGCGTGGGTCAGTCCTACCTGCTGGACGAGAACGACTTCGCCTTCGGCTCTCACCGTTCTCACTCCGAGATTCTGGCCAAGGCCCTGTCCACCATCCAGAAGATGAGCGACGAGCAGCTCATGAACGTCATGGAGAACTTCCTGGACGGCAAGTGCCTGCGCGCCACCCAGAAGCTGGGCGAGACCAAGGATGTCAAGGAGCTGGCTATCCGCTTTATCCTGTACGGCACCCTGAGCGAGATTTTCGCCCGTGAGACCGGCTTCCACATGGGCATGGGCGGCTCTATGCACGCCTTCTTCCTGCCCTTCGGCATCTACCCCAACAACGCCATCGTGGGCGGCTCCGCCACCATCTCCACCGGTTCCGCTCTGTACAAGAAGCTGAACAACAAGAAGGGCATCTGCGTTTGCAACATCGGTGACGCTTCCATGGCCCGCGGCCCCGTGTGGGAGGCTATGAACTTCGCCGCCATGGATCAGTACAAGACCATTTGGGAGTC
>JAZSAP010000013.1:0-34383 GCA_045601925.1 Lawsonibacter sp.
GTACCTCCAAGGCCATGATGGAAAAGGTAATCGTTGCGAAGTCCCGCACGGTTGCTCCCGAGGCTACAAAGATCTGCTGCACCCGCTATGGCAACGTCATGTGTTCCCGCGGCAGTGTCATTCCCCTGTGGATCGACCAGATCCGCGCCGGCAAGCCCATCACTATTACCGAGCCGTCCATGACCCGCTTTATCATGAGTCTGGACGAGGCGGTAGTTCTGGTGCTGTTCGCCTTTGAAAACGGCACCTCCGGCGACATTTTGGTGCAGAAGGCCCCCGCCTGCACCATCGAAACCCTGGCCAAAGCGGACACAGGCCTGTTTGCGCCCGACCACGAAATTCGTGTCATCGGTATCCGCCACGGCGAGAAGATGTATGAGACCCTGCTGACCAATGAGGAGTGCGCCAATGCCATCGACATGGGGCGGTTCTACCGTGTGCCCTGCGATAAGCGCGGCCTGAACTATGACAAGTATTTCCAGCATGGTGACACCGCCCGCAACACCCTGACCGAGTTCAATTCCAACAACACCGATCTGCTCAATGTGGAGCAGGTGAAGGAGAAGTTGCTCTCCCTGCAGTATATCCGGGATGAGCTGGACAAGTGTGGTATCGTATGCTAAAAACAGATGTTAACCTGTAAAACGTCTAGATTAAAAGGCGTTTGTATATGGTGACACAGAAACGGCGGGACGGAACAGAAACAACCGAGCACCACGGCGCAGAAAGATTGGAATATTTAGACGGAGTGCGTGGTATTGCATCGATCTTTATCGTGCTTTGTCATTTTGCCTGCGTTTTTGTTCCGCAGCTGTATTATATTGACCATGCCAATACAGTGTTTAGCAGGATCTGGCTGACGACACCGTTAAATGTTGTTACTAACGGCAAGTTTTGTGTACAGTGGTTTTTTGCGCTTTCCGGCTTCTTGCTTACTAGAAAAGTTTACACAAGGCGGGAACGGGCGCTTGTATCGCCATTGCGAACATATGGCAAGTTGCTGGAGGTCGTAGCACCGGCGGTTATGTTTTCTGCTAGTCTCATGGCGTGGGGGGGAATGCATCACCTGGAGATGATGGAGATTTCTCCACGGTTGAATTTTACGGCTAACTACAATAATTTCCCTGTTAAAGCTGTGGATGTGCTTGTAAATATTTTTATTAAACCCTTCATTTCCGGATGCGATTATGTGGGGCCTTTTTGGACGATCCGCTATGAGTTGTTGGGAAGCATTATGATCGTGGCGTTTGCCTGGTGCGCTTATGGCAATTTGAAATACAGCAAACTGATCTACTTGGTTATGGCGGTTTACCTTTCTTCAGTGTTTTCCATGAATTTGGTTTCCTTCATGCTGGGCGGATTGGCTTATGATTGTATCTATCAGTTGGAAACGGACAGAACATTTTTTGGGAAGTTCATTAACAAGTGTATAAACAGCCGCCTTGCATGTGTGCTTGTGCTGATGATTGGCTTGTATTTTGCCACTATTAACTTATACGCTACCGGTATATGGAGCCCGCTGGCAAAGCTTGGCGCGGGGAAAGAGTTTGTTCGTATGGTAGGTATTGCCATTTGCTTGGTTTGTATTTGCCGGATGGAGTGGCTGCAAAAGTGTTTATCCATACGGCCGCTGCGGTGGCTTGGCTCAATCAGTGCATATACGTATGCGTTTCACTGGCCGATCATTCTTTCGGTGGGGTGCGGAGTATATGTTTGTCTCTATGAGAAGGTCTGTTATGAGGTGCTGCTCGGGCTGATTATAGCGATGGTGCTGGGAGCAACGATTGTCTTGGCATACGCGTATATGAAAGCTTGGTTAGCGGTAAAGCGGGCGTGGGCCAGCGGCAAATACAAAAAAAGATAGGGCAATGTGTGTTTTGTTGTTAGGGCAAGTGATTGTGGAAAGATGGCGTTGCAGTCAATTTAGCTGATGCGACCGCCGGTGAAACGCCAAGTCCTTTACACGGGACAAGTTTTGCTCGTATACGAGTCTTTCAAGGTTGTTGTCCGAACTTTATTTGATGCGTATTTTTGATGTGTTGCTGGTCAAGTGGGATAGGTTGCCGGGAACCGTGCACAAACTCAAGGCGGCCGATGCACGGATGATTGACCGCTATCGGCAAGCGCTGGACTTTGTGGGACTGAACTTTAATTTTGAGGAGTGATCCTGTGAACATCCTTGTGACAGGAGCGAAGGGCTTTGTGGGCCGGAATCTGGTGGAGAGCCTGAAAACCATTCGGGATGGCAAAAACCGCACCACCAGCCTTGCCGTTGATGAAATTTACGAATACGACATCGACACCGACCCGGCTCTGCTCACCGGCTACTGCCAAAAGGCGGACTTTGTGTTCAATCTGGCTGGGGTCAATCGACCCCAGGACCCCGAGGAGTTTATGCAGGGCAACTTCGGCTTTGCATCTACTTTGCTGGACACGCTGAAGGCCTGCGGCAACACCTGCCCGGTGATGATCTCCTCCTCCATTCAGGCCACCTGCATCGGCCGCTATGACAGCGACTACGGCCGCAGCAAAAAGGCGGGGGAGGAGCTGGTCTTTGGCTACGGCGAAGAAACCGGGGCAAAGGTGCTGGTGTACCGCTTTCCCAACCTGTTCGGCAAGTGGTGCCGACCCAACTACAACTCGGCTGTTGCCACCTTCTGCCACAACACCGCCAACGACCTGCCCATCACGGTCAGCGACCCGGCGGTGCAGCTGGAACTTTTGTACATCGACGATCTGGTGGACGAGATGCTCTGCGCCCTTGCGGGGAAAGAGCACCGCTGCGAGTTTGACGGCATCGACACCGTGCTGACCGAGGGTGGCCGCTACTGTGCCGCCCCCATCACCCACAAGGTGACTTTGGGCGAGATCGTGGCCCTGCTGGAACAGTTCAAAAACCAGCCTGCCACCCTGCTCATGCCCGAAATCCCCGCCGGTAGCTTTGCCAAAAAGCTGTATTCCACTTATTTGAGCTACCTGCCCCGGGAAAAGGCGGCCTTCCCCCTGAAGATGAACGCGGATGACCGGGGCAGCTTTACGGAGCTGCTGAAAACTGCTGGTTGCGGTCAGTTCTCCGTGAATATCAGTAAACCCGGCATCACCAAGGGCCAGCATTGGCACCACACCAAGTGGGAGCTTTTCATCGTGGTGGCCGGCAAGGCGTTGATCCAGCAGCGGAAAATTGGCACGGAGGATGTGCTGAACTTTGAGGTGTCAGGGGAGAAAATCGAGGCGGTACACATGCTGCCCGGCTACACCCATAACATCATCAACCGGTCCGATACCGAGGATTTGGTGACGGTCATGTGGGCTAACGAGCAATTCGACCCCAACCGCCCGGACACATTCTTTGAGAAAGTGGAGGATTAAGTATGGCTTCCTTCAAAAACAACGGCAAGCTGAAGCTGCTGATCATCGTTGGCACCCGCCCGGAGATCATCCGTCTGGCGGCGGTCATTACCAAGTGCCGCAAGTACTTTGACACCATTCTGGCCCACACGGGACAGAACTACGATTATAACCTCAATGGTGTGTTCTTCCGCGACCTGCAGTTGGATGACCCCGACGTGTATTTGGACGCCGTGGGCAAAGACCTGGGCGAGACCATGGGCAACATCATTGCTAGAAGCTACGAGCTGATGGTGGACATCAAACCCGATGCCGTGCTGGTGCTGGGTGACACCAACTCCTGCCTGTCCGTCATCGGCGCCAAGCGCCTGCACATCCCCATCTTCCACATGGAGGCGGGCAACCGCTGTAAGGACGAGTGCCTGCCCGAGGAGACCAACCGCCGCATCGTGGACATTATCTCCGACGTGAATATGTGCTATTCCGAGCATGCACGCCGCTATCTTGCTGACTGCGGCCTGCCCAAGGAGCGCATTTACGTTACCGGTTCGCCTATGGCGGAGGTGCTGCACAACAATCTGCACCAGATCGAGGCCAGCGACATCCATGCCAAACTGGGACTGGAAAAGGGCAAGTACATCCTGCTCTCTGCCCACCGGGAGGAGAACATCGACACGGAGAAGAACTTTATCAGCCTCTTTACAGCCATCAACAAGATGGCCCAAGAATACGACATGCCTATCCTCTATTCCTGCCACCCCCGCAGCCGCAACCGCCTGCAGGCCAGCGGCTTTGCGCTGGACAAGCGGGTCATTCAGCATGAACCTTTGGGGTTCCATGACTATAACTGTCTGCAGATGAACGCCTTCGCGGTGGTGTCCGACAGCGGCACCCTGCCTGAAGAGTCCAGCTTCTTTACCTCCATCGGAAAGCCCTTCCCGGCGGTGTGCATCCGCACATCTACCGAACGGCCTGAGGCCCTGGACAAGGGCTGCTTCGTGCTGGCGGGTATTGACGGCGACAGCCTGCTGCAGGCGGTGGCCACCGCCGTGGAGATGAACAACGCCGGCGACTACGGCATCCCCGTGCCCGATTATGTGGAGGAGAACGTGTCCACTAAGGTGGTCAAGCTCATCCAGTCTTACACCGGCGTGGTCAACAAGATGGTTTGGAGAAAGTTCTAATGTGTCCAGAGAAAATTCTGTTTTCGTTATTGCGCGCTGCAGTTTGCAATGAAGCAATACCTGCGGAAATAGGGCAGGCATGTACGCCCGAAATGCTGCAGAAGATTTATGTTCTTGCCGAACGGTATGATTTGGCACATTTGGCGGGACACATGCTCGGCAGATTGAATTTGCCGGATAGCGAACCGCTCAAAAAGCTGAAACAGGCAGCGTTTACAGCGGTATATCGATATGTGAAGCTGGAGCACGAGCTTGAGCGGATTTGTGAGGTGTTGAGCCGAGCAGAAATCGCATTCATGCCTTTGAAGGGAGCGGCAATTCGCAATCTGTACCCGGAACCCTGGATGCGGACCAGTTGTGATATCGACATATTGGTCCATGAGGAAGACCTGGAAAAGGCGGTGACACAGCTTGTCGTTGAACTTTCTTATACCACGGATCAGAAGAAACATTATCATGATGTGTCCCTGTTCTCCCAAACCGGAATACACTTAGAACTCCATTTTTCTATTCAGGAAAACATGCCAAATATTGATGCCGTGTTGTGCCGAGTATGGGAGCATGCGGATGCAATAACCGAATATCGATATGTCAGCGAGAACGATTTTCTTGTGTTCCACTTACTTGCACATATGTCCTACCATTTTGCTGGCGGCGGCTGCGGAATTCGTCCGTTTTTGGATATTTTTTTACTTAGGCAGCGAGGGTTTTATGATGAAACGGTCGTGCGGGGCTATCTATCCCAATGTGGGATCGACCGGTTCTATGACAGCGTGCGGAACCTGATCGGGGTGTGGTTCGAGGGACAAGAGCACTCGCTGCTGACAAAAGAGATGGAACAGTTTATTTTTGCGGGCGGCACCTATGGCAGCAAGAAACAGCGAATTGCCATTGAACAGAAAAGGGCCGGCGGCAAAGCTTGCTACGTATTAACACGCATTTTTATGCCGTATCGATATTTGAAAATTCGATATAGGGTGCTTGAAAAATATCCCGTATTGTTTCCGGTCATGCAGCTTTACAGGTGGGGCGAGATGCTTTTTTGTGGTGGCTTCAAACGCTCCATAAATGAGATTAGGATAAATGGCGATATGGAGCAAAACAAGACGGATGATCTTGTTGGTCTTCTTCGGCGGTTGGGCTTGTAACGTACCTGCATTCAAGACACAACCGGAACAAGCCCGATCATTTGGATGAAAGAATGCACGAAAACAAAGTGGTAAGGAGCCATGCTCCTTACCACTTTTTCAGCTTTTCGGGTAGTTTTTCCAGCAGGAAACGGGCGCACAGGCCGGTGAACAGGCCGGTTCCCATGCCGCACAGCAGCAGCCACGGCAGATAGACCGCAAGGGCGGGGGTGCGGGTGATGGCGATGGCCGCCGCCAGCTGGCCCACGTTGTGGCAGATGCCGCCCAGCACGCCGGCCACCCAAAGCTGGCGATTGGTGAGCAGCTTGCGCAGCAGCCAGGTGATAGCGTAGCACAAAAGGCCGCCGGCCAAACTGTAAAAGAACGTGGTGGCCCGGCCGGAGAACAGGCTGCCCAGCAGAATGCGGGCCAGCAGCACGCCAAGGGTGTCCGCAGGGCCAACGGCGAACATGGTGTACAAGGTGACCACGTTGGCAAGGCCCAGCTTGGCCCCGGGGATGGGCAGGGGGTTGGGGACCTGTCCTTCCAGTAGATGGATGGCAAGAGCCAGGGCGGTCAGCAGCGCCAGCCGGGTCAGCCGCCGGACGGAGGATTTAGTTTGCAACGGCGTCAAAGTCGACCGCGCCTCCTTTCGGTTGGATGACAAGCCCGTGGGGCAGGCACACGATGGGATAGTCCCGGGTCCTGGACCAGCCCTGCTTCACACACAGCTGGTCGGGACAGGTGGCCTGCTCCACCCGGATGCGGCCGCGGTCCACCACAATGGTGTTGCTGCCGCCGTTGGGGGAGGGGATAGTAAAGCGGGCGTCCTCGTCAAGGGACACGGTGCGGATGAGGGTGCCGTTTTGACGCAGTTCGGCAGAGTGGGCCACCCCCTGGGGCAGGGGGAGCAGGACGATGGCGATCAGGCAAGCCACCGCAATTGCGGCAAACAGAAGGAGCCAATACTTCGTTTTCATCCCAGTACCGTCACCTCCCGGTCCGTGTAGCTGTCCATAAGGGCGAAGCTGCCCTCCAACCCGGCGGTGATGGTGATGCTGCCGTCGTCGTGGACGAGTACGGCCTCGAAATCCCGGTGTTCTTGCCAATGTTCGGCGGCCTTGGCTGGACCCATGACGAACAGGGCGGTGGACAGGGCATCGCACAGGGCACCGGAGGGGGCCACGATGGTGACCGAGGTCAGGCCCGCCCGGGCGGGATAGCCGGTGGAAGGGTCGATGATGTGCCAGTAAGTTTCGCCGTTTTCGGTAAAACTGCGCTGATAGCCGCCGGAGGTGACCACGGCGCAGTCGCGGACAGACAGGCAGGCCAGCATGCCCGCGCTGTCCGGGTCCTGAATACCCACCACCCAGTCCGAAGAGTCCGGCTTGGCTCCAACCGCCTGAATGTTGCCGCCCAGGCGCAGGATGGCGGAGTTGATGCCGGCGGCTTTCAGCTGCTCGGTAAGGCGGTCGCCGGCCCAACCCTTGGCAACGCTGCCAAGGTCCAGCATGGCACCGGGGGAGAGGGACAGGGTGTTTCCCGACAGGTTGACCTGCTCTGCGCCCACAAGGGGCAGCAGGGCGTCCAACTCCCCTTGCGGCGGCACGCGTTGTTGGCCCGTGGTAAATCCCCATGCCTGTACCAAAGGGTAGACGGTGGGATCTATGGCACCATGGGTGCGGCGGGACATGGCAAGGGCAAAGCCGATGAGTTCGGCGGTGTCGTCGCTGACGGTCATGGACTGGCCGCCCGCCCGGTTGGCGGCGGCGATCTCGCTGTCGAGGTCGGTGACGGACAGCTTCGCCTCCGTTGCCAGCAAAGTCTGCTTGGCGGCGGTCAGAGCGGCGTTTGCCCCGTTGCCGTAGGCGGTCAGGTGCATAAAGGTGTCCATGGCGGTAAACTGCAGATCGGCGGGTTCGGGAAGGGGCGTACCGCAGGAACACAGCAGCACAAGGCAGGCCGCCAGGGCAGTCAAACAGCGCAGAAACCGGGCCATAGGAACACCTCCTTCAACATTCTAGTTTCATCATAACACAGGAAGACCGCCTTGTCATGGGTTTTTGGATTTGCATTGATTTTCTGCGCGATATCGTGTACACTATATCATGCAGGAATATGCGGAAAGGAGTGGGGCCAATGCGCTTCGCTTTTGAACAATACCGCCGCAGTGCGGACTATATCATGGGAAAGCTGGGCGGTTTCACGCCCAAGGTCGCCATGATTTTAGGTTCTGGTTTGGGTGAGCTGGGCGACACGGTGGACAACCCTATCGTCATCCCTTACGGCGAGATCCCCTATTTCAAGGCATCCACCGCCCCCGGCCATAAGGGGCAGTTCGTTTTCGGCACGCTGGAGGGGAAACCTGTTGCCGTCATGCAGGGCCGGATGCACCACTACGAGGGCTATTCCTACGAGGAGGTGGCCTACGCTGTGCGCGTTCTGCGCCTGCTGGGGTGCGACACTCTGATCGTCACCAACGCCGCCGGCTGTGTGCGCACGGATTGGCAGGCCGGGGAGCTGATGCTCATCACCGACCACATTAAAATGTTTTCCGAGTCCCCCCTGCGGGGCGAGAACATTCCCGAGTTTGGCGTGCGCTTCCCCGACGCGTCCAAGCTGTACACCCCCGCCCTGCGGGACGTGGCCCGTCAGGTGGCGGCCCAACAGGGCATCACCCTGCGTGAAGGGGTGTATTTCTACTGCTACGGTCCCCAGTATGAGACCCCGGCGGAGATCCGCGCGGCCCGCGTGCTGGGCGGCGATGCGGTTGGTATGTCCACCGCACCGGAGGTCATCGTGGCCGGTCACTGCGGCATGCAGGTGCTGGGATTCACCCTGCTGTCCAACATGGCGGCGGGCATTTTGGACCAGCCCCTGAGCGAGCAGGAGGTGCTGGACGCAGGCAAGGCCGCCCGGGTGCAGTTCTCCGCCCTGGTGCGGGGCTGCCTGAAAAAGATGTAAGGAGGCACCGATGAAAACTCTGTTTGAACACGCTGCCGTTCTGACCATGGACGGCAGCCGCAAGGTGCTGGATAACGCCTTTGTGGCGGTGGAGGGCGACCACATCACCTATGTGGGTCAGTCCCGTCCCGAGGGCAGCTTTGACCGCAGCGTTGACTGCACCGGCAAGGTGCTGCTGCCCGGCTTTGTCAACGCCCATACTCACATTCCCATGGCTCTGCTGCGTGGCGTGGGTGGTGGTTTGGATCTGCACCATTGGCTCAACGACTGCATCTTTCCCACAGAGGCCAAGCTGGACGACCGCGCGGTCGGGGCCGGCGCGGCCCTGGGTCTTGCGGAGATGATCGCCGCCGGCGTGACCTGCATTGCAGATATGTATATGCACACCGATGCCATCGCCCAACAGATCGCACAGGCGGGCATCAGCGCCAACCTGTCCTGTGGCGGCGTGTATTTCGGCCCGCCGGAGGACTTTTTCCCCGATAAATGCAACGACTGCCACAATCAGCAGCAGCTGACCGAGAATTGGCACAACTTTGATAACGGACGCATCCGGGTGGATGCCTCCATCCACGGGGAGTACACCTCCAGTGCCCCTCTGTGGCGGTGGATGGGCCAATACGCCGCCGACCACGGCCTGCGTATGCACGCCCATGTGTCCGAAACCACGGCGGAGCATCAGGGCAGCCTTGACCGCAACGGCAAGACTCCGCTGCAGGCCCTGGACGAGTGCGGCGCCTGGGTCAACGGCGGCATTGCCGCCCACTGCGTCTGCACCACACAGGAGGATTGGACCCTGATGGCAAAGCGGGATGTGTCCTGCGTCCACAACCCCTGGTCCAACCTGAAGCTGGGTTCCGGCATCGCCCCCACCCGGGCTATGAAGGACGCGGGCGTGCGGGTGGCTCTGGGCAGCGACGGCATGGCCTCCCATAACGCGGCCGACCCCTTCTCCGACATGAAGCTGGCGGCGGCCCTGCCCTGCGGCGCGGGGTGCGATGCCACCGCCATGGGCGCGTGGGACGCCCTGGAGATGGCCACTGTCAACGGCGCGGCGGCCCTGGGCCGCACCGACACCGGCGTTGTCGCCCCGGGCAAGGTGGCCGACCTCATTTTGGTGGAGCTGTCTGCCCTCAATATGACCCCCTGCCACGACGTGGCGGAGAATGTGGTTTATTCTGCCCGTCCCGACAACGTGGTCATGAATATGGCCCGGGGACAGGTCATATATGAAAATGGGGTGTATCACACGCTGGATTTGGCGCGCATCCGCGCCGAGGTGGCGGGGTACGCTCTGCCCCTGCTGTTTGGGTAATCTGTTCGGGAGGCATAGAATATGTCTGAACGCAAGCAAAGCAAAAACACCATGTTTGGTGGGGTGGCCATTTTGGCCGCCGGTATCGCCATCGTCAAGGTCATCGGCGCCCTGTTCAAAATCCCCCTGTTCAACATTTTGGGAGATGCGGGGTCCACCGACTTCTACAATGCCTACAGCATTTACGCCGTGCTGCTGACCATCGCCACGGCTGGTCTGCCCGTGGCGCTGTCCAAGACGGTGTCCGAGTGCAATGCGCTGGGGAACCAGAACCAGAAGCAGAAGGTGTTCCGGGTGGCCCTGAGCGCCTTTTTGACCGTGGGCATCCTGTTTTTCCTCGTTATGTGGTTCGGTGCTGACCGGCTGGCCGCGGCCATGAACAACACCCATGCCGCTCCCGGCATCAAGGCGCTGGCTCCGGCGGTGGTGTGTGTGGGCTGCCTGTCGGCCTTCCGAGGCTACGCCCAGGGACATATGAACATGACCCCCACCTCCGTGTCCCAGATCATCGAGGCGTTCTGCAAGCTGGTGCTGGGCCTGGCTCTGGCGGCGATTATCATGAGCCCTGCCTTCCCCGTTGCGGCGGAAGAGGAGCGCAACTCCCTTGCCGCAGCCGGCGCCATCGTGGGCGTGACGGCGGGCACCATCCTGGCTCTTGTGTACATGGTCACAAACTTCCTGCGCACCCGGACGCGGACGGCCAGCGTCAGCCATGACAACCCCATGCCTGGCGGACAGATTCTGAAAAATCTGCTGCGCATCGCCGTTCCCATCACCCTGTCCACCTCCCTCGTGCCGCTGATCAATGTGCTGGACAACGCGCTGGTGCAGGGGCGGCTGCAGGACGCTTTGGGTATGTCGGAACAGGCCAGCCGCGCCCTGTACGGCAATTACACCGTGGCCATCAGCCTGTACAACCTACCCAGCTCCTTTATGACCGCCCTGACGGCAGCCATCATCCCGGCCGTTTCCGCCGCGCTGATCCGCGGGGACCGGAAGGGTTCCGCCCAGATCACCGGCTCCGTGTTGCGCATCACCGCCCTGCTGTCCGTGCCTATGGGCGTTGGCCTGCTGGCTCTGTCCGGCCCCATCATGCGGCTGCTGTACCCCAATTATGACGTGGCCCTCACCGGCCCTATGCTGGCGATTTTGGGACCTGCTGCCATCTGTGTATGTCTGGTGCTGGTGTGCAACGCCGTGCTGCAGGCCAACGGCTATGTCAGCCTGCCCATCATTACCACCCTGCTGGGTGGCGCGGCCAAATTGACAGCCAATTACCTGCTAGTGTCCATCCCTGACGTACATGTGTTTGGTGCACCGGTGGGTACGCTGCTGTGCTATGTGGTGGTGCTGGTGCTGGATCTGATCGCCCTGAAACACATCGTGCCCGAGGTGGGCAGCTATCTGCGTGTGTTCGCCAAGCCGATGTTTGCGGGCGTGGTCATGGGCGGCGGTGCTTGGGCGGCCTACGGCCTACTGGAGCGGGTGCTGATCGCCCTTGGCATGATCCAGGAGACCGGCGTGCAGGCCCTTTCCCGCACGGGCAATGCGGTGGCGGCCTTCGGAGCCATCGGTGCGGCGGTAATCATCTATTTTGTGCTGGTTCTGCTGACCCGTGCCGTTTCCAAGGAAGACCTGCTTCTTATGCCCAAAGGCGAAAAAATCGCAAATTTTTTGCATTTTTAAAACAAATTTTACAAAAAACCCTTGCAGAGGAGAAAAAACTGTGGTAAATTTTTTACACAAGGATTTTTACGGCCTTCAGGACCTGATTCAGATCGTTGATTTGCTGCGTGGACCGGGTGGTTGCCCCTGGGATCAGGAACAGACGCATGAGAGTATCCGCCGCAATTTGATAGAAGAAGCCTACGAGGCGGCCGACGCCATCGACACCGGTGACCTGGCCAACTTGAAGGAAGAGCTGGGCGACGTGCTGCTGCAGGTGGTATTCCACACCAGCATCGAGGGGGAGCTGTCCGGCCTGACTCTGGATGAGGTAGCCGACGGCGTGTGCAAGAAGCTTGTTTTCCGCCACCCCCACGTGTTTGGGTGTGTGCAGGTGGAGAACACGGATCAGGTACTGACCAACTGGGAGGCACTCAAGCAGGAGGAGAAGGGGCAGCAGACCCAGACCGACGTGCTGCGTGCCGTGGCCCGCGCCCTGCCTGCCCTGTGGCGTGCGGAAAAGGTGCAGAAAAAAGCCGAAAAGGCCGGCTTTGACCACACCGATGAGCAGACTCGCCGCAAGGTCCTGACCCAGCAGGTGGTAAACACCGAACATCCTGCAGATGCCGAAGCTGCCGTGGGCGAAGTGCTGTTCGCTGCAGTCAATTTGGCCCGCGCCCTGGGCGTGGATCCGGAGCAGGCACTGACCCGCGCCACCGACGCGTTTATCCAGCGGGTGGCTGAACAAGAGGGAACTTAACAGCGTGGCTGACTGATACGCTGATAAGTATATAAATCCATAATCGGCAGGCGCTGCCGAACAATACGAAGGAGGATATTTACCATGAACAAAGCTGAACTCATCAATGCCGTGGCCGAGAAGGCCGGCCTGTCCAAGAAGGACACCGAGACCGCCGTTAACGCTGTCATCGACACCATCGCTGCTGCTCTGGCTGAGGGCGACAAGGTGCAGCTGGTTGGCTTCGGTGCTTTCGAGGTGAAGGCCCGCGCTGAGCGCATTGGCCGCAACCCCAAGACCAAGGAGAGCATCAAGATCCCCGCTTCCAAGGTTCCTGTTTTCAAGCCCGGCAAGGCTCTGAAGGACACTGTTGCCAAGTAATTGACCGACAACAAAGACGGCAGGGAGCAGTCCCTGCCGTCTGTTCTTTTTGGGAGGAATCTTATGCGACTTGACAAATGGCTGAAGGTGTCCCGGCTGATCAAGCGGCGCACCGTGGCCAACGAGGCCTGCGACAACGCCCGGGTGTCCGCCAACGGCCGGCCGGTGAAGGCCAGCTACGACGTGAAGGTGGGCGACGTGCTGGAACTGCGCTTTGGCGAGCGCGCCGTTCGGGTGGAAGTGCTGACCGTGGCCGACAACGTGGGCAAGGCGGATGCCGCCGCCATGTATCGGGAAGTGCTGTAACCTCTTGCAATTGCACCCGAGCTTTGCTATACTTGCTGTGGCCCGCCAACGGCGGGCCATTTTGCGCAAAAGGATGAATGCTGTATGTATTTTGATACCCATGCCCATTACGGCTCCGAGATGTATGACACCGACCGGGAGGAGCTGATCGCCTCCATGCCCGAACGGGGAGTGGAGCTGATCATCAACCCCGGCTGCACCCTGGAGTCTTCCCAGGGAGCGGTGGCCCTGGCCCGGCGCCATGATCACGTGTATGCCGCCGTGGGCGTTCACCCCTCGGACTGCCACACCTGGTCCGATGAGGTGGAGCGGGGCATTCTGGCGCTGACCGACCACCCCAAGGTAAAGGCAATTGGTGAGATCGGTCTGGACTACTACTGGAAGGACAACGCCCCTGCCGACCTGCAAAAAGAGGTTTTTGTCAAGCAGCTGGAGATCGCCCGAAAGACGGGCCTGCCCGTCATCGTCCACAACCGGGACGCCCACAAGGACACCCTTGATATTGTGCGCCAGTACAAGGACGTGCCCGGCGTGTACCACTGCTACGCCGGCGGCATCGAGGACGCCAAGATTTTGGTCAAGATGGGCTGGATGCTGTCTTTCACCGGGGTCATCACCTTCAAAAACGCCCGCAAGGCGCTGGAGGTCATCCGCTGGCTGCCACTGGACCGCATCATGATCGAAACGGACAGCCCCTACCTGACTCCGGAGCCTTTCCGGGGCAAGCGCAACGACTCCGGCTATGTCCATCTGGTCAGCGAGAAGATCGCCGAGCTGAAGGGGATCACCCCGGAGGAGGCCGCCCGCATCACCACCGAGAACGCCCGCAGATTTTTCAATATTCCCCGATAAAGGAGGAATTTCCATGACCATCACCTACGAATACGAGGGCGCGCTGTATGTCAACCTGACCAACAAGTGCAACTGCAACTGTGAGTTCTGTCTGCGCCACGGTAAGTCCGAAGGGTCCATCTACACCGAGGACTCCCTGTGGCTGGAGCGGGAACCCACCCGGCAGGAGGCCCTGGACAGCTTTTTGGGTCGGGACGTGTGCAGCTACCGGGAGATTGTCTTCTGCGGCTATGGCGAGCCAACCTATCGGCTAGACGACCTGCTGTGGCTGGTGGATGAGCTGAAGGCTCGCTTTGGAGACAAACTGCCCCCGGTGCGCATCAACACCAACGGCCACGCCAACCTGATCAATGGCCGCAACGTGTGTCCGGAACTGGCCGGGCGCATCCAAACCCTGTCAATTTCCCTCAACGCCACCAACGCCGCCGACTACGTGGCCCTGTGCCATCCCATCCAGGGAGAGGCGGCCTATCAGGCCATGCTGGATTTTGCCCGGGATGCCAAAGCCTACGTTCCCCACGTGGTCATGACCATCGTGGACAAGGATAAGAGCAAGGAAGAAATCGACCTGTGTTACAGGATAACCGCCGACCTGGGTGTGGAGCTGCGAGTGCGCAGCTTTATCGATTCGTGAGGGCGGCCATGGAAGCGATTTATTATACCCTGCAGGAAATCAACGGCGACTATGCCGAGCTGGTCACCGATGGGGGAGAGGAGCTGTCCATCACCATGTTCCTGCTGCCCGAGGGGGCGGACGTGGGCAGCCGACTGAAGCAGGAAAACTTCCTGTGGGAACTGATTGACTAAAATAAAAACGGATGTGGCCTTTGCCACATCCGTTTTTTGCTTGTGTGATTTAGTAGGCCACGCCCCAGTAGATCATGTGCTTGGCAGGCTTGCCGCAGCATACGCAGGTGTCGGCAACCTTTTCCTGCTCCAAAGGCATGCAGCGGGAGGACACGCCGGCCCGCTCCTTCATCTGCAGCTCGCACTCCAGCTCGCCGCACCACATGGTCTTGGCAAAGCCACCCTGATTGTCGATGAAATCCTTTACCTCGTCCACAGTCAGGCAGACCCGGGTGTTGTTTTCCAGATTGGACTTGGCGCGCTGATACAGACCCTCGTGCACCTCGTCCAGCAGCTTTGCCACGGTGGACTCCAGCTCGGTCAGGGGGACGAAGACCTTCTCGCCGTTGTCGCGGCGGCAGATGCAGCACTGACCCTGCTCCATATCCTTGGGGCCGATCTCCACGCGCAGAGGCACGCCCTTCATCTCGTACTCGGCGGCCTTCCAGCCCATGGACTGGTCGGAGTCGTCGATGCCGGCGCGGACACCGGCGGCGGTCAGACGGTCGTACAGGCCCCGGGCGGCGTCCAGCACGCCTGCCTTATGGTGGGCCACGGGGATGACCATGGCCTGAATGGGGGCGATGCGGGGGGGCAGCACCAGACCGTTGTTGTCGCCGTGGGTCATGATGATGCCGCCGATCATGCGGGTGGACACGCCCCAGCTGGTCTGATGGGGGTGGTGCAGGGTGTTGTCCTTGCCGGTGTAGGTGATGTCAAAGGCCTTGGCAAAGCCGTCGCCGAAGTAGTGGGAAGTGCCGGATTGCAGCGCCTTCTTGTCGTGCATCATGCACTCCACGGTGTAGGTCTCCTCGGCGCCGTTGAACTTCTCCTTGTCGGTCTTGCGGCCCTTGACCACGGGCATGGCCAGCACATTCTCCAAAAAGTCGGCGTAGATGTTGAGCATCTGCTCGGTCTCCTGACGGGCCTCGGCCTCGGTGGCGTGCATGGTGTGACCCTCCTGCCACAGGAATTCGCGGTGGCGCAGGAAGGGGCGGCTGGTCTTCTCCCAGCGCAGCACGCTGCACCACTGGTTGTACAGCTTAGGCAGGTCACGGTGAGAGTGGATGATGTTCTTAAAATGCTCGCAGAACAGAGTTTCGGAAGTGGGGCGGATGCAGTAGCGCTCCTCCAGCTTCTCGCTGCCGCCGTAGGTGACCCAGGCGCACTCGGGGGCAAAGCCCTCCACGTGGTCTTTCTCCTTCTGCAGCAGGGACTCGGGGATCAGCATGGGCATGGACACATTCTGATGACCGGTTTTTTTGAACATGTCGTCCAGGGTGCGCTGGATATTCTCCCAAATGGCGTAGCCATAGGGACGGTAGATGAACATACCCTTGATGGAGGAGTAGTCGATCAGCTCCGCCTTCTTGCACACGTCGGTGTACCACTGGGTGAAGTCCACCTCCATATCGGTGATCTGCTCCACCTGCTTCTTGTTGTCTTTTGCCATAATCGTTCAGTCCTTTATAAAAGAATATTTGCCGTAACCCTTATTTTATAAACAGCAAATGGAAAAGTCAAGGTTTCCCGCCATATTCCGCAAAAATATCCCGCTTGCAACCCATTTTTGGTCGTGATATACTGTAATTAATGATATTATACAGAAAGAAGGCGCCTTCATGGATGCACAATCTAGAAGACAGGGTGTTGCCAAAATTCTGGAGCAGGCGAGAGGTCCGGTCAGCGCCACCGCCTTGGCCAAGCAGTTTTCCGTCAGTCGGCAGATCATCGTGGGTGACGTGGCCCTGCTGCGGGCCGGCGGCATGGACATTTCCGCCACGCCCAGAGGGTACGTGCTGCCTGCGCCCGCTGCCGGCAAGCAGTACACCATTGCCTGCCGCCACCCCGGCGAGCAGATGGGGCAGGAGCTGAACGCCATCGTGGATCAGGGCTGCACCGTGGTGGACGTGATCGTGGAGCATCCCGTTTACGGGCAGCTTACCGGCCCGCTGCAGCTGACCAGCCGCTATGAGGTGTCCCAGTTTGTAGAGCAGATCGCCGGGCAGGAGGCCGCGCCCCTGTCCGCCCTGACCGATGGGATACACCTGCACACCATCTGCTGTCCAAATGAAGATGCCTTTACCCGGGTGAAGGCGTCGTTGAAACAGCTGGGGATCCTGCTGGAAGAGCAATGAGCTGAAACGACCTGCCAACGGCAGGTCGTTTCTCATATCCGTTTTGCACAAAAATGAAGCCGTGTATTGACAAAGCCTGTAGGGGAAAGTTATAATTGCAATGTCAAATTTTGACAGAATTAGGAGGGATGAACATGAAATATTGCAGCAATTGCGGGGCCGAGATCAACGAGGGTGCCGTCGTATGTGTCAAGTGCGGCAGTGCGGTTCAGGGAACGAACGCACCGGTTGCCCAGCGCAAGACGAACAAGGGCCTGGCCAAGTTTATTTTCCTGTCCATTATCACACTGGGAATTTACAGTCTGGTGGTGATGTCCTCCCTGAGCAACGACATCAACCTTGCGGCCAGCCGTTACGATGGCAAGCGGACCATGCACTACTGCCTGCTGGTCTTCATCGTTTCGCCCATCACCCTCGGCATTGCCAGCGTTGTTTGGTTCCACAAGATCTCTAACCGCATCGGCAGAGAACTGAAACGCAGAAATATTGCATACAATCTGTCTGCTGCGGATTTCTGGCTGTGGAATGTGATCGGCAGCATCATCATTGTGGGTCCGTTCATCTACTATCACAAGCTGTTCAAGGCGGCCAACCTCATGTGCGCCGACTATAACCAGAAGGGATAATTCCTTTGGCGACTGCACGCGGCAGAAGGCGCAGGATCATAGGGTTGCTGCTGATCGTGATGTATTTCGTGATCGCGTATAGCCTGCTGAACTATTTTAATATTACCTGCGTGTTTCTGGAACTGTTCAAAATTCCCTGTCCCGGCTGCGGGATGACCCGGGCGCTCCGGGCCCTTGTCCGGCTGGACTTCCTGCAGGCGATGCGGCACAACGTGATGATTTTCTTCATGCCGTACGTTGCGGCATACGTGCTGTTTGATTTTAGACATAAGGCACACATCGTACTACTGAAAGTAATTGCTGGCATAGCAATTATAAATTGGCTTATCAAGCTACTATTCATTTAGGAGGAAAAAGTATGTATTGCAAGAATTGTGGTAACGAGATCAATGAAAATGCGGTGGCCTGCATGAGCTGCGGCTTTGCCAAGGGCGACGGTAACAAGTTCTGCGCCAACTGCGGCAAGGAGATCAACCCCGGCGCCGCCATCTGCACCAACTGCGGTGCTGCTGTTGCGACCAAGGCCGCTGCCGTCGGCGGCGAGCAGAAGTCCAAGCTGGTAGCCGTTCTGCTGGCCTTCTTCCTGGGTTCCATCGGTATTCACGACTTCTACCTGGGCTACACCAAGTATGGCATCATCAAGATCGTCCTGACCGTCTGCACCGGTGTGGGCGGCGGCATTTGGGCCCTGATCGACTTCATCCGCCTGCTGGTGGGCTCCCTGGACAAGGATGCCAACGGCGTGGAGCTGAAGAAGGAGTTTTGATTCCGGCCCTCGTTTTGTATGCACAAAGCCTCCGCATCCGTCAAGGATGCGGAGGCTTTTCTCGTCGATTCTGCTTGACAAATCGGGGAAGGGTGATACAATACCCATGATATGTCAAGACACCTGTATAAGCTATAGAAGAAAGGTGAGAGCATGAAAGCATTTCTGAAACGCAAGAACATTGAAATTTCCCTCAAGCGCTACGGTATCGACGCTTTGGGGGCCATGGCACAGGGCCTGTTCTGCTCGTTGCTGATCGGCACGATCCTCAACACGCTGGGCAGTCAGTTCCACATCGGATTCCTCACGGCGACCATCATCGAGATCAACAAGGTGGGGTACACCATCGGAGGCCTTGCCTCGTTTATGAGCGGCGCGGCCATGGCGGTAGCCATCGGTCACGCACTGAAAGCGCCGCCCCTGGTGCTGTACTCTCTGGCTACGGTCGGTCTTGCCTGCAACAGCCTGGGTGCGGCGGGCGGCCCGCTGGCCGTTCTGTTTGTGGCCATTATCGCCGCCGAGTGCGGCAAGGTGGTGTCCAAAGAGACCAAGGTGGATATTTTGGTCACCCCCATTGTCACCACGCTGGTCGGCATTGGTGCGGCGTGGGTCATCGCGCCCCCCATCGGAAAGGTGGCCAGCGCCTTTGGCGATGTCATTATGCGGGCTACGGAGCTGCAGCCTTTCCTGATGGGCATTGCGGTGTCCGTGCTGGTGGGCATTGCATTGACCCTGCCCATCTCCTCGGCGGCCATCTGCTCGGTGCTGGGACTTGTGGGTCTTGCCGGCGGCGCTGCCGTGGCGGGCTGCTGCGCCCACATGGTGGGTTTTGCGGTCATGTCTTTTAAGGAAAATCGCTGGGGCGGACTGGTCAGTCAGGGCCTTGGCACCTCCATGCTGCAGATGCCCAATCTGGTGCGCCACCCTCTGTGCTGGCTGCCCCCCATTCTGACCTCTGCCATTACGGGTCCTATTGCCACCTGCGTGTTCAAGCTGCAGATGAACGGCGCGCCCATCAACTCCGGTATGGGTACCTGCGGCCTGTGCGGCCCTATCGGTGTGTGGACCGGTTGGGTGGCTCCCGCTGAAAAGGCCCTGTCCCAGGGTGCGGTGGCTATCACTCCTGCTGCCATGGACTGGATCGGACTGGCCCTTGTGTGCATTGTGCTGCCCGCCGTGCTGTGCGGCCTGTTCGGCGCTATCATGCGTAAGCTGGGCTGGATCCGGGACGGCGACCTTGCTCTGGCTCAATAAGAACATAAAAACTGCCCGGCAGCGGTTGCTGCCGGGCAGTTTTGCGTGTAAAGGGATCACAGCACCTGGCTGAACTCCACGATCTCGGCGTTTGGGCCCTCGATATTGAAGAAACGCACGCCCTTTGCCCAAAAGGGCAGGGACTGGATCTCGTCCTCCAGGGGGGTGTGGCCGACGGACTTGACGGCGGCCCAGGCGGCCTCGATGTCGTCCACGTCCAGGGCGATGTGGGCAATGGCGCCGGCGTGGCCCACGGCGCAAGGCTCGCCGGTGGACTGATAGCTTTCGATGCACACGTTCTTCAGCTTCAGGAAGGCTACCTTGTCAGAAGGGATCTCGGTGGCAAAGGCGACCTCAAAGCCGAGGGACTTGTAAAACTCGATGGTTTTTTCCAGATCGTTGGTGGGCAGACCGATGTGCTGGAAACCGGTCACGTGAGCGGCAACAGCGTTCATAGGGCAGCACTCCTTTTTTGTAAGATTTCCCCTATATTATACCTGCCGCGCCGCCTGTTTGCAAGGGGCGGTTTTACTTTTGCCGATTACAGTAATAATCCTTGACATCCGGAATATCTCCTATTAAAATATATACGGACAATTATGAAAAACGAAGGGCTTGTTTTTCACTTGTCGCAGGGAATTCACCCTGCGGCTGATTTTATTTTCATTGTCTGAACATAGGAGGTGTTAACACACAATGAATGCATTTTTGCCCTACATTATCGGCGCCGTCGTCGGCGGTGTCGTATTCGGCGTGATCGGCATCGCCATTGGCTGGAGCCGCCGCAAGTCCGCCGCCGAGCGGGAGATCGGCTCTGCCGAGGCCGAGGCCAGGCGTATCGTCAACGATGCCTATAAGAGCGCCGAAAGCAAAAAGCGCGAAGCCCTGCTGGAAGCCAAGGAAGAGATCCACAAGGCCCGCAACGAATACGAGCGGGAGGAAAAGGAACGTCGTGCCGACCTGCAGAAGCAGGAGCGCCGCCTTCAGCAGAAGGAAGAGTCCCTAGACCGCAAGACCGACAACATCGAGAAGAAGGAAGAACAGCTGACCGAAAAGTTGGCCAAGCTGGACGTGGCCCAGGCCGAGGCCGAGCAGATCAAGCGCAGCCAGCTGGAAATGCTGGAGCGGATCTCCGGCTACACTGCCGAGGAGGCCAAGAGCTACCTCATCACCCAGCTGGAAGCCGAAGTCACCCACGAGTCCGCCATGAAGGTCAAAGAGATCGAGTCCCGCTTCAAGGAGGAGGCCGACACCCGCGCCCGGGAGATCATCTCCCTGGCCATCCAGCGCTGCGCGGCTGACCACGTGGCCGAGGCTACCGTCTCTGTCGTCCCCCTGCCCAATGACGAGATGAAGGGCCGCATCATCGGCCGCGAGGGCCGCAACATCCGCACCCTGGAGACCATGACCGGCGTGGATCTGATCATCGACGATACCCCCGAGGCTATCACCGTTTCCTGTTTCGACCCCGTCCGCCGGGAGATCGCCCGCCTGGCGCTGGAGAAGCTGATTTTGGACGGCCGCATCCACCCCGCCCGCATCGAGGAGATGGTGGAGAAGGCCAAGCGCGAGGTGGACGCCACCATCAAGGCCGAGGGCGAGCGCGCCATCTTTGAGACCAACGTCCACGGCCTGCATCCCGAGCTTGTCAAGCTGCTGGGCCGTATGCGCTACCGCACCAGCTACGGTCAGAACGTGCTCAACCACTCTATCGAGGTTTCCCACGTGGCCGGTCTGCTGGCCGCCGAGATCGGTGCCGATGTGGCCCAGGCCAAGCGTGCCGGTCTGCTGCACGACCTGGGCAAATCCATCGACCATGAGGTGGAGGGTTCCCACGTGCAGATCGGTGTGGAGCTGGCCCGCAAGTACCGCGAGAACGAGCAGGTCATCCACGCCATTCAGGCCCACCACAACGACGTGGAGGCCAAGACCATCGTGGCCTGCCTGGTCCAGGCGGCCGACGCCATCTCCGCCGCCCGCCCCGGCGCCCGGCGCGAGAATCTGGAGAACTACATCAAGCGGCTGGAGCAGCTGGAGGAGATCACCTCCTCCTTCCACGGCGTGGAGAAGTCCTACGCCATTCAGGCCGGCCGCGAGGTGCGCATCATGATCAAGCCGGAGCTGGTCAATGAGGATCAGATGGTCCTGCTGGCCCGGGACATCGCTAAGAAGATCGAGGAAGAGATGGAATACCCCGGTCAGATCAAGGTAAACCTCATCCGGGAGACCAAGGCCGTGGAGTACGCCAAGTAAATCTGTACATCAAACCGCCCTGCAGAATGTTCTGCAGGGCGGTTTTTCTGCAAAAGTCCGGATTTTGGTACAAAGGAACCGATATGCTGTATTTGTGTCGGCGGCATTGTAATTTTACTGCCTGTGCGATATAATTACAGTACGAACGTGCAAGGGAGGGTGCAATATGCTGCTGAATCTGCTGGCTGTTGGCGACGTGGTGGGCGAGGGAGGACTTGACTTCCTATGCCGCCGCCTGCGGGGCCTGAAAAAGGAATACGACGTGCATTTTACCGTGGTCAACGGCGAGAACGCCGCCGGCGTGGGCGTGCTGCCCCGACAGGTGGAGGACATCTACGCCGCCGGAGCAGATGTGGTCACCCTGGGTAACCACACCTGGAACAAAATGCAGATCGCCGACTGGCTGGACACCGACCCCTACCTGCTGCGGCCGGCCAACTACCCGGGCAAGCTGCCCGGGCGGGGCATTGGTGTGTACGATGGACCCCGGGGACTGCGTATCGCCGTCATGGATCTGATGGGGCGGCTGCACCTGAACAGCAATCTGGACAGTCCCTTTGCTGCGGCGGACCGGCTGCTGGCCGACTGCGATGCCGACATCGTGGTGTGTGACTTCCACGCCGAGATCACCAGCGAAAAGGGCGCTATGGCGTGGTTCCTGGACGGTCGGGTACAGGCTCTGTGGGGCACCCACACCCACGTCCCTACTGCCGACACGCAGGTTTTGCCCAAGGGACTGGGTTTTGTTACCGATCTGGGCATGACCGGTCCGGCCCGATCCGTGCTTGGAGTGCGGCCGGAGGACTCCATCAACCTGTTTTTGGGAGGCATCCCCCGCCGGTTTGAGCAGGCGGCTGGCCCCTGCCGGCTGGATGCGTGCCTGTTTACCATCGACACCGCTACGAAGCAATGCGTGGCAGTACGCCGGGTGGACGTGCAAGAGAATTGAGAAAGGGGGGCGACCCCATGCTGAAGATATTACATGCCGCCGACCTGCATCTGGACAGTCCCTTTGCGGGTCTGTCCCCGGAGCAGGCCGCCCTGCGCCGGGCCGAACAGCGCCAACTGGTGCGCAGCCTTGCGGACCTGGCGGTGCAGGAACAGGTCGATTTGGTGCTGTTGGCGGGCGATTTGTTTGACAGCGGGCGCATTTACCGGGACACCGCCCGGGAACTGGCCGAGGACTTGGGCCGTATCCCGGCCCCGGTGTTCGTCGCCCCGGGCAATCACGACCCCTTTACCGCCGCATCGCTCTACGCCCTGCCCATCTGGCCGGACAACGTGCATATCTTTTCCTCTGCCACGGTGCAGGCGGTGGAGTTGCCTGACCTGAACTGCACCGTTCATGGCGCGGCCTTCCTGTCCGAGCGGCGCGAGGACCTGCCCCTGACGGACTTCCGCGCCCCGGAGGACGGGCGCATCCACCTGATGGTGCTGCACGCCAACACCGAGGGGGCGGGTTACGCCCCTATCACCACGGCGCAAATTGCCGACAGCGGATTGGACTATTTGGCCCTGGGCCACATCCACCGCGCCAGCGGCCTGCAGCGCGGCGGGGATACGTATTGGGCCTATCCCGGCTGCCCGGAGGGCCGCGGTTTTGACGAGCTGGGGGACAAGGGCGTGCTGCTGGTCAACGTGGATAAGGGTGGGGTGCAGGCGGAGTTTGTGTCCCTGTGCCAGCGCCGCTATGAGATCATAGATGTGGACCTGACCGATGCGGAAGACCCTGTGTCCGCCGTGCTGGCGGCCCTGCCCGCCCATGCGGACCGGCACATCTGCCGGGTGCGGCTGACAGGTCGGTACGCCATGGATGCCGCCACCCTGACCAATCTGGAGCAGGCGGCGGCCCAGCGGGTCTGGGCCCTGGAGGTGCAGGATCGCACTCGCCCGCCCCAGGACCTGTGGGCCCGGGCGGGGGAGGACAACCTGACCGGCCTGTTTTTGCAGGCCATGGCCCCCCTGTGTGAGCAAAACCCCGAGGACGAACAGCTTCGGCTGGCGGTGCGCTTCGGTCTTGCCGCCCTGGAACACGGAGAGGATGTGGCGCCATGAAGATAAAACGCATGACCGCCACTTTTGGCAAGCTGGACCGGGCGGAGCTGACTCTGTCCGATGGACTGAATATCATCCACGCCCCCAACGAGGGGGGCAAGTCCACCTGGTGTGGCTTTCTGCGGGCCATGTTCTATGGCATCGAAACCAGCCAGCGGGACAAAAAAGGTTTTTTGGCGGAGAAAAACCGCTATGTCCCCTGGTCCGGCGCACCCATGGAGGGTGAGCTGGAGCTGGAATGGCAGGGCAGGGACATCACCTTGCGCCGCTTTGCCAAGGGCAGCGCCCCCTTCGGTGGCTTTTCCGCCGTCTATTCCGACACCCAGCAGCCCGTTCCCGGCCTGACCGGGGACAACTGCGGTCAGACTCTGCTTGGGGTAGGGCGCGGGGTATGGGAGCGGTCCGCCTTCGTGGGGCAGGCCCCCACCCTGGCCATTGACGGCACGCCGGAGCTTGAAAAGCGCATTGCAGCCCTGTTTTCCTCCGGACAGGAGGACGTGTCTTACACCGACACCCGGGAGACCCTGGGCAAATGGCTGCGCCGCCGCAAGCACAATAAAACCGGCCTCATCCCCCAAATGGAGGAGGAGCTGGCCGGGTTGGATGCTGCCCTGGACAAGCTGGTGGATACCCACCATCGGTTTGCCCGGGCCCAGAGCGATATCTCCCGCCTGGAGCAGGAACAGCGGCAGCTGGAGGGCGAACAGCACATTCACAAGCGCCTTGCTCAGCGGGAACTGAACCGGCGGTTTGGGCAGGCGGTGCGGCGGCAGCAGCAACTTGACGATCGGCTGGGTCAGTTGACCGCGACCACACCGGGCGACGAAGATTTGCTGGAAATGCGCTATTGTCTGGGCCGCATGGAGATTCTTGAGGAGGAACTGCGCAGGCTGGATGCCCTGTATGCGCAGGCGGAGCAGGAGCGGGAGCAGGTCAACCAAACGTGCCGGGATCATCCGCTGCTTGCCCTGACCCGGGCCCAGCTGGACGATTTGTGTCAGCTGGTGCAGCAGATGCAGCGCAAAGGCAGAGTGTATGCCCGGCTGCGCTTTGCGGCCCTTGCGGGGGCGCTGTGCCTGGGCGTTGGGGTGAGTTTGCTGACCCTGCCCGTTCTGAACGTGACCCTTGGCCGCCTGTTGGGAGCCGGCGTGGCGGTGTTGGCCGCGCTGGGGTCGTTTATTCCCATGAACGTGGCCGCCGGTGGTTGCCGCCGCCGGGCCCAGGAGGTTCTGGACAACTATGAGGTGGACTCCACCGCCGCGTTGACCGCGCTGTGGCAGGAAAAGCGGGAGCGGTGCGACCAATTGGAGCAGGCCGAGGGTCGGCTGAAGCAGCGCGGGCAGGAACGTGAAGATGTCTACGCACGTTGGGAGGCGGAACAACGGGAACTGGTCACCCTGCTGACGGAATGCGTTCCCGATGCAATTGGGGCGATGCCGTGGGCCGCGGCCATCGACAAAGCCGCAGAAATGAAGCGGGATGCAGACCGCCTGCGGGAGGAACTGACCCAGGTGTGCCAGCTTTGCGAAGATTTGGCGGCCCAGGGGGCCCAGGAAGCGGACACCCTTGAGCTGCTTCACCAGCCTGCCAACACCCCGGAGCAGACCCAATATAAGTTGAACGAGGTGGCGCGGGAAATGACCGCCGCCCGCGCGGCCCTGGCCCTTGCCCAGGGTGAGATGCTGTCGGTGGGTGACCGGGCCCAGCTGGAGGCTCGGCGGGAAAAGCTGTGCGCCCGGCTGGACCGCCGATGCACGGAATATGCCGCCATCGAGCAGGCCATCGCCGCCCTTGACCAGGCCAACGAGGCCATGCAGCAGCGCTTTGCACCCCAACTCAATCAGCTGGCGGGAGAGCTGCTGGGTCAGTTGACCGGCGGGCGGTATGAGGGGCTGTCCCTAAACCGGGAATTTGAGGCCAGCGCCCGCAGCGCCGACGGCCTGCTGCCCCGGTCCACCCTGGCCCTGTCCCGGGGCACGGCGGACCAGATCTATCTTGCGGTGCGCCTTGCGGTGTGCAAATTGTGCCTGCCCGCAGAGAATGCAAGTCCCGTGGTGCTGGACGACGCCCTGCTGACCTTTGACGACGCGCGTATGGCCGCGGCGCTGCAGATGCTGGCGCAGTTGGACCGGCAGGTGCTGCTGTTCTCCTGCCAGAGGCGGGAGGCGGAATTGGGAATTGGAAGCATCATCAGCTTGCAATCCGAGTAAAAGACGCATATAATAACCCTGTTATCTGTCTTGCGGAGGGAAAACCTATGGAAGAAAAGCACACTGCCGTTCAGCCGGAGGAAACGCCGGCCCACAGCATTTATTATTGGCTGCAGACCCTTGTGGTGGCGGTGGTGACCATCGTGCTGCTATTCGGCTTTGTCTGCCGCATCACCCGGGTGGAGGGCGGCTCCATGCTGGATACCCTCCACGAGGGCGACCTGCTGCTGCTGTGGGATCTGGGATACATCCCAAAGGCCGGTGACGTGGTGGTGCTGAACAAGACCGATGATGTAACCACCGCTCTGCTGGGCGGCGAGGCCATCGTCAAGCGGATCATCGCCACCGGCGGACAGACCGTGGAAATCGACTATGTTACCGATGTGGTCTATGTGGATGGCGAACCTCTGGACGAACCCTATATCCGGGAGAAAAACATGAACGGCTCCGGACATCAGACCTATGAAGTGCCGGAGGGCCACGTGTTTGTCATGGGCGACAACCGCAACGCTTCCACCGATGGGCGTGCCATCGGCACCGTGGACGAAGGGTATATCATGGGCAAGGCCTTGTGCATTCTGTTTCCCTTTGCCGATATCGGACTTCTGTAAAATAAAACCGCACCTTGCAGATGCAGGGTGCGGTTTTCCTTTTATAAAAGCTGGGCATCCTCCCGCAGGAAATAACCCTGAACGTGGTGGCATACGTCGCAGTGGGCGGGGGCGAGGGTGGCCTCCACCACGTGACCGCACTTCAGGCACACCCAGCGGGTCTTGTCCGGGGAGAAGAACAATTCGCCCTTTTCCAGCAGGTCGGCGAAGCGGCCGAACCGCTCGGCGTGGGTGTGCTCGATGTTAGCGATGGTTTCAAAGTGCTTGCCGATGACATCGAACCCCTCCTGTCGGGCTACCCGGGCAAAGGCGGGATAGTCGTGTTCCCACTCCTGCAGCTCGTTGTGCTGGGCAGCCCGCAGCAGGGACAGGCTGTCGTTGGGCAGGTCCACGGGGTAGGTGCCATCCACCGTCAGGGTGCGGCCGGACAGCTGGGTCAGATGACGGTAAAAGACTTTGGCGTGGGCCAGCTCCTGGTCGGCGGTGAACAGGAACAGCCGCTCCAGCACGTGAAAACCCTGTGCCTTTGCGGTGGCGGCTGCCATGGTGTAGCGGTTGCGGGCCTGACTCTCCCCGGCGAAGGCACGCATCAGGTTCATGCAGGTCTGACTTCTGGCAAGTTCTGTGGACATAGAAACCCTCCTTGTGTATGGATGACTATACTATGCCCCGGAGCAGTGAAGTTTAGACACAGGAGAAAGAAAGTGACTGCAAGTGCCCCGTGCCGCTTGATTTTTCCGTATGCATGGGTTACAATAAGGTGACAAGACACCTTGGCGGCACGACCGCCTATAAGGAGGGTTTACCACAGATGAAAGCAAGAACCAATTTCACCATGCTGTGTGACTTCTACCAGCTGACCATGTCCAATGGCTATTTTCGGGCGGACATGGGCGACCAGATCTGTTACTTCGATATGTTCTACCGCAGCGTGCCCGATAAGGGCGGCTTTGCCATCGCGGCCGGCCTTGCCCAGGTGGTGGACTACATCCAAAACCTGCGCTTTGACGATGAGGACATCGAGTATCTGCGCAGCAAGGGCTGTTTTGCGGAGGAGTTTCTGGAGTATCTGCGCAACTTCCGCTTCACCGGCGACATCTGGGCGGTGCCGGAGGGGACTCCCGTGTTCCCCAACGAGCCGATTTTGACCGTCCGCGCCCCCGCCATTCAGGCCCAGTTCATTGAAACGTTTATCCTGCTGACCATGAACCACCAGTGCCTCATCGCCACCAAGTCCAACCGCATCGTCCGCGCGGCGGAGGGCCGGCCGGTGGCGGAGTTCGGCTCCCGCCGGGCACAGGGTGCCGACGGCGCTCTGCTGGGCGCCCGGGCCAGCTATATCGCCGGCTGTGCTGCCACCGCCTGTACCATGGCCGATCAGCGGTTCGGCTCCCCGGCTACGGGCACTATGGCCCACTCCTGGGTGCAGATGTTCCCCGACGAGTACACGGCCTTCAAGACCTACTGCGAACTCTACCCCAATAACGCCACCCTGCTGGTGGACACCTATAACGTGCTGAAGTCCGGCGTGCCCAACGCTATCCGCGCCTTTAAGGAAGTGCTGCTGCCCCAGGGCATTACCAAGTGCGGCATCCGACTGGACAGCGGCGACTTGACCTATCTGTCCCAAAAGGCCCGTCAGATGCTGGACGAGGCGGGGTTGACCGAGTGCAAGATCGTGGCCAGCAACGCTCTGGACGAGTACATCATCCGCGACCTGGTCCGTCAGGGCGCCCGGATCGACACCTTCGGTGTGGGCGAGCGGCTGATCACCTCCCGGTCTGAACCGGTGTTCGGCGGCGTGTACAAGCTGGCGGCGGTGGAGGATAAGGCGGGCAACGTCATCCCCAAGATCAAGATCAGCGAGAACCCCGCCAAGATCACTACCCCCCACTTCAAGACCGTGTACCGCATCTTCTCCAAGGCCACTGGTAAGGCAGAGGCCGACCTCATCTGTCTGCACGACGAGGTGATTGACGAGAGCAAGCCCCTGGAGCTGTTCGACCCCGACGCCACCTGGAAGCGTAAGACGTATACGGATTTCGAGGCCCGTCCCCTGCTGGTGCAGGTGTTCAAAAACGGCGAGCTGGTGTACGACGTACCCGACCTGCAGACCAGCCGCGCCCACTGCCAGCGGCAGGTGGACGCCCTGTGGGACGAGGTCAAGCGCTTTGAAAACCCCCACAACTACTACGTGGACCTGTCCCAGAAGCTGTGGGACATCAAGCACGCACTGCTCAACAATCCTAACGGGAAAAAGTAAAACAGACAAAAACCCGCCCTCTGCCACACGGCAGAGGGCGGGTTTTGTTGCGTTACTGGAAGGTGACGGGGTTATCGCTGTCAATGATGTTGATGTAGCTGCTGCCCACCCCAAGGGTCAGGGACTGACCGTCCATGGTGGCGTAGGTCAGGGGGGCGGTGGGGGAAACCTTGGTCCAGGTGATGGGGATGCACTTGCCGCCGCAGGCGAAATAGCCGCTGCCGCTGCCCACAAGGTCTACGCTTTGGCGCCCCTCTTTATCGCCGGGGATGGTGTGGATATCGGTCAGGACCACCAGCACGTTGGTCACCACCACCTGCTGGCTGGTGTTGCCATCCACGTAGGGGGCCCCGTGCTGGCTGACCAGATAGGCGTTCTGCTGGGCGTCATAGGTGAACACGCCGGTTTTGTTGTTGGAGAATTTTACTTTGACGGTGTTGGCCGCCTGTCCGGCGGCGGGGGTACCGTCGGCGGCAAAGGTCAGGGGGAGGGAGTACCCCTCGTTATGTACCTGCCGCTTGGCGGCCAGCTTGCCCGACAGCAGTTCGTTGATGCGGGTGTCGCTGGTGAACAGGCTGTGTTCAAAACCCGCGGTCTTTCTGCGCTGGGCATCCCGCCAAAACATGGTGCCGCCGTAGGGACCGTTGACACCGTCGATGTTGAATACGCCGCAGTCGCGGATAGACTTATAGGCGCCGTCGCTGCCGCCGGCGTGAATGTAGATGGCGTCAAGGCCGGCGGCCAGCTCCACATAATAGGGACGGGAGGAGCGCACGGAGCCCAGGTCGCCCACACCCTCCACGGACTGAAACACCGCCATCATGCGGGTGATGCCGCCCTCGGCACACACTTCGTAAATCAAATCGGCATTGGCCACGCCGTGCTGGGGCAGGGCCTTTTTCAGGTTGTTGAGCATGATGGCCACCGGGCGGTTTTGGGAGATGTCATCATCCGTCGGCTCGCCGGTCAGGGGGTTGGTGTACAGCACCACCGGCTCATCCGGGGTCAGGGAGATGTCGCCGGGGGCCAGGGTGGACACGGCGGACTGGTCGGGACCGGAGGAACTTGCGCCTGTGCCGCAGGCACACAGCAGACCCAGCAGCAGGGCAAGGGCGCAAGGAAGGACATGACGCTTCAACATAGACAAAACCCCCATATCATATGTGTAGATTACGGCGTGTCCCGCCGGGAAACGCCGCCGGTCGGGGTGGCGTTCAGGGTGGCAAGCAGACGGTCGGCCATCAGCCGGTGACCCCGGGCGTCGGGGTGGAGTCCGTCGTGGAACAGCGCGCTGATGGCAGAGCCATCAGGATGGGTGAAGTCCCGGGCGAAGTCCACCACGGGAAGGTGGAAGGCGGCGCAGAATTGCCGCAGCCAGGCGCAGTAGTCCTGCATCAGGCGGGCGGCCTTTTGGAAGTCCACAACCTCCGCCCACTGGCGGGGGGCGTTGGGCCAGTCCACCGGCAGGCTGATGCCCACATAGGGGGCAAGGCCCTCGCCCATGAGCCGCTGGCACATGGCGGCCATGTTGGCCCGGGCGGCGGCGTCGGTGCCGCCGAAGAACACGTCGTTGCTGCCCCCCATGAGCAGCACCCGGCTGTCCAGCCGCCCGGCGGGGTCGGCGCAGATGGGGTCCAGCACCTCCGACCCCAGGCGGGAGAGCATACCCCCGGTGGTGTCGCCGTTGATGCCGCGGTTGATAAGCTGCCAGCCGCTTTCCTGCTGGACAAGGGTGGTCCAGCGCATGTTTCGGGATACGCCAAAGCCGAAGGTCAGGCTGTCCCCAAGGCAATAGAGTTTCATAAGCACTCCTACATACAAAAAAGGTGGTATAGTGGCGTTGAAGCCATTATACCACCTTTATGGGGCAGGGGCAAGGGGTCAGCGATTGAGCAGCCACACGCCTGCGGTCAGATAGGCGGCAAACGTGACCCACAGCAGGTAGGGCAGCTGCAGCCACCCCGCAAGGGGGTCCACTCGGCGGAAGGTGATCAGCATCCACAAAATCAGCGCCCACAGCAAAATCAGCCACGCCAGCGCAAAGCCGAAGGTCTGCAGGTTGAAGAAGATGATGCTCCACAAAAAGTTGACCGCCAGCTGGATCCAGTACAGCCGCAGGCCCAGACTGCGGTCCGGACCAGCAGGAGACAGATAGACCCGGGCGGCCCCGATGGCCATCAGGGCAAACAGGATGCCCCACACTACGGGAAAGACCCAGGACGGCGGGGAAAAGGGCGGCTGGGTCACGGTCTGTTCGTATGCCTTGACCCCCTCCCGGGTCAGCCAGCCGGACAGGGCGCCCACCGCCTCCGCTACGGCGATCCAAAGTGCGTAAATTTTCCAGTTTTTCAAAACTTATCACCCCATCACAGGGTATGCAGGACAGGGGCAGGATATACGCAAAACACCGCCAAACGATTCGAGAACCTGACCAACTATCCTTGCAAGCTGTTTGAGATCGACTGCTGATAAGAAAAGCCTGCACCGCAACCGCGGTGCAGGCTTTTTGATTGGAGCGGGGTTATTGACCGTGGGCCGGCTCATCGATGGGGGCGGTCTCCACAATGCCCAGCAGTTTTTCCGCCAAGCGGGCGAAGGGCCGCTTCATAAACCACACGCATACCGCGCCGGCGGTGCCGTGGTACAGCAGCACCCAAATGATGCCCAGGGCGAAGAAGTAGTCGGGCAGCAGGAAAAAGCACCACACCGGCGCCCAGGCCAGGATGGTGATGAGCAGGCTGCGGATGGGGAAGGACAGCACCATGACCACGCCGTTTTTGATCAGCTGGCGGAAGGAACACTCAAACCGGGAGTAAAACAGCAGACACATGGTCAGCAAAATCAGCAGCAGGCAGCCGGCCACGATGGACATGATGAACACGGCCAGACTGCCGTCCATCGTGTAGAGGGAGAAGGCGGAGCCGACGCACAGATAAATCAGGATCCCAAGCAGCAGCCACAGCAGGGTGGCCCGCAGGAAGTTGGCCCGGAACGCCTTGAAAAAGGCCCGGAAGCAGGGCAGACCCCGGGTCTGGGCCCGGCAGGCGGAAAACAGGGCGGTGAAGGCCGCGCCGATGGTGACCATCGGGATGCAGCACAGCATGAACAGGGCGGTGAGCATAATGGTGTTGCCCAGGGTGTCCAGTATCTGCATCAGCTTGGAATCATAAGAAAAAATATTTCCCATAACATATCCTCTCTTGAATCGATTTTCTACATTATAGCGCGAACCCGGTCCCTTTGCAACGAAAAACCGCCAATTCACAGATTGTTTACTTGCCATTTTCCGCCGGAGGGACTATACTCAAGTAAAATGACACAAGGAGAAACCGTCATGGAAAAAGATAAACTGCGGGCGAAACAGCTGTTCGCCGCCATGAGCAAAAAAGAAAAGCTGCAGCATATCCTCCGCTACTACTGGCCCCACATTGTGGGTGCGGTGCTGGCGGTAGTGGTGGTGGTCAGCGTCGGCATCACGATGCGCAACAACGCGGTTCGAAGCAACTGGCTGCATGTGGGCGTGACCGCGCCCTATGGTCAGATGCTGCTCCAGCCGCTGGAGGAACAGGGCGTGCGGGCCCAGGAGCCGCTGAACTATCTGGAACTGATGAGTGTGGAGGGGGAGTACAGCGCCGACGCCATCACCCAGCTGTCCTGTTATCTCTCTGCGGACCAGCTGGACCTTGCCGTATGCGACAAGCCCATGCTGGAGTACCTGCAGGTACAGGACGGGGAAGAGAATCTGACCGTCTACCCCATCGAGCAGACGGTACTCATCGACAGCTTTGAGGGGCTTGAATTGCCTGAACTGTATCTGGTGGTTCGGAAGAACGTGACCCGGTCGGAGCGGGCGGAAGCCTTCACTCGGGTGCTTGTCACAGATACGACCCCTTAAAATTGTGCAATAGGTCAAAAATACATCCCGACCCCCTGCTTTTGCTTGACAAGGGGGCTGGGATGTACTAAAATTTTTACGGTTAGTCTGTGGCGGCATGTCCGCCCGGGTGCCTCATATCACGGTATCTCGGTTCTACTCCATTTTTATAGGGCCGGGGTGCTGAATTGAAGGAGGAAAATCCGCTTTGACCGGCGGTGCGGCAGTGTGGAGACCTGTCGTAATGTGTGCGGGGCCGCTCCCCGTTCACGAGGGGATTTTTGCGGAGGCAAAATCCTTGCGGTCAGAAATTATGGCAAGTGTTACCCTGAACAAAGTGAAGAAGATCTACGAAGGTGGCTTCGAGGCTGTCCACGCGTTTGACCTGGACATCGCCGACAAGGAGTTTATCGTTCTGGTCGGTCCCTCCGGCTGCGGTAAGTCCACCACCCTGCGTATGATCGCCGGTCTGGAGGAGATTTCTGCTGGTGAGCTGCACATCGGCGACCGTCTGGTCAACGACGTGGAGCCCAAGGACCGCGATATCGCCATGGTGTTCCAGATCTACGCTCTGTACCCCCACATGTCCGTGTATGACAATATGGCCTTCGCCCTGAAGCTGCGCAAGCTGCCCAAGGAGGAGATCGACGCCAAGGTGCAGGAGGCTGCCCGCATCCTGGACATCACCGAGCTGCTGGACCGCAAGCCCAAGGCTCTGTCCGGCGGTCAGCGTCAGCGCGTGGCCATCGGCCGCGCCATCGTGCGTGAGCCCCAGGTCTTCCTGATGGACGAGCCTCTGTCCAACCTGGACGCCAAGCTGCGTAACTCCATGCGCGCCGAGATCATCAAGCTGCGCCAGCGCATCGACACCACCTTTATCTACGTTACCCACGACCAGACCGAGGCTATGACCCTGGGTGACCGCATCGTCATCATGAAGGACGGCTGGATCATGCAGATCGGCACTCCTCAGGAGGTGTTCAGCCATCCCCAGAACCTGTTCGTCGCCACCTTCATCGGCGCCCCCCAGATGAACCTGTTCAACGCCAAGCTGATCAAGAACGGCAGCGCCTACACCGTCGAGGTTGGCGGTGCCACTGTGGAGCTGACTGCCGAGCAGAACGAGCAGCTGGCCGCCAAGGGTGTGGACACCATGGACATCGTCATGGGTATCCGTCCCAGCCACATCCAGCTCAAGGACGAGGGTGCTGACGTGATCCGCGGCACCGTGGACGTGTCTGAGATGATGGGTTCCGAGGTCCACCTGCATGTCAACGCTGCGGGCAAGGACGTCATCATCTGCGCCCAGACTGCCGACCTGCCCAAGGAGCTGCGCGGCGGCTTCGCCTACGGCAGCGAGGTTGGTTTCAGCTTCCGTCCCGACCTGATCCACCTGTTCAACCCCGAGACCGAGCAGAACCAAGTCGGATCGTAGCCATGTCGTTCTGTGGGCCAAGGAGTTGCAACCTAGAGTTGTCTTCCTAAGACCGCTCGGCCTCCGACTTGCCCAAGGAGCTGCGCGGCGGCTTCGCCTACGGCAGCGAGGTTGGTTTCAGCTTCCGTCCCGACCTGATCCACCTGTTCAACCCCGAGACCGAGCAGAACC
>JAZSAP010000014.1:0-4511 GCA_045601925.1 Lawsonibacter sp.
GCCGGTCAGTTGGTTGGTCAGGGGCAAATAAGGGCCGGGCAGGCTGGTGCTGTCCCGCTCGTCATGGCCACGGATAATGTCCAGCACGGCGGCGCAGTCTGCCGCGTCCCGGGCGATGGGGCCGATCTGGTCAAAGGAGGAGGCATAGGACACAAGGCCGTAGCGGGACACCGTGCCGTAGGTGGGTTTCATGCCGGTCACGCCGCAGCAGGCGGCGGGGTGGCGGATGGAGCCGCCGGTGTCCGACCCCAGGGCATACCAAACCAGTCCCGCGGCAACGGCGGCGGCGCTGCCGCCGGAGGAGCCGCCGGGACTGTATTCCAAATTCCACGGGTTTTTCACCGGACCGAAGAAAGAGGTTTCGGAGGTGGAGCCGATGGCAAACTCGTCCAAATTGGTCTTGCCCACACAAACTGCGCCTGCGGCGGTCAGCTTTTCCACCGCTGTGGCGGTATAGGGGGGGACAAAGTCGCACAGCATGCGGCTGGCACAGGTGGTGGGCGTGCCGGCGATGCAGATGTTGTCCTTCACCGCCATGGGCACGCCGGACAGCGGGGATTCGTGTGCTGCTACTGGGGCGGAGAGGGCGGCAATTGCTGTGAAGGTGTTTAGTTTGTCAGAATTTGCGGCACAGCAGGAAGCGCGGAGAGCGTCTTCGCGGGTTACCTCGCCCTGGGCGATGGCGGCTGCCAACTCCAGGGCGGTCAGTTCAAACAGGTGATTCATGGCCGCACCTCATTCCAC
The DNA here is from genome assembly GCA_045601925.1 of Lawsonibacter sp. Lineage (GTDB taxonomy): Bacteria > Bacillota > Clostridia > Oscillospirales > Oscillospiraceae > Lawsonibacter. Next base: position 745 of record JAZSAP010000014.1, read on the forward strand.
GGTCCGGGGGACGAGAAAAAATTCTCCGTCTGTCTCCGGGGCGTTGGCCAGCAGAGCGGCCCGGTCTGTGGAGGGGCGCACCTCGTCGGTGCGCAGGGGACATACTGCCGCCCGCTCAACAGGGTCGCTGCTGGGGCAGGTGCGCAGCACCTCCAGGCAGGACAGCACCGCGTTCATCTGTCCGGCGATTTCGGTGCGTTCGATGTCGGTCAGGGACAAGGCGGCCTGCCGCTCCAAACGCACCATGGTTTCGTTGTCAATGATCACGGGGCCACCTCCTTACAAAATCGTTTATAGCATTATCGGCCAAGGGCCAAATCATACAGCTCGTTCTTGGAAAGGGACAATTCCCCGGCGGCCTGACGGACCGCATCCTTGAGCGATGCGCCCTGTTCGCGCAGCTGTTCTACCCGGGCAAGGCCGTCCTCCAAAGTGGCGGAACGCTCGGCAATTTCCTCTGCACCGCGGACCACAAGCACGAACTCACCCTTTGGGGCGGAGACATTGTAAAGGGAAATTGCCTCACACAAAGTTGTGCGGATAATTTCCTCGTGCAGCTTGGAAAGTTCCCGGCAAAGAGAGATGGGGCGGTTCGGGCCAAAGGTGTCGCACAGGTCGGACAGGGTGGCGGTCAGCTTGTGGGGCGCCTCGTAAAAGACCATGGTGCGCACCTCGCCCCGCAGACTGTCTAGATGGGCCCGGCGGTTCTTTTTGTTCATGGGGAGGAAGCCCTCAAAAGTGAACCGGTCGGTGGGCTGGCCGGACGCGGCCAGAGCGGTGACCATGGCGCAGGGGCCGGGGATGGCAACCACGGGGATGTCGTTTTGGGCGCACAGGGCAACCAGTTCCTGTCCCGGGTCGGAGATGGCCGGGGTGCCTGCATCGGTGACCAGGGCGCAGCTCTCACCCGCTAGCAGGCGGTTCAAAACCGCCTGACCGCCCGCCTCGGTATTGTGGCGGTGGTAGGACACCAGCGGCTTTTTCAGACCCAGGTGGTTGAGCAGCTTCAGGGACACCCGGGTGTCCTCGGCGGCGATGAAATCAACCTCGGCCATGGTTTCTGCCATGCGGGGGGAGATGTCACTCAAATTGCCGATGGGGGTGGGGACGAGATAGAGTATTCCGGCCATCACGACCACTCCTTATCTATCAGATGATTTTCAGCAGCACAAGGGCCAGCAGCACGAAAGTGATGAGCAGGGCCACGGAAAAGAGGATAAAGCCGCCGCTGAAGGCTTTGTTTCGTGCGGTTTGGGAGGGGGGGACAAGGCCCGCCCGGCGCAGGGCGCCGACCACGGGCTTGTAGAGCAGCAGGGTGGCGGCCATGTTCAATCCGCCCTTGACAAGGTTGAAGGGAAGGAACACCGGAACCAGCATGGAGGCGATGACAGCCCGAGGGGTTCCCTGATACAGGGGGGTGATGAGGTAGTTCCACAGTACCATTACCACGGTCAGGGTAAGCGTGCCCACCGCGAGGCCGGCTACGGCGCCGTTCATGGTGTGGCGGCGTTTATAGATGTAGCAGGCCGGGCAGCAGAAACTGGCGGTGGCGGCGATGTTCATCACAAGACCCACAGGGCCGGTGCCGCTGATGGTGAAGAACTCCACCACCGGCACAAGGATGGACAGCACGATGGCGGCGGCGGGGCCAAGGGTAAAGCCGCCGATGCAGATGACCACGCTTTTGAACTCGAAGTCCAGAAAGCCGTTGACGCTGGGGATGGCCTTGCACAGCCAGGTGACCACCAGCGCCACGGCGGTCAGCATGGCTAGGGTGACCATGGTGCGGGGGTTCAGCCAGTTTGTTTGCTTGGTTTGGGACATAAAAATACACTCCTTCCTATGGTGCGACAGCCGTAAGACGAAGTGCCTTCCGGTCATCAGACCAAAGTGAGGAGCGCGTGTTCACGCACATCTTCTTCCGTCCGGACTATACCGTTGGTCCCGGAGTTGCACCGGGTCAGCGGGCGCCGTGCGCCCGGTCGCGGACTGTACCGCCAGTGGGGACTTTCACCCCGCCCTGAAGACATTCATCCAGTTGTCGACTTATTATACGCCCCGGGGGCGGCGATTGCAACCCCCGGGGTAAATTTCCGTCAATCCAATGCGGCAGGGCCAAAGGCACGGGGCAGCAGGGCGTCCAGCGTAGAAACTTCAAACTGTCCGTCCGGGCGGACCGCCAGCACCCGCAGGTTGGGGGCGAACTCATAGAGCATCTGCCGGCAGCTGCCGCAGGGCCAGCAGAAGTCGTCACCGCTGCCGGCCACGGCGATGGTGGCGAATGTGCGCTGTCCTTCGCTCACGGCCTTGACAAGAGCTGTTCGCTCGGCACAGATGGTGGAGCCGAAGGCGGCGTTTTCCACGTTGCAGCCGGTGAACACGGTGCCGTCTGTACACAAAAGGGCGGCGCCCACGTTGAAGTTGGAGTAGGGGGTGTAGGCGTTTTTGCGGGCCTCAAGGGCCAGTTCGGCCAGTTGGCGATCGGTCATGGCAATCACTCCTTTGAGGATAGTTTACCACGAATTTGAGTGGCCGACAATAAAAAATCCACCACCCGATCGGGTGGTGGATTTCCTCCGCGTGTCGAAATGCATTTCGACACGCGACTACAAAATTTGAATACTTCAAATTTTGACTTGATTGAACGCAAAAGACACCCCTCCTGGGTTTCTTTCACACTATCTTCCTTCCCGAGTCCTTCTGGTTTTCTGTTTTTGACGGGGGATAAAAAATGTCCCACCCGGATGGGTGGGACATTTTCTATTCTCTGTGAAGTGGTGAATTACTTCAGCTCGACCTTGGCGCCGACCTCTTCCAGCTTGGCCTTCAGAGCCTCGGCATCCTCCTTGGAGATGCCCTCCTTGATAGCCTTGGGAGCAGCCTCGACAACGGCCTTGGCCTCGGCCAGGCCCAGGCCGGTGGCCTCGCGCACGACCTTGATGACCTTGATCTTCTCGGCGCCGACCTCAGCCAGGACGACGTCAAACTCGGTCTTCTCCTCGGCGGCAGCAGCGCCAGCAGCAGCACCAGCAGCGGCGGGAGCAGCCATAGCAGCGGCGGAAACGCCGAACTCTTCCTCCAGAGCGTGGACCAGCTCGGACAGCTCCAGCACGGTCAGGCCCTTAACTTCCTCAATCAGAGCAGTGATCTTCTCGGTAGCCATAATAAATGTACCTCCTAAAATGTGTTTGTTTTCAGATTTGAATGATGTGACCGATTACTCGGCAGCGGGAGCGTCGCCCTTCTCGGCAATAGCCTTCAGGACGATAGCCAGGCTGGTGATGGGAGCCAGCATGGTGCCCAGGACCTGAGCCTGCAGGACCTCCTTGGAGGGCAGCTCGGCCAGAGCGGCGACCTCGTTCAGAGGCAGGACTTTGCCATCCATAAAGCCCGCCTTGATGATGAACTTCTCACCATTGAACTGCTTGGCGAACTTGTTGATGACGCGCATGGGAGCGATGGGGTCCTCCTCGCAGATGGCGAGAGAAGTGGTGCCGTTCAGGCTGTCGGACAGCTCGCCGAGGCCGGCGTTCTGCGCAGCGAAACGGGTCAGGGTGTTCTTCACAACGGCGTACTCGACACCATTCTTGCGCAGCTCGGCGCGCAGAGCGGTATCTTCGGCCACAGTGATGCCCTTGTAGTCAACCAGCACACCGGAAGCGGCTTTCTGCAGCTTTTCGGTCAGCTCGGCAACTACGGCCTTCTTGGACTCCAGAACAGTTGCGTTAGGCATTTGGGTTTCACCTCCAGAGAATAAATAAAAACGC
>JAZSAP010000015.1:0-6898 GCA_045601925.1 Lawsonibacter sp.
TTCTCGCGGGTATAGACCTTAACGTCAACAATGATACCGGCCTCGCCATGGGGCACCTTCAGGGAGGTGTCGCGGACTTCGCGGGCCTTCTCACCGAAGATGGCGCGCAGCAGGCGCTCTTCAGCGGTCAGATCGGTCTCACCCTTGGGCGTGACCTTACCGACCAGAATATCACCGGCGTGAACCTCCGCGCCGATGCGGATGATGCCGCGCTCGTCCAGATCCTTCAGCGCATCCTCGCCAACGTTGGGGATGTCGCGGGTGATCTCCTCGGGGCCGAGCTTGGTATCACGGGAATCGATTTCGTACTCCTCGATGTGGATGGAGGTGAACACGTCGTCCTTGACCATGCGCTCGTTGAGCAGGATGGCGTCCTCGTAGTTGTAGCCCTCCCAGGTCATAAAGCCCATGAGGATATTGCGGCCCAGAGCCACCTCACCGTGGTCGGTGGAGGGACCGTCGGCCAGCACGTCCTGATAGTCCACACGCTGACCCACGTCCACGATGGGGCGCTGGTTGATGCAGGTGGTGTGGTTGGAGCGCAGGTACTTGGTCAGGCGGTATTCCTTGGTCTCGCCGTTGTCGTACTTGACGGTGATATAGCGGGCAGACACCTTGGTGACCACACCGGGACCCTCGGCCAGAACGGAAACCTCGGAGTCGATGCAGTTCTTGTGCTCCTGACCGGTGGCAACGATGGGAGCCTCGGGGCGCAGCAGAGGCACGGCCTGACGCTGCATGTTGGCGCCCATCAGGGCACGGTTGGCGTCGTCGTTCTGCAGGAAGGGGATCATGGCGGTAGCCACGGACACCATCATCTTGGGGGACACGTCCACGTAGTCCACGCGCTTGGGCTCCACAGACACGATCTCGTTGCGGTGACGGCAGGTCACGCGCTGGTTGGTGAAGCAGCCGGTCTCGTCCACAGGCTCGGTAGCCTGGGCGATGATGAACTCGTCCTCCACGTCGGCGGTCATGTACTCGATCTGCTCGGTGACACGGCCGGTCTCCTTATCCACCTTGCGGTAGGGGGTCTCGATAAAGCCGAAGCGGTTGACCCGGGCGTAGGAGGCCAGGTAGGAGATCAGACCGATGTTGGGACCTTCGGGGGTCTCAATGGGACACAGACGGCCGTAGTGGCTGTAGTGAACGTCACGCACATCGAAGCTGGCGCGGTCGCGGCTCAGACCGCCGGGGCCCAGAGCGGACAGACGGCGCTTGTGAGTCAGCTCGGCCAGGGGGTTGGTCTGGTCCATGAACTGGGACAGGGGGCTGGAACCGAAGAACTCCTTGATGGCGGCGGTGACAGGACGAATGTTGATCAGGGTCTGGGGGGTGACCACGTCCAGATCCTGGATGGTCATACGCTCGCGGATGACGCGCTCCATACGGCTAAAGCCGATGCGGAACTGGTTCTGGATCAGCTCGCCCACGCAGCGCAGGCGGCGGTTGCCCAGATGGTCGATGTCGTCCACGCTGCCCACACCGTGAGCCAGGCTGTTGAGGTAGTTGATGGAGGCCATCATATCCTCAACGGTGATGTGCTTGGGGATCAGGTTGTCCAAATTCTCGCGGACGGCGTCCTTCAGCTCCTCGCCGGTGTACTGGTCCAGCAGCTGGCACAGAACGGGGAAGGAAACCATCTCGTCCACGCCGCACTCGGCAGGGTCGAAGTCCACGAAGTTCTTCATGTCCACCATGCCGTTGGCGAAGACCTTGACATTCTTCTCGTCCACCAGCACCACAGCTTCGTTCACGCCGCAGGCGGCCAGCTGGGCGGCCTCCTCACGGGTGAGGGTGTGACCGGCCTCGAACAAAATCTCGCCGGTGCGGGGGTCGGCCACGGGAGCAGCCAGAGTGTGACCGGGCAGACGGCCGGCCAGGGACATCTTCTTATTGAACTTATAGCGGCCCACCGCGGACAGGTCGTAGCGGCGGGGGTCAAAGAACAGGTTGTTCAGCAGGGTAACGGAGGAGTCCACCGTGGGGGGCTCGCCGGGACGCTGCTTGCGGTAGATCTCCAGCAGGGCCTCTTCATAGGTCTTGCAAGCGTCCTTCTCCAGGGTGGCGACGATGCGCTCGTCCTCGCCGAACATCTCCAGGATCTCGGCGTCGGTCTTGGGCCCCACGGCGCGGATCAAGCAGGTGATGGGCAGCTTGCGGTTCTTGTCGATGCGGACATAGAACACGTCGTTCAGGTCGGTCTCATACTCCAGCCATGCGCCGCGGTAAGGGATGACGGTGGTGGCGTAGGACACGTTGTCGGCCTTGTCCACGGTACGGCTGTAGTACATACCGGGGGAACGGACGATCTGGGAGACGATCACGCGCTCGGCGCCGTTGATGACGAAGGTGCCGGACTGGGTCATCACGGGGAAATCGCCCATGAAGATCTCCTGCTCCTTGATCTCCTCGGTCTCCTTATTGCGCAGGCGCACCCGGACCTTGATGGGGGCGGCGTACGTGGCGTCACGGGCCTTGCACTCCTCCACGTCGTACTTGGGCGCCTCATCCATAGAGAAATCGATGAAGGACAGCTCCAGATTCTCGGCGTAGTCGGTGATGCAGTCTACGTCCCGGAACACCTCACGCAGGCCCCTTTCCAGGAACCACTGATAGGTATCCTTCTGGATCTCCAACAGGTGGGGCATCTCCAGAATTTCCTCGAAGCGGTTAAAGCTCTTGCGCAGGGTCTTGCCGTAGTACACGTCTTTGACCATTCTACAATCAACTCGCTTTCTTCAGTCTGAACGGGTATCGTTACTGTTTTGTGTTGCGCACGCGCGGCGCAGTTGTCACCTTTTGAATTCCCCCTCTTGTCAACGTGCCAACCACCTGCTATACTTCGCTTACAACATGATGGGGGTGTGGCGGCCTCCGATGGGGATATAAAAGCATTTTAATTTACCACATACTACATATATTTGTCAACTGTTTTTTTGCTTTTGGCCCAACTTTTTCAATCGGACAGGGGATTTACCCGGTCCGTTTTCTTTTTGTCTGTGGCAGATTATGGATTTGACAGGCAGTGGAAATCATGTTAAAATCTATGCGTGAAATTATGAACAGGAGGATATGCATCCATGGCTTCCGAAAAGCTCCCCTTGACTTATAAGGGCCGCCCTCTGCGCCGTAAGGATAACCTGATCTATTACGGCACCATGGCCGAAAAATATATCATCATGCTGCAGGTCCTGTCCACCATGAAGGTGGACGATTTGGACGTGGCTACCAAGGTGGCTGTCCAGCTGCAGCTGACCGACCCCGATTTGAAAAGCCGGGACCGCGTGGTGAAGAAAACCGAGAAAGAAAGCCTGTACGCCGCCATGGACGTGGCCTGCGTGTGGCTGGAACGTGCATTAAGCGGTAAATAAGCCTATGAAAAGAATGAACGAGCGACGTTTTCTGCGCGCTGCCGCCCGTCCCCTTCTGTGCGGTCTGGTCGCCGGCGTGCTGACCGTTTCCAGTCTGGCTGCCCCCGCCGTCGTCACCGCGCAGGACGGTCTGCGCCTGCGTGCCGGCAGCAGCACCGCCTCCTCCGTCCTCACCCTGCTACCCTCGGGCAGCACGCTGGAGGTGCTGGAGGCCGTGGACGACAGCTGGTACCGCGTCCGCGCCGGCCAGCGGGAGGGTTACGTTTCCAGCCAGTACGTCCGCCTGACCAGCGGTGAAGTTGCCCCCGCAGACGGGGTCGCCCCCCCTGCGGAAGAGACTCTCGCACCTGTGGAAACCAACAAGACCTTTGGTTTTGTCAACGCCTCCACCCTGAACGTGCGCAAGGGGCCCGGAACGGACCAGGCCAAGGTAACTTCTCTGTCGGCCGGCGCCCAGGTGGAGATTTTGGAAACCCTGAACGGCTGGTACCGCATCGACAAGGGTTACGTCAGTGCCGACTACGTTACCCTGCTGGATCCCGGCATGACCGCCAAGCAGGCCGAGATCGTGGCCTACGCCCACCAGTTCCTGGGCTGCCGTTACGTTTTGGGCGCAAACGGCCCCAACGCATTCGATTGCTCCAGCCTGACTCAATACATCTATAAGCACTTTGGCTACACCATCCGCCGCACCGCCACCCAACAGCTGGACAACGGCACCGTAGTCAGCAAGGAAAACCTGTTGCCCGGCGATTTGGTGTTCTTCAACAGCTCCGGCAGCAGTCCCGCCCGCGCCACTCACGTGGGCATTTACATCGGCAACGGCGAGTTCCTGCACGCCTCCTCTTCCAAGGTTGGCGTGATCATCAGCAGTCTGAACACTCCGTATTACACCCGCGTTTATACCACCGCCCGCCGCATCCTGTGATAAGCTTCAACCGCCGCTGCGCATCGTTTTTGCGCGGCGGCGGTCTTCTTTTGCCCGCATCCCGCCAACGTAGCATTATGTCTACTAAATCCAAAGTTTTATTTTTTGTTTCTCGCCGTTTCACGCTTTCCTTTTTTTAGTAATTTTTTTCATACCTGTTGTCCTGCAACGGGTGCGGACCTGTGGAAAACTCTGTGGAAAATGTGTAAAACTCTTTGTAGTTTCTTTTCCGCGCTTAAATTATGTAACTTGTTCTTCACGGCTTTTTTCTCTCGATTCGCGCTGTTTTGTGTCCGCTTTTCACGGTTTCCATACTTTTCAGACCTTCACAATGTTACCATTCCGATCTCTTCCTAGCAGGTTATACAAACTGTATAATTCTTTTTCAACGGCGAGATTGACACAACTCTTCTTTTGTGGTATCATGCCCCTGTCGCTGGTGTGGCGCAGGGGTAGCGCAACTGATTCGTAATCAGTAGGTCGAGGGTTCAAATCCCTCCACCAGCTCCAGGCCGCCGGGAACGTTTTGTTTCCGGCGGCCTTTTTTATCCCACAAATTTCCTCCACACCTGTTGCCTTTGGGACAAATCAATGCTATGATGTTCTCAAGCGCAGCACTACTTAAATACGGAAATAAGGGGAATTGATTATGGATTACAAGAAACTGCAAAACGGCAGCGACATCCGCGGTGTCGCTCTGGAGGGTATCGAGGGTCAGCACGTCAACCTGACCGAGCAGGCCTGCCGTGACATTGGCCGCGGCTTTGCCCTGTGGCTGCGTCAACGGCTGGGTAAGGATACCCTGCGCGTGTCCGTGGGCCGGGACTCCCGCCTGTCCGGTCCCACCCTGTGCGCTTGGCTGTGCAGCGCCATGAGCGAGCAGGGCGTTCAGGTCACCGACATCGGCATGGCCTCCACCCCCGCCATGTTCATGAGCACCGTGGCCGGCGCCGATCCCTATGACGCCTCCGTCATGATCACCGCCAGCCACCTGCCCTTCAACCGCAACGGCTTTAAGTTCTTCACCAAGGACGGCGGCCTGGAGAAGCAGGACATCGCCGCCATCCTGGAGTTTGCTGCCGGCGATCAGACCACCGGCCTGCCCGCCACCACTGTAGTCAACAGCGAGTTCATGGACGATTATGCCGCCATCCTGGTTGACAAGGTCCGCTCCGCCACCGGCGAGCAGCTGCCTTTGGACGGTTTCCGCGTTGTGGTGGATGCCGGCAACGGCGCTGGCGGCTTCTATGTGGAGAAGGTACTGCAGCCCCTGGGCGCCAACACCGAGGGCAGTCAGTTCCTGGATCCCGACGGTTCCTTCCCCAACCACATCCCCAACCCCGAGGACGGCGCCGCTATGGAGGCCATTACCGCCGCCGTGAAGGCCAACAAGGCTGATCTCGGCATTATCTTCGACACCGACGTGGACCGCGCCGGCGCCGTGCTGGCCGACGGCAGCGAGCTCAACCGCAACCGCATCATCGCCATGCTGGCCGTCATCCTGCTGCGCGAGCATCCCGGTACCACCATCGTCACCGACTCCATCACCTCCACCGGCCTGGCCGAGTTTATCGCCAAGCGCGGCGGCGTCCATCACCGCTTCAAGCGCGGCTACCGCAACGTCATCAACGAGTCCATCCGTCTGAACGCCGCCGGTCAGGACAGCCAGCTGGCCATCGAAACCTCCGGCCACGGCGCCCTGAAGGAGAACTACTTCCTGGACGACGGTGCGTATCTGGTCACCAAGCTGCTCATCGAGCTGGCTCGCGGCAAGAAAGAGGGCTACACTCTGGCCTCTCTCATCGAAGATCTGGCCGAGCCTGCCGAGAGCAAGGAACTGCGCCTGAACATCATCCCCGAGGATTTCAAGGCCTGCGGCCAGAAGGTGCTGGACGATCTGCAGGCTTACGCCGCCAACCAGCCCGGCTGGACCATTGCCCCCAACAACTACGAGGGCGTGCGCGTTGATCTGGATGCCGACCACGGCAACGGATGGTTCCTGCTGCGTCTGTCCCTGCACGATCCCCTGCTGCCCCTGAATATCGAGTCTGACGTGGCCGGCGGTGTGCTGACCATCGCCCGTGAGCTGGCTCGCTTCCTGCTGGGCCGGGACGGTCTGGACACCCAGAAGCTGGCCGATTTCGTGGACTGATCCTCTCCCCTTTCATCTGCTCAAAACGCCCCAAAGCGCAACGCTTTGGGGCGTTTTTTATGTGCAAAAATTTTTGCGCATTTTTTCGAAAAAGGTGTTGACAAAGCGTGCGCGCGGTGGTAATATATCACTTGTTCCGAGCGGAACTCCACTACCAAATGCGCGAGTGGTGGAATTGGTAGACTCGCTGGCTTCAGGTGCCAGTGCTCGCAAGGGCGTGTGGGTTCGACTCCCACCTCGCGCACCAAAAAAGGAAGTTACCCTTTTGGGTAACTTCCTTTTTTATCCTTTGGGCGGCGAACCCGGTTCGATATACGGGGTCTTAGCGCAAGCGCTTTAGAGCCCGTTAATGCCGCCACAGGCGGCCTCCCACCTTACGACAATAAAAAGCACTCCCACAGTCTGTGTACTGCCCCAGTTTGTACGGACAGCACAAAAAACACC
>JAZSAP010000016.1:0-9251 GCA_045601925.1 Lawsonibacter sp.
GGTAGCGAGTTCGAGCCTCGTCACTCGCTCCATTTTTTTGGAGCGGAATACCGCTTCATGTGGTGCCATAGCCAAGTGGTAAGGCAGAGCTCTGCAAAAGCTCCACCCCCAGTTCAAATCTGGGTGGCACCTCCAATCAAAATCCCGACTCATTCGAGTCGGGATTTTCTTTTGTTGCTTTTTTCCTTCAAAATATTATAATAGGGGCAGCAACCGCCGCCTGCAGGCGGCAAGGAGGAACGCCTATGCGTGAAATCAGCGTGAACTTGATACGCGACGCGGTGGAGCGGCTGTGCATTGCCGCCAACACCCACCTGCCCGCCGACGTCAAGTGCGCCATCGAAGGCTGCCGCACCCGTGAGGACGGCGAACTGGCCCGGGGCGTACTGGACGACATCATTGAAAATTACAAGCTTGCCGACACCGAGAACGTCCCCATCTGCCAGGACACGGGGGTTGCCTGCGTCTTTTTGGAGGTCGGCCAGGACGTGCATCTGGTGGGCGGCGATTTGCGCGAAGCGGTGGACGAGGGCGTGCGCCGGGGTTACACCAACGGCTACCTGCGTAAGTCCGTGGTGGCCGACCCCATCCGCCGGGGTAACACCGGGGACAACACCCCGGCCATGCTGTATCTCGACCTTGTCCCCGGCGACGCGGTGCAAATCACCGTCGCTCCCAAAGGCTTCGGCAGCGAGAACATGAGCGCCATCCGCATGCTCAAGCCCTCTGCCGGTCTGCAGGGTATCAAGGACTTCATTCTGGAAACCGTGGAAACTGCAGGTCCCAACCCCTGTCCCCCCATCGTGGTGGGGGTTGGCATCGGCGGCACCTTTGACAAGGCAGCGCTGTTGGCCAAAAAGGCGCTGATGCGTCCCCTGGACGCCCGCAACCCCGACCCCTTCTACGCCGATTTGGAGCAGGAATTGCTGGAAAAAATCAACACCCTGGGCATCGGCCCCCAGGGGTTCGGCGGCAAAACCACCGCCATTGGCGTGAACATCGAGACTCTGCCCACCCACATCGCGGGTATGCCCTGCGCGGTGAATATTAACTGCCACGTGACCCGGCATGCAACGGAGGTGCTGTAGTGGAACATCGCATTACGCTCCCCCTCACCGCGGAGATCGCCCGCACCCTCCGTGCCGGTGACCGAGTGTACCTGACCGGGACCATCTACACCTCCCGGGACGCGGGCCACAAGCGCATGTGTGAGAGCCTTGCCAAGGGTGAACCCCTCCCCTTCGACCCCGCCGACGCCACCATTTATTATGTGGGCCCCACTCCGGCTCGACCCGGGCAGGTCATCGGCTCCGCCGGTCCCACCACCAGCGGGCGCATGGATGCCTACGCTCCCACCCTGATGGCTGCGGGCGTGCGGGGCATGATTGGCAAGGGTGCCCGGCTGCCCGAAGTGGTGGACGCCATGAAGCAGCACACCTGCGTATATTTCGGCGCCATTGGCGGCGCAGGGGCCCTGCTCGCCAAGTGCATCAAGTCCGCCGAACTCATCGCCTACGAGGATTTGGGTGCCGAGGCCCTGCGTAAGCTTTACGTGGAGGATCTGCCCCTGTTCGTCATCATCGACTGTGAGGGCAACAACCTCTACGAAGCTGGCCGAAAGGCGTATTTGGAACCGGGATGATACGTCCTGCGGCGGTGGGCCCCCCACCGCCGCAGGATATTAAAATATTTTCATTTTCCTGTTGACAAAGGCGTTTGTTGCTGGTATACTACTCAAGCAAAACAAAGCAGGAACGGTTCCCGTCCTCACCCCAAGCCATTGGGCCCAAGGGTCAACATCGTATCACTTCACCAGTTTTTTCGGTGGTGTTTTCGTTGTGCGGGTGTCGTTTCGGCAGCCGCGATTATTTTTGTCTGGAGGTGCTTTCCCATCGCTAACACAGATCATCAGCTCAACGAGGAAATCCGCGACAAGGAAGTTCGCCTGATCTCCGATACCGGCGAGCAGCTGGGCATCATGTCCGCGCAGGACGCCCTGAAACTGGCCGAGGAGCAGGGTCTTGACCTGGTCAAGATCTCCCCCAACGCCGTCCCCCCTGTGTGCAAGGTCATGGACTACGGCAAGTTCCGTTTTGAACAGACCAAGCGCGAAAAGGAAGCACGTAAGAACCAGCGCGTGGTCGAGATCAAAGAAGTTCGCATGTCCCCCAGCATCGACGTCAACGACTTCAACGTCAAGCTGCGCAGCGCCCAGAAGTTCCTGGGCGAGGGTAACCGTGTCAAGGTCACCGTCCGCTTCCGCGGCCGTGAGATGGCCCACACCGAGATCGGTCAGGACCTGCTGGTCAAGTTCGCCGAGGACTGCGGTGAGGTCGCCGTTCTGGACAAGGCTCCCAAGCTGGAAGGTCGGCATATGTCCATCTTCCTGTCCCCCAAGTCTACGAAAGAAGCAAAAAAATAAGAAAAGGAGTTTTCTGTTATGCCCAAGATCAAGACTCATAGCGGCGCCAAGAAGCGCTTCTCCCTGACCAAGTCCGGCAAGGTCAAGCGTGCCCACGCCAACAAGCGTCACCTGCTGAACGGCCACGGCAAAACCACCAAGCTCAAGCGCGGTCTGCGCAAGGGCGCCTACGCTGACAAGACCAACGAGGCCGCTGTCAAGCGTCTGATTCTGTACAAGTAAGAGGAAAGGGAGGTAGACAACAATGGCAAGAGTTAAGGGCGCGATGATGACGCGCAAGAGAAGAAACAAGATCCTGAAGCTGGCCAAGGGCTACTGGGGTTCCAAGTCCCGTCACTTCAAGATGGCCAACCAGGCTGTCATGAAGTCCCTGACCTACGCTTACACCGGCCGCAAGCTGAAGAAGCGTGACTTCCGTCAGCTGTGGATCACCCGCATCAGCGCTGGTGCCAAGATGAACGGCATGAACTATTCCACCTTTATGAACGGCCTGAAGAAGTCCGGCATCGCCATCAACCGCAAGATGCTGGCTGAGCTGGCTGTCAACGACAAGGCTGCTTTCGCTCAGCTGGTGGACACCGCCAAGAAGGCCCTGGCCTGATTTCATCCATAGAAAACTCCTGTGTTTCAATGAAACACAGGAGTTTTTTCATGCTCACCCGGCCCCCTCCCCCCATTCGATTGGCGCGCATCTTTTTAATCTGGTTTTTATTATTATATTTGACAATATTTTATATTGACTTTTATTATTTTTATAAATATAATATGGTTCGTAAGATTTCTTTCGGTCAAAGGAGCTGCTTATGAACCTGCAAAAATCTCCTCTTCACACCCAAGAGCCATCACGCTCGGGCAGAACGCCTTACGACGCCCTGCGCCCCTGGTCCGCTATCACCCACGGGATCGGCGCGGTGCTGGCCGTCATCGGAACTGTTCTTCTGCTGTGGGGCGCCAGCTTCCCTTTCGAGGTGTTCGGCTTCGGTATTTACGGATTTTCTATGATCGCCCTCTATACCGCCAGCACCCTGTATCACTGTCTGCGCACCTGCGTCGGGATGCGCCGCGTTCTGCGCAAGCTGGACCACAGCAGCATCTGCCTGCTCATCGCCGGCAGTTACACCCCCATCTGCCTGCTATCACTCTGGACCTGCTGCGGCCCGGCACTTCTGGCAGGCGTGTGGCTGTTCGCGCTGGCCGGCATCATTCTTTCCGTTGCCTGGATCTCCGCTCCCCGCTGGGTCAGCTCGGTCGTCTATCTAGCCATGGGCTGGCTGGTGATTTTCGCCCTCAAACCATTGTTCACCCTGATGCCCGCAACCGCGCTGTTTTGGCTGGTTTTGGGCGGTGTGCTGTACTCCGTGGGTGCAGTTCTCTACGCCCTGAAATGGCCCGGACGGAACAATTCCCGCTTCGGCTGCCACGAGATTTTTCATGTGTTCATCCTGCTTGGCACCATCTGCCAGTACGTGACCATGTGGCTGCTAAGAACCGCATAAAGAAAAGCCTGCTGATTTTCAGCAGGCTTTTCTTTGTTTAACTGAACCTTCGTCCGCCCAGCACCTTACCCATGAGCCACGCGGAAAAGATGCCCACCAAGGCGCCGGCCAGCACGTCCGTGGGGAAATGCACACCTAGATATAACCGGGACAGACCCATCAGCACCGCTGCAAACACAGCAAGCTTTCCCATCCAGCGGCGGGGCAGCTGCTTGCGCCAGGTCCAGGCCGCGGCAAAGGCTGCGCAGGTGTGCCCGGAGGGAAAGGAATAGGCATCCCCGGGACTGACCAGGGCGGTCAACCCCTCCACCACCAGCCAGGGCCGGGTGCGGTGGACCAGCGGCTTGAGCAGCCCGTTACACAGCAGAAAACCCATAGCCAATGCGGCAAGGCCCAATGCCCCGGCTCTGCGGGTGCGGCGAAACAGCAGCATAAGCGCGCACAGCACCAGCCACAGCATACCCGCATTGCCCAAGCGGCTGAAGGCAGCCACCCAGCCGTCCAACCAGTCAACCCGCAGCCAGTTTTGGATAAACAGCAGGACCGGCCCCTCGATATCGATCAGAAAATCAAACAAAATTCTATCCTCCTTGCCAGATTGTGCGCCCCCGCTCTTGACCACAGAGGTTCGGATGTTTATAATATAATAGTCATGTTTTTTGGACCTATGTGTCTTAATAGTATATCCTATTTTCTATCAACACACAAGAGTGTGCCTGTGTGATTCGTTGGGAGGTCTTTTCTTGAAGTACATCGTGTGCCTGTCCGGCAAACCCTGGAGCAGCATCCCCTCCCGCACCCAGCATCTGATGACCCGTATGAAGGGCGTCCACGTGCTGTTTTTCCAGCCTGCCGCCCACCGACGGGACCGCAGCTGGCGCAAGCCCGGCCGCAAGGTCCGGCCCGAGGTGACCGTCTATACCCTGCCCCCCCTTGCCACCCGGGAAGAGCGGCTGCCCTTCCTGTTCCGCTGGGGCCAGCGCCGTCAGGCCCACTGTATCCAACGCCATCTGGACCGCCAGCGAGTGCGCAACTATCTGCTTTGGGCCACCTCCCCTGTCCACGTCCATTTGCTGGACCGCCTGTCCTACGATGCCCTGGTCTACGATTGTGACCGGGACTGGGTCGACCTGCCCGAACATTGGGAGGGCAGCCTTGCCCGCGCCGCCGATGTGGTCTTTGCCGCCTCCCCCAACCTACTGGAGCAGCTGTCCCCCTGCAGCAGCAATATCGCCCTGCTGCCCAACGGCGTGAACTACTCCCTGTTCTCCAACTCCGGCAGCGCCGCCTCCGCCCCCCTGCTCAAAGACGTGGACACCCCCATCTTCTGCTGGTCGGGCGTGATTCATGAGGACCTGGACCTTTCTCCGGTGGTGTATACCGCCGCCCAGCACCCGGAGTGGACCTTCCTGCTGGTGGGACGCACCGAGGAGGACAACTCCTTCCTGGAGCGGCTGAACCGCTTCCCCAACGTGATTTTCGCGGGTGAGCGCCCCCTGATGGAGCTGCCCGACTGGCTGGAACGCAGCGACGTGTGCATCAACCTGCTGCGGCGCGACGCCCCGGACAGCGACATTATCCCCAGCCGTATCTACGAGTACCTGTCCACCGGCAAGCCGGTGGTATCCATGCTGTGGCCGGATCAAGTGGAGCAGTTCCCCGACGTGGTCTATGCCGCCTATACGGAAAAGTCCTTTGCCGAGCTGTGTCAGCGGGCTTTGGACGAGGACCGCTCCTGGGTGGCCGATCGCCGCCGCGCCTATGGTGAGGAGGCGTCCTGGCCCAAGCGTGCGGATGCCGTGCTTCAGCTTCTACATACCACGGGCCTGTTGTAAGTTTCACCATGCCTCGCCCCAATTTTTGTCCCCCCTTGTTCAAGCCTACGAAATTTCGTTCCACCCTTGCAAACTTGTACATTTTTCGATAAAATAAGTGTTGAGATATGATGAGGAGGCTTGCCGTTATGATGGTTTTGTTCCCCTGTATGAACTGCCTGTCCGTCTGCGGCCCCTTTGCGTCTAAAATCGCCGTGTGACCCTTCGGCTGTCCGCACCCCTGCGGGCAGCCGGTTTTATTTTGACGGCACTGCCATGGAGGTATGATTATGAGCAAGAAAGTCGCTGTTATCATGGGTTCCGATTCCGATTGGCCCGTGGTCAAGGCCGCCTGTTCCCAGCTGGAGCAGTTTGGCATCCCCTTCGAGGCCCACATCCTCAGCGCCCACCGCACCCCCGCCGCCGCCGCTGATTTTGCAAAGGACGCCCGTGCCAACGGCTTTGGCGTGCTGATCTGCGCCGCCGGCATGGCCGCTCACCTGGCCGGCGCCTTTGCCGGCAACTCCACCCTGCCCGTCATCGGCATCCCCATGAAGGGCGGCGCCGTGGACGGACTGGACGCCCTGCTGGCCACCGTCCAGATGCCCAGCGGCATCCCCGTGGCTACCGTGGCCATCAACGGTGCCAAGAATGCCGCCGTGCTGGCCGCCCAGATGCTGTCCATCTACGATGACGAGCTGGCCGCCAAGCTGGACGCCGCCCGGGTGGACATGGCAAGCCAGATCGCAGAAAAGGAAGCAAAGCTTCAGGCCGAGCTGAACGGCTGAACCTATCAACTTTTATAAATCAAATTTCAGGAGGAATTATTTATGGATTACAAGCTGCTTTACACCGGTAAGACCAAGAACGTGTACGCCCTGCCCAACGGCAACTGCCTGCTCAAGTTCAAGGACGACTGCACCGGCAAGGATGGTGTGTTCGATCCCGGCGAGAACTCCGTGGGCCTGACCATCGACGGCGTTGGCGACGTGAACCTGCGCATGTCCATCTACTTCTTCGAGAAGATCAACGCCGCCGGCATCAAGACCCACTACGTCAGCGCCGATCTTGCCAACACCACTATGGAGGTCCTGCCCGCCAAGGTCTTTGGCAAGGGTCTGGAGGTTATCTGCCGCAACAAGGCCGTGGGTTCCTTCATCCGCCGCTACGGCGACCTAATCGAGTCCGGTGCCGACCTGCCCTCCTACGTGGAGACCACCCTGAAGGACGACGCCAAGGGCGATCCCCTGATCACCAAGGACGCTCTGGTGGCCATCGGCGTTATGACCGACGAGCAGTATGAGGATCTGAAGGACATGACCCAGAAGATCACCAAGATCGTGGCCGACGACCTGGCCGCCAAGGGCATGGAGCTGTACGACATCAAGTTCGAGTTCGGCTACGCCCCCGACGGCAAGGTCATGCTGATCGACGAGGTCGCCTCCGGCAACATGCGCGTGTACAAGGACGGCGAGTACGTGGATCCCCTGACCCTGAACAAGCTGTTCTTCGCCTGATCCCGCCCATAGGAGAACGATAAATGGGTGGCTTTTTCGGCGCAGTTTCCCACAGAGACGTAACTCTTGACGTGTTCTTCGGCGTGGACTATCACTCCCACCTTGGCACCAAGCGGGCCGGCATGGTCAGCTATGATGCCGAGAAGGGTTTTCACCGCGAGATCCACAGCATCGAGAACACCCCCTTCCGCACCAAATTTGAAAACGACCTGCATGAGTTTAAGGGCGGCATCGGTATGGGCTGTATCAGCGATACCGACCCCCAGCCTCTGCTGGTCCGTTCCCACTTGGGTCTGTACGCCATCTGCACCGTGGGCATCATCAACAATGCCGAGGAGCTGGTGCAGACCTACTTCTCCGACCACGGACACCAGTTCATGGCCATGAGCTCCGGCAAGGTGAACGCCTCCGAGCTGGTGGCCGCGCTGATCAACCAGCGTGAAAATCTGGTGGATGGTATCCTGCATGCCCAAAACCTGATCCGCGGCTCGGCCACCATCCTGTTGATGACCCAGGACGGCATTCTGGTGGCCCGGGACCGTCTGGGTCGCCTGCCGGTCCTGATCGGCAAGCATCCCGACGGCAGCCACTGTGTGTCCTTCGAGTCCTTCGCCTATCACAAGTTGGGCTACGAGGACGCCTACGAGCTGGGCCCCCGCGAGATCGTGGCCCTGACCCGCACCGGTTTCGAGACCGTATCCCCCGCCGGCGAGGAGATGAAGATCTGCGCCTTCCTGTGGGCCTACTACGGTTATCCCAACTCCAATTACGAGGGCCGCAACGTGGAGGTCATGCGCTACAAAAACGGTCAGATCATGGCCCAGGCGGACCAGGAACGCGGCCTTGCCCAGGACGTGGACTATGTGGCCGGTGTGCCCGATTCCGGCATCCCCCACGCCATCGGCTACGCCAACGAGGCGCACATCCCCTTCGCCCGCCCCTTCGTCAAGTACACCCCCACCTGGCCCCGCTCCTTCACCCCGGAAAACCAGGACGTGCGCGCCCAGGTAGCCAAGATGAAGCAGATCCCCGTACCCGAACTCATTCAGGGTAAAAAGCTGCTGTTCGTGGACGACTCCATCGTCCGTGGCACCCAGCTGCGGGAGACGGTGGAATTCCTCTACGAGTCCGGCGCAAAGGAAGTGCATATGCGCTCGGCCTGCCCCCCCATCATGTATGGCTGCAAGTACCTGAACTTCTCCAGCAGTAAGTCCGAGATGGAGCTGCTGTCCCGCGCCACCGTGCAGGAGCTGGAGGGTGACGAGGGTCAAAAGCACCTGGCCGAGTATGCCGACGCCAACACCGAGCGAGGCAAGTGCCTGCTGAAGACCATCTGCGACAAGTTCGGCTTCGACTCCCTGGGCTACCAGTCCCTGGACGGCATGCTGGAGGCTATCGGCCTGGACCGGGATAAGGTCTGTACTTATTGCTGGACCGGGGATGAAAACTAACCCCCTTACGATGAACTTCTGAAAAGGAGCGTTCCGTTATGGATCACAAGAATTCCCATTCCGAATCCTACGCCGCTGCCGGTGTGGATATCGTGGCCGGCTACCGCGCCGTTGAACTGATGAAAAAGCACGTTGCCCGCACCCGGAACGAAGGCTGCCTGGACGATGTAGGCGGCTTCGGCGGCTGCTTTGGCCTGCCCATGGCCGGCATGGAGGAGCCTGTGCTGGTCTCCGGCACCGACGGCTGCGGCACCAAAGTGAAGCTGGCCATTTTGATGAACAAGCATGACACCATCGGCATCGACGCCGTGGCCATGTGCGTCAACGACATCATCTGCGTGGGCGCAAAGCCCCTGTTCTTCCTGGACTATATTGCCTGCGGCAAGAACGTCCCCGAGAAGATCGCCGCCATCGTCGGCGGTGTTGCCGAGGGCTGCGTCCAGTCCGGTGCCGCCCTCATCGGCGGCGAGACTGCCGAGCATCCCGGCCTGATGCCTGTGGAGGACTACGACCTGGCCGGCTTCGCCGTGGGTATCGTGGACAAGAAAAAG
>JAZSAP010000017.1:0-4535 GCA_045601925.1 Lawsonibacter sp.
GCAACTTCACCTTCCGCACCCGCGAGTTCGAGCAGATGGAGCTGGAGTTCTTCTGCAAGCCCGGCACCGAGTTGGAGTGGTTCGCCTACTGGAAGAACTTCTGCAAGCAGTGGCTGCTGGACCTGGGCATGAAGGAGGAGAACCTGCGCCTGCGTGACCACGATCCCGAGGAGCTCAGCCACTATTCCAACGCCACAACCGACTTCGAGTTCGTCTTCCCCTTCGGCTGGGGCGAGCTGTGGGGCGTTGCCTCCCGCACCAACTTTGACCTGAACGCGCACCAGACCACCTCCGGCAAGGACCAGACCTACTTCGACCAGGAGACCAACGAGCATTACATCCCCTACGTTGTCGAGCCCTCTCTGGGTGCTGACCGCGTGACCCTGGCCTTCCTGTGCGAGGCCTATGACGAGGAAGTGGTGGATGCCGAGAAGAACGACGTGCGCGTGGTTCTGCGCTTCCATCCCGCTCTGGCCCCCTACAAGGTGGCGGTGCTGCCCCTGTCCAAGAAGCTGGGCGACAAGGGCCGCGAGATCCAGGCCGAGCTGAGCAAGTACTTCATGGTGGACTACGACGATGCCGGTTCCATCGGCAAGCGCTATCGCCGCCAGGACGAGATCGGTACCCCCTACTGCGTCACCGTGGACTTCGAGACTGTGGGCGACGAAAATACCCCCGCCGACAACTGTGTCACCGTCCGTGACCGCGATACTATGGAGCAGGTCAGAATGCCTATCAGCGAGCTGAAGAACTGGCTGGAGGAGAAGATGGCGTTCTGAGCCGTCGGGCAACATTAATATAATGTAGAAAGCGGAGGATGCATGGCATCCTCCGCTTTTTGATGAGTAAAATTTTCGTCCGGGGTTGCAATTTTTTTACCGACGGTGCTATAATAAGCGTATCCCAAAATTTTCAGGAGGTGGAAGCCGCGTGGAAAGCCGAAGTTGCCGGGACACAGACAGCTGTTATCACTTATGCCGGACTGCGCGGCGTGACCCTGCCCATTTGTAAGGGGCGGAGTGTCTTTATGCGCCTTTCCCCCAAGTGATGGCAGCCACGGGAATGACCCGTGGCTTTTTTGTGTCCCTTTTTGAAACTGACAGAAAGGGGATGTGCGCCATGCACGAGAATTTTGATTTGGACCTGCTGCTGGAGCTGGTGGAGCAGAAACAGCTGCGCCGCCTGCGCGAGATCTTGCAGGAGATGAACGAGGTCGACATTGCCTCGTTCCTGGATGAACTCAAGCCCGAACAGCTGATCGTGGTATTCCGCCTGTTGCCCAAGGAGCTGGCCGCTGATGTCTTTTCCTACATGGAGGACAGCGACAGCCAGCAGCGCCTTGTCAGCTCGTTGAGTGATCGGGAGCTGCGGGAAGTGCTGGACGAACTGTATCTGGACGATGCCGTTGACATTATCGAGGACATGCCCGCCAATCTAGTGGCCCGTATCCTGCGCAACACCGATCCGTCCACCCGTCATCAGATCAACCAGCTGCTGAACTACCCCAAGGACTCCGCCGGTTCCATCATGACCACGGAGTACGTCTTCCTCCACCCGGAGGACACAGTGGCCGAGTCTTTCGCCCGCATCCGCAAGGTGGGCCTTGATAAGGAAACGGTCTACACCTGCTATGTTACCAAGAACCGGGTGCTGCAGGGCGTGGTCACCGTGCGCCGGCTGTTGCTGTCCGATTATGAGGATAAAATCGCCGACATTATGGAGACCAACCTCCTGTCCGTCAACACCCACGACGATAAAGAGGACGTGGCCCAGCTGTTCTCCCGCTACGACCTGACCGTTCTGCCCGTGGTGGACGGGGATGACCGCCTTGTGGGCATCATCACCGTTGACGACGCCATGGACGTTATGGAAGAGGAGACCACCGAGGACTTCGAGAAGATGGCCGCTATCCTCCCCTCGGATAAACCCTACCTGAAAACCGGCGTGTTCGAAACGGCCAAGGCCCGTTTGCCCTGGCTGATGTTGCTGATGCTGTCGGCCACCTTTACCGGGGTCATTCTCACCGGATTTGAAAACGCTCTGGCCGCCTGCGTGGTGCTGACGGCGTTCATTCCCATGCTTACCGGTACCGGAGGAAACTCCGGATCCCAGGCCTCCGTGGCCGTTATCCGCGCCCTGTCGCTGGGCGAGGTGGAGTCCGGCGACCTGTGGGGCGTTATTTGGAAGGAACTGCGGGTGTCCGTGCTGTGCGGTGTGGCCCTTGGTGTGGTAAACTTTGGCAAGATGCTGCTGGTGGACCGGTGGATGTTGAGCAATGAGGAAGTCACCGTGGCGGTGTCCCTGGTGGTGTGCCTGACCCTTGCGGTCACGGTGGTGTGCGCCAAGGTGGTGGGCTGCCTGCTGCCCATGGCGGCGGACAAACTGGGCATCGACCCGGCGGTGATGGCGTCCCCCTTCATCACCACGGTGGTGGATGTGCTGTCCCTGCTGATCTACTTCGCCATCGCCATCCGGCTGCTGAACCTTTGATCAATACTGCAAGCCGCGCGGAGTGATTTCCGCGCGGCTTCGTTTTCCCGCTGGAACTTTCCTGCGGGTTATGCTACAATGCATATATACAATAAGGAAAGAGGTGACGGTCATGAAGCTGGCCGGACTGCAAAAACTGACGCTGCTGGACTACCCCGGCCGGGTGGCCTGCACCGTATTCACCGCCGGGTGCAACCTGCGCTGCCCCTTTTGCCACAACAGCGAGCTGGTGCTGCCCGAACGCGATCCCTTCCTGCTGGACGAGGAGGAGTTCTTTTCCTTCTTGAAAAAGCGGCAGGGCATTTTGGAGGGCGTGTGCGTCACCGGCGGTGAGCCGCTTATCCAAAAAGACATTCAGAACTTCCTGCAGCGCATTAAGCAACTGGGCTATGCCGTCAAGCTGGACACCAACGGCTGCTTCCCCGACCGGCTGAAGGACCTGGTGGCGGCGGACCTTGTGGACTTTGTGGCCATGGACATCAAAAACTGCCCCGACCGCTATGCCGTCACCGCCGGCATCCCGGCCCTGGACATCACCGCCGTGCAGGAGAGTGTGAGCTTTCTGCTGTCCGGGGCGGTGGACTATGAATTTCGCACCACCGTAGCCGCCCAGCTCCACGACGAGGACTGCTTCCGAGCCATCGGACCGTGGCTGCGCGGTGCAAAAACTTACGCCATTCAGAACTTCCGGGACTCCGGCGACGTGCTGAAAGACGGCCTGAACCCCTGTTGTCCACAGCAAATCGACCGCTTTGTGGAAATCGTCAAGCCGTTCGTGGGCAGCGTGGTGGCCCGCGGCGACATTGATAAATAAAGCTTTGTGCGGCGTTTGTCGAAAAACCTCCCCTTCTCGGGGAGGTTTTTCTCCGCTTTTTTAGCACAAGATATTGTGTTAAACAACGAAAATATTTTCTATATATTGACACAGAGGCACAAGATATGGTATTGTCTTAAGCGTCCCGACATAATCGTTCTGTTTATAGATAAGGAGAGAGACGTATGTATATGGTAACCAAGCGCGACGGCGCCAAGGCTGCTTTTGATGTCAGCAAGATCAGCGCCGCCATCACCAAGGCCTTTGAGGCCATGGAAAAGCAGTATCATCCCACTGTTATCGACATGCTGGCTCTGCGTGTCACCGCCGAGTTCGAGCCGAAAATCAAGGACGGCCTGATCGCCGTTGAAGACATTCAGGACTGCGTGGAAAAGGTGCTGTCCGAGGCTGGCTATGCCGACGTGGCCAAGGCCTACATCCTGTACCGCAAGCAGCGCGAGAAGGTCCGCAACCTGAACTCCACCCTGCTGGACTACCGTGATCTGGTGGACAACTACCTGCAGATCAACGACTGGCGCGTGAAGGAGAACTCCACCGTTACCTACTCCGTAGGCGGTCTGATCCTGTCCAACTCCGGCGCCATCACCGCCAACTACTGGCTCAGCGAGATCTACGACGAGGAGATCGCCGAAGCCCATCGCCGCGCTGACATCCACATTCACGATCTGTCCATGCTGACCGGCTACTGCGCCGGCTGGTCCCTGCGCCAGCTGATCCAGGAGGGTCTGGGCGGCATCCCCGGCAAGATCACCTCCTCCCCCGCCGGCCACCTGTCCACCCTGTGCAACCAAATGGTCAACTTCCTGGGCATCATGCAAAACGAGTGGGCCGGCGCCCAGGCGTTCAGCTCCTTTGACACCTACCTGGCCCCCTTCGTTAAGGTGGACAACCTGACCCAGAAGGAAGTCAAGCAGTGCATCCAGTCCTTCGTCTACGGTGTCAACACCCCCAGCCGCTGGGGCACCCAGGCTCCCTTCTCCAACATCACCCTGGACTGGGTGGTGCCTGCCGACCTGAAGGATATGCCCGCTATCGTTGGCGGCAAGGAGATGGACTTCACCTATGGCGACTGCAAGAAGGAAATGGACATGGTCAACAAGGCCTTCATCGAGATCATGATCGAGGGCGACGCCAACGGCCGTGGCTTCCAGTACCCCATCCCCACCTACTCCATCACCAGCAACTTCGACTGGTCCGAGACCGAGAACAA
>JAZSAP010000018.1:0-15173 GCA_045601925.1 Lawsonibacter sp.
GGCCTTGGCCATGTTCTTGGGCCGGACGGTCAGGGTATCCACCATGGCGGTAAAGACAGGCACGCACATCTGCACGGTGTCGATAGCGTCAAAGACCGGCTCCTTATCCTCCTGCATGTCCTTGTTGTAGGCAAGGGGCAGGCCCTTCATCACAGTCAGCAGGGTGATGAGAGAGCCGTACACGCGGCCGGTCTTGCCGCGGACCAGCTCGGCCACGTCGGGGTTCTTCTTCTGGGGCATGATGGACGAGCCGGTGGAGTAGGCGTCGTCCAAATCCACAAACTTGAACTCCCAGCTGCACCACAGGATGATCTCCTCGGAGAAGCGGGACAGGTGCATCATCAGAATAGACAGGTCGCTGAGCAGCTCTAAGGCAAAGTCGCGGTCGCTGACGCCGTCCATGGAGTTGTCCATAGGTTTGTCAAAACCAAGGGCGGCAGCGGTATTGAACCGATCCACCGGATAGGTGGTGGTGGCCAGTGCGCCGGAGCCCAGAGGACACTCGTTCATGCGCTCCAGACAGTCCTCCAGACGGGTGATGTCCCGGCGGAGCATATTGGCGTAGGCCATCATGTAGTGAGCGAAGGTGGTGGGCTGGGCGCGCTGCAGGTGGGTGTAGCCAGGCATGACCGTGTCCATATTAGCCTTGGCCTTGTTAACCAGCACCCGCTCCAGCTCCAGCAGCTGGCCGATGATGACGGGGATCTGCTCCCGCACGTACATGCGGAAGTCCACCGCCACCTGATCGTTACGGCTGCGGGCGGTATGCAGGCGCTTGCCGGTATCGCCAATGCGCTGGGTCAGCATCACCTCGATATTCATGTGGATGTCCTCGTTATCCATGGAGAACTCCACCTGACCGGCCTCGATATCCGCCAGGATGGCCTTCAGGCCCTCGATGATCTTGTCGGCCTCCCCCTGCTCAATGATGCCCTGTTTGCCCAGCATGGCGGCGTGAGCCATAGAGCCGGTGATATCCTGCTTGTACAAGCGGGCATCAAAGCCGATGGATGAATTGAAGTCGTTGACCAGCGTGTCGGTTTCCTTTTGGAACCGTCCTGCCCAAAGTTTCATAGCAATTACCTCGCAATATAAAAATACGAAAACAGAGTGAAGAGTTGAGAGTGAAGAGTGAAGATCACATATCTCCACTCTCCACTCTTTAATCTCCACTCTAATGTCTTAAAGCTTCCCCTGCTCCCGCAGCGCCTGCACCTTGTCGGGCAGGCCCCACAGGTTGATGAAGCCCTGGGAGTCCTTCTGGTCGTAGTCGCTTTCCTCGAAGGTGACCAGATTCTCGGAGTACAGGGTACAGGGAGAGGTGACGGAAGAGGTGATGATGTTGCCCTTATAGAGCTTCAGCTTCACCTGACCGGTGACGTACTTCTGGGTGTCCACGGCGAAACCCTGAAGCGCCTCGCGCAGGGGGCTGAACCACTTGCCGTTGTAGATCAGGTCGGCAAAGTCCACCGCCAGCTTGGTCTTCATGTGCTTGGTGTCCTTGTCCAGGGTGATCATCTCCAGCACCTCGTGGGCGCGGTAGAGGATGGTGCCGCCGGGCGTCTCGTACACGCCGCGGTCCTTCATGCCCACCAGGCGGTTCTCCACGATGTCCAAAAGACCGATGCCGTTGGCGCCGCCCAGCTTGTTCAGCTTGCGGATGATGTCGGAAGCCTTCATCTTCTCGCCGTCCACTGCCACGGGCCAGCCCTTCTCAAAGTCGATGGTCACGTAGGTGGGGGCGTCGGGAGCGGCGATGGGAGAAACGCCCATCTCCAGGAAGCCGGGCTTGTCGTACTGAGGCTCGTTGGCGGGATCCTCCAGATCCAGACCCTCGTGGCTCAGGTGCCACAGGTTCTTATCCTTGGAGTAGTTGGTCTCGCGGGAGATCTTCAGGGGGACGTTGTGAGCCTCGGCATAGTCGATCTCCTCGTCACGGCCCTTGATGTCCCACTCGCGCCAGGGGGCGATGATCTTCATCTCGGGGGCAAAGCGCTTGATTCCCAGCTCGAAGCGGACCTGGTCGTTGCCCTTGCCAGTGCAGCCGTGGGCGATGGCGTCGGCGCCCTCCTTCTTGGCGATCTCCACCAGGCCCTTGGCAATGATAGGACGGGCAAAGGCGGTGCCCAGCAGGTAATCCTCGTACTTGGCGCCCATCATCATGGAGGGAATGATCACGTCATCCACCATCTCGTCGGTCAGGTCCATGATGTACAGCTTGGAAGCGCCAGTCTTGATGGCCTTCTCCTCCAGACCGTCCAGCTCGTCATTCTGGCCCACGTCGCCGGCCACGGCGATGATCTCGGGGTTGTTGTAATTCTCCTTCAGCCAGGGGATGATGATGGAAGTGTCCAGACCGCCAGAATATGCCAGCACTACTTTCTTGATTTCAGCCATTGTTTTTTCCTCCGTATTCTGCAGGTTGACCGCACTATTTTCGGTCCCCTTTTTGTAGTCTGACGGAAGTTTACCACACCAAAGCAAAAAAGGCAAGTGTTTATTTGCATAATTATCCGCTTTTCATAAGTTATTTTCGTGTTCTTTTCACTATAAATGAATATTATGCGTGTATATATTCGCTTTTATGCACTCTTTATGCAATTATGCGAAAGTCCTTGTATTTTTATATATGGAAGCACCCCATCTGCACACAGTGCAGATGGGGTGCTTTTACGTTTTTTCTTGGTTTAGCCTGCAAGCGCAGCGGTGAAATTGGCCACAACGTCCTCGGTCATACCGTTGACCACGAACATGGCAACCAGGTTACCGGCGACAACCACCGTGGCTTCCTTCTCCCAAGCCTCGATCACGGCAGGGTAGTTCATGTGGTCGCTCACCTGAGCGGCAATGCGGGCCTCAAAAATGCCCTTGACCGTCTCCACATCGGCGGCATTTTCGCACTCCACCATGACGATCTCGCAGGGAACGGCGGTCATCATGGGCATGTAGGCCACAGTCTGCTTCAGGGACAGAGCGGTCAGGCCGGGATAGAAGGCGTCCAGCATCTCGCCCTCCATGGGGACCATGGCAGGGGTGTTCTCGGGATCGGTGAAGATGGTCTCGTAGAACTCCGCCAAATTCACATCGGCAGCGTTACCCGCAGCGGGCTTGCTGCCGCAGGCGGTCAGGGTGGCCAGCAGGGTGATCAGGGCCAGGGACAGAGCAATCAGTTTTTTCATATCAATCATTTCTCCTTTAATTTTATCGGCATTTCGCCTTTCCGCTCCTTAAGACGCGGGCAAAATGAAAAAGTTCCGCTTTTTTCAAAAATTATTTCAGTGCCAGCAGATATTTGCCGTACAGGGTCATACTCAACTCGTTGCCAACCGCCTGTAGCTGCGCGTCGCTCAGCCAGCCTTCCCGCCAGCCCAGTTCCTCCAGACAGCCGATGTAGCGGCCGGTTTCGTCCTGAATGGCCTTGATGGTCTGCCCGGCTTCCAGCAGGCTGTCCGCCGTGCCGGCATCCAGCCAGGTGAAGTCTTTACCAAAGGGCACCACCTGCAGCTGGCCCCGACGCAGATACTCCAGATTCACGTCGGTGATCTCCAACTCGCCCCGGGCAGATGGCTTCAGGTTGGCGGCAATGTCCATGACCTGATTGTCGTAGAAATACAGGCCGGGAATGATGTAGTTGGACTTGGGGTTCTGGGGTTTTTCCTCAATGGAGATGGCCTTGCCGTCGGCGTCAAATTCCACCACGCCAAAGGGTCGGGGGTCCTCCACCCAATAGCCGAACACCGTGGCACCGGCATTGTTTTGGGCCGCCTGCTTCAGGGTATCCTCCAGCGTGGGGGAATAGAAAATGTTGTCGCCCAGCACCAGGCACACGCTGTCATCGCCCACAAACTCGCGGCCAATCAGCAGCGCGTCGGCGATACCTCGGGCCACAGGCTGCTCGGCAATGGCCAGCTTGCCGCCCCAGCTGCTGCCGTCACCCAGCAAAGCAGCAAAGGTGTCGGTCTCCCCGGGGGGCACAATGACCATGATTTCCCGGATACCGGCCTGCATCAATACGGAAATGGGGTAGTAAAGCAGCGGTTTGTCGTATACCGGCAGCAACGGCTTGCTGACCGGCTTGGTCATGGGATACAGGCGGGTACCCTTACCCGCAGCTAGAACGATGCCTTTCATGCTTTCTCCTTCTTTCTCTGAATTATTGCAAATTCAATTTTATTTATGTACGATGCCGAGCTGGGCACGAATCTCGTCCATCAGCCGCAGCACCGCCGCCAAACTGCGGCAGCGTGTTCATGTTCAGGTCGGCGTTGTTCTCCATCCGGGCCATGGCCTGCACACGCCGCACATCCTCCCCCAAGAACATCAGGGCGAAGTTGATGCCGTATGTATCCGCAAAGGCCCGGGCCGTTTCTGCCCGGCGTGAGGCCACAGCCACCAGCTTTGCCCCCTGTGCGTTGCTCACCGCTTGGGCAAATTTGTTGGCGATGTCACCGATGCCAACAATGCCCCATCTTACACAATTTATATGATTTCCTCAGTTCAAGAAATCCTTCAGTTTTTTGGAACGGCTGGGGTGGCACGCGTCCTCACGTGCTGCGTATCTCTCCGCCCGCCGCATGCAGCAGGCGTCGTTCACTTCGCCGCTCGTCCTTTCCCCAACGCAACCGCTGCGCTGGGTTGCGCCGGGGTCCCCAAACTGCGCCCAAGGTCGCTGGCGCTTGTTTGTTCTGCAGTCAGTTCAAAAAATCCTTCAGTTTCTTGGAGCGGCTGGGATGGCGCAGTTTGCGCAGGGCCTTGGCCTCGATCTGACGGATTCGCTCGCGGGTAACGTTGAACTCCTTGCCCACTTCCTCCAGGGTGCGGGTGCGGCCGTCCTCCAGACCGAAGCGCAGCTTCAGCACCTTCTCCTCACGGGGGGTCAGGGTGCCCAGCACATCCACCAGCTGCTCCTTGAGCAGAGTGAAGCTGGCCGCCTCGGCAGGCTCGGAAGCGTCCTCGTCGGGGATGAAGTCGCCGAGGTGGCTGTCCTCCTCCTCACCGATGGGCGTCTCCAGAGAGACAGGCTCCTGGGCGATCTTCAAAATCTCCCGGACCTTGTCCACGGGCATGCCCATTTCCTTGGCGGTCTCTTCGGGGCTGGGGTCGTGGCCCAGCTCCTGCAGCAGCTGGCGCTGAACGCGGATGACCTTGTTAATGGTCTCCACCATGTGGACGGGGATGCGGATGGTGCGGGCCTGGTCTGCGATGGCGCGGGTGATGGCCTGGCGGATCCACCAGGTAGCGTAGGTGGAGAACTTGAACCCCTTGACGTAGTCAAACTTCTCCACCGCCTTGATCAGACCCAGGTTACCCTCCTGGATCAGGTCCAGGAACTGCATACCGCGGCCCACGTAACGCTTGGCAATGGACACCACCAGACGCAGGTTGGCCTCGGCAAGGCGCTTTTTCGCCGCCTCACCTTTTTTAACCATCTGTTCCAGCTGGGCCCGGACCTCGTCGGGGATCTCCTCCCCGGCTTTGCTCATCTCGTCCAGCTGGGCGGTGGCCTGATCGCCGGCACCCATGTCCTGCGCCAGTTCGATCTCTTCCTCGGCGGTCAGCAGGTTGACCTTGCCGATCTCCTTGAGGTACATACGCACGGGGTCGTCGCTGCCGAAGGCGTCCATCATGGCGGCGGGGTCCACCATCTCCTCCTCGCTCAGCTCCTCGATCTCCTCGGCGGGGGGCATTTCTACCTCGTTCAGGTCGGGCATGTAATCCTCGCCCACGGTGTCGATGCCCAGATTTTCCATGGTATCGTAGATGCGGTCCATCTGCTCGCTCTCAAGGTTCATCTCCTCCAGCACTTCCATCAGCTCGCTGGAGGACAGGTTGCCCTTCTTCTTGCCGCGCTCCAGCAGCTCACTCAGCCGCTCGGCACCGGGCATACCCTCCACGATCTTCAGCATTTCCGCCTTGCTCTGCTCGGCGGCGGCGTTCTTGTCCGCCTGCTGCACATCCTGCTCGATCACTTTCTTTTTCTCACTCATTGTTATTCTCCTCCGTAAGCCTTGGCTTTTTTATGTTTTTCCTGTGCCGCCCGCAGCAGGTCCTCGTCCGACCCGCTCTGGCGTTTGATCCGCTCCATACGGATAATATTGATGTAATCTGTCAGGGCCTGCTGACTGTGTCCCAGATTTTCCGGCTTGTCCGTCACCCGGGCCAGATGGCTCATTTCCTCCGGTGTCAGGGTGTTGGCAAGACCGCCCAGCTGCACGCTGCGCCCGTCGGCGTGGCGGTCACGCAGCAGATCGAACACCTTGCCCAGCAGCGGGGCCGAGAAGTCCGCCCCCGTCAGGCCGTCCACACGGTCCAAAAGGTCCGGCTCCAGCATCACAAGCCGCAGCACACCTTCCTCTGCCATGGCGGAACGGACGTTTTCGTACCGCAATGCCCGAGTTTCTGGCTGGGCGTTGGCCGCAGGGGCCAGGTCCCGCCGCTCCTGCTGCTTTTTCTGCTTGGCAAACCGCCGGCGCAGTTCCTTTTTCACTTCCTGGGACAGGGCCTCTGCCGAGATACCGGCGGCCTGGGCCGCACGACCACCGTAGACCTCCCGCTCCACCGCGTTGGGCAGGGACGCCAGCAGGCCGGTCACCTCGCGAATAAATTCCACCCGCTGACCATCATCGGCCAAATCGAAGCGGGATTGTATCTGCTGCAGGCGGTACTCGATGTGGTTTTCACTCTCGTCCAGCAGTTTTGCAAAGGCATCTCTGCCGTAGGCTTTGATAAACTCGTCCGGGTCTTTTGCCCCGCGTATGCGCAGTACCCGCACCTTCAACCCGGCCTTTTCCAGCAACGGGATGGCCCGCTGGGCGGCAGCCACGCCGGCACCGTCACCGTCGTAGGCGATGACCGCCTCTTTGGTGTAGCGGGCCAGCAGCTGGGCGTGGTCGGCGGTCAGGGCCGTGCCAAGACTTGCCACCGCGCAGTCAAACCCCGCCTGATGCAGGGCGATGGTATCCATGTAGCCTTCGGTCAGGATGATGCGCCCGGCCTTGGTCTTTTTTGCAATGTTCAGTGCAAACAGATTGCGGCTTTTGTTGTACACCAACCCCTCCGGGGAGTTGAGGTACTTGGGTTTGGAGTCGTCCATCACCCGGCCGCCAAAGCCGATGACCGAACCCCGCACGTCGATGATGGGGAACATCACTCGGTTGCGGAACCGGTCGTAAATGCGGCCCTTGTCATTGCTGACGGCAAGTCCCGCCTCCAGCACGGTTTTCTTGTCGTAACCCCTTTCAGCCAAATGATTGAGCAATCCGTCCCAGCTGTCCGGAGCAAACCCAAGGCCAAAGTTGGTCAGGGTCGCCTGTGACAAGCCGCGGGAACGCAGATACTCCAGTCCCGCCGCCCCCGCCGGGGCATACAGCTGGCTATGGAAGTAGCGGGCGGCCTGCTTGTTGATCTCCAGCAGCAGCTCCCGCTTCTCCTTGCGCCCGGTGTCGTAGTCACTCTCCGGCACGGTCATGCCCGCTCGCTGGGCCAAATGGCGCACCGCGTCCACAAAGGTCATATTCTCCAGTTCCATCACAAAGTTGATGGCGCCGCCGCCCTTGTGACAACCGAAGCAGTAGCAGATCTGCTTGTCCGGCGACACAGAGAAGGAGGCGGTCTTTTCGCTGTGGAAGGGACACAGGCCCCAGTAGTTGTTGCCCTTTTTGTTCAGCCGGACGTAGTTGCCAACCAGGTCCACTATGTCGGTGCGGCTGACCAGTTCGTCAATAAATTGTTCCGGTATTGCCATGTGTGTCCCCCCTTTCAGTGAGTGTAAAGCATTCTTATTTCACAGTCCACCCCATGGGGATGAACAGTTCTTCAAAGGTTTGAACCGCAAACGGATCGGTCATGCCGGCGATGTAGTCGCATACGGCGCGCTCCACGCCCTCTTCCATGCGGATATTCTGGAAGTCGGAGGGCAGCTCGTCCGGATTTTCGCAGTAGTAGCCAAACAGCATGCGTAGCATCTCCTGGGCCTTGCCCTCCTCCCCCTTGGCAAGGGGATTGGTGTAGACGCTGGCGAACATAAAGTCCTTCAGGGCCAGCATAGCCTCTCCCACCTCGTCGCTCTGGCAGATGGCATCCTTGTCCCGGCTGGCCTCGATGGCGTCGGCCACTAGGCGGTTGATGCGCTCGCCATGGGTGAAGCCCAGCACGTTGGAAATTTCCAGCGGAATATCCATGGGATAGATGATACCGCCACGCAGGGCATCTTCGATATCATGGTTGATGTAGGCAATGTGGTCGGCAAGGCGAACCACTTGCCCCTCCAACGTAGCAGCGGGCTGACCTTTGGTGTGGCAGAGGATGCCGTTGCGCACCTCCCATGTCAGGTTCAGACCCTCGCCGTTTTTCTCCAGCCGCTCCACCACACGCACCGACTGCTGGTAATGGGCAAAGCCATCGGGCATCACCGTAGCCAGCAGCCGCTCACCGGCGTGGCCAAAGGGGGTGTGACCCAGATCGTGGCCCAAGGCAATGGCCTCGGTCAAATCTTCATTCAATCCCAGCGCCCGGGCCATGGTGCGGGCGATGCGGCTGACTTCCAGCGTGTGGGTCATGCGGGTGCGGTAGTGGTCACCCTCTGGCTGCAGAAACACCTGAGTCTTATGCTTCAGGCGGCGGAACGCCTTGCAATACACGATGCGGTCTACGTCCCGCTGGAAGCAGGTGCGCACATCGCACTCCGCTTCTTCCCGCTGGCGGCCCTTGGAGCTGCGGGCAGCACACCCCCGGGGGGACAGCTGCTCCAGCTCCCGCCGTTCGATTTGTTCTCTCAGCGTCATACAGGATCCTCCTGTTTTTTCTTTCTGTCTGCCTTATACGCATTAAGTTTGAAATATCCTGCAAAGGTGACAAACTTTTTATTTTTTTCGCGAAGAAAAATGCTCCGCCTTACGGCGGAGCATTTTTCTGTCAGATTTTGTATCGTTTTTTGTGTTTGGCAACCAACGCCAGTGACACCACAGCGGACAGACCCTCTGCTGCTACTACCGCATACCAAATACCCTCAATGCCCCAGATTGTCGGCATGATCAGAATAGCCGCCGCCTGGAACAGGAACATACGCAAAAACGAGATCAGCGCAGACAGCACGCCGTTGTTCAGTGCGGTGAACAGGGCGGAGCTGAAAATGCCGAACCCGCACAGAACAAAGGAGAAGGCATTGATTCGGAACGCATGGGACGTCATGTCGCACAGGCCCGCATCATAACCCACAAAAATCACGGCAATGGGTCCGGCCAAGATGAAGGACAGCACCGTCAGCGCTACGCCGGCCCCGGCGGTGAATTTCATGCTCTTTTGGAATACATTCTTCAGTTCCGCAGTATTATCCGCCCCGTAGTTGAAGCTGATAATAGGCGACACGCCGATGGCATAACCAAGGAAAATCGCCACAAAGAAAAAGGATACGTACATGATCACGCCGTAGGCCGCGATGCCGTCCTCCCCAGCGTAGGCCAGCAGCTGAATATTATACAGCACACCCACCACAGACATGGAGATGTTGGTCACAAACTCCGACGAGCCGTTGCCACAAACCTTCATCAGCGACTTCCAATCCAACTGCGCGGCGCCAAGGCGCAGCTTGCCGTCGTTCTCACGGGCGAAGAACAGCAGCGGGAACAGGCCGCCAAAGGCCTGACTCAACGCCGTGGCCAGTGCCGCGCCCGCGATGCCCCACCGAAATACCACAATGAACAGCGCATCCAGCACCATGTTCAGCACACCGGCGCACACCGTCACTTTAAGTCCCAGCTTGGGCCGCTCGGCGGTGACAAAGAAGCTTTGGAACATATTCTGCAGCATGTACAAGGGCAGCGCACACAGGATAATTCTGCCGTACAGCACGCATAGCTCCTGCAGTTCCCCCTCCGCGCCCAGCAGGGCCGCCACGGGGCGAAGGGTCACCCAACCCACCGCCGCCAGGACCGTGCCCAGCACCAGTCCTACGTAGACGAGCATGGAGAAGACAGAATTTGCCTTTTCCTGTCTGCCCTCGCCTAAAATTTTGGACACCAGGGCGCTGCCGCCGGCGCCCAGCATGAAGCCCAGGGCGCCCAAAATCATCAGCACGGGCATGATGAGGTTGATGGCCGCGAAGGAGGTCTTGCCCACGAAATTGGACACAAACAACCCGTCCACCACGCTGTATATGGATGTAAAGACCAGCATGACCACCGACGGCATGACAAAACGGGTCAGCCGTCCGGTGTCGAAATGGTCGGAAAGTTGGATGTTCATAGGCCCTCCAAGAAAAACAGATAGAGCAACGGGAATTGTAGCATACATATTTAATGGATGCAACCCGTGTGCGAGCACAATAAATATCCCCCGTACAGCAGGGGGGATATTTATTACGTTCATTTTCCTGCCTCGGCAAGTCTTCTCTCCAAAATGGGGTAGAACACCTTGGCAGCGTTGTTATGGAAGATGTCGTCCCACTGCTCGTCGGTCAGTCCCAGCAGGTCGCCGACCTCATACAGGGCCTGCAGCTGCTCGCACAGGTTGCGCATAGGGGTGTACTTATAGTCCGGCGGCCAGTTCTGTGACAAAGAAACGCATACTCTCCCACGCGCTGTCGCACAGCCCCTCGGGTTTTTCCCCATTGACGGCGATAAACACCTGCCCCACACTCAAATCGCAGGCGTGCTGAATGGGATTTTCGTATCGTTCCATCAGGTCTGGATAGGTGGTTATTCTCATCACCGTAATGCGGCGGGGTCTCATGTGCGTCACCTCTTTCTCATTTAGTTTTATCACAATGCAACCGTGTTTTCAAGCAACAAAGCCGCTCACCCCCTTGGGGTTCGAATCCCACATCAAAAGCACACCCCCGCCCGATGGGCGGGGGTGTGCTTTTTGGCGCAGCGGGTGGGATTCGAACCCACGTGCGGTTGCCCGCAAACTGATTTCGAGGGATGGTTAAAGCCTCATATCGCCATATCAAGTCGTTTGAAGTCAATTAAAATACGTTGTTTTAGTGAAAATTGACATTTCTTGGTGTGGAACGAAGAAGTATTCACATAGCATTCAACTGAGTGTGGGCACCATTTGGGCACCACGAGGGTGCAGAACGACACTTTGTAAACTTTATATATTCTTTTGCCATCGAATCAATAATCCGTTTCAACATAGTACCAGTTCTCTTTCAGCATTTCGATTTTTGTGATTGGGTGACTGGACTGATTTGCCCATATCAGCGCTTCGCCGCCGGTGGAATAAATCAATTCAACAGAGCCGGACAACATGCCTCTGAATATCCAAAAACCAATAACCTGTCCATTCACATCATTTTGATATACGAACACCTCACCGTCGGACGATAATCTTCCGTAACCTACAGGTAAATCGACATTCCCGAGGTTGTCCTTTGGTTGTAGCTGATTGCTTTGAATCAGCTCAACAATTTCCAGCCTGTCTGCTTCAAATCGGGTTAGTTCATATTTCACTTTTGCATCCCTAAATGGAAAACATGCAATGAGAATGGCCAGCAACGCTAAAACCGCAATATTGAAAAAGTTGGCGTATTCTTTTCGCGTTGCGATTCTCCTAATGCTCATCACCAACAAAACAACGAAACAGGTCGGCAGAATAATGTAAATCGGAAAAACGAACACAAACAGGCGACTGAACAAATGGTCGCTGTACCATTCTGTGGCAAAAGATACCAACAGCAGAAGGATTGACATGATAAGTAAGTTGTTCTTTTTCATATGCTCCTCCGCGGTTTGCTTTACTAAATCAAACACAGGTTGTAATTCATTATACATTTGCAAATAGCGTTTTGCAACCGAGGGCAAGAAGAAACCGCATTTGCCGTGGCAGACAAAAGCGGTTTCTATGTTTGGCGCAGCGGGTGGGATGCCGGCGTGCGCTACGGCGCACGCCGGCCGTCCTTGAAGCATAGCTTCTGCGGACTTCGCGGCTAAAAACGTGCCCCCGGCACGTTTTCTTCACGCCGCTCACCCTCTCAGGCTTCGAATCCCACCCGCAAACAAACAAAAAAACACGCCCCCACCCAACGGGTGGACGGCGTGTTTTGGCGCAGCGGGTGGGATTCGAACCCACGTGCGGTTGCCCGCAAACTGATTTCGAGTCAGCCCCGTTATGACCACTTCGATACCGCTGCATAGAATAAAGTGGACGATGGTATTATGGCACATTTCCCGCCATTGCGCAAGTGAAATTCTCACATTTCTCCCCCGCATTTTCTGGCACGTTTCTCGCGAATGTGTGTTGCCCTTGTCTGCGCTTTTTGCTATAATATTGTTGTGTCCCCACCGGGACACAGACGGGAGGTTAATGTATGAAACTTGTCCTGCTTACCGCCCTTGGCGTTGGCGGCGCCACCGTGTTCGGTGCGGTGCTCGGTTTCGCCTTTCGGCGCATTTCCCACCGCTTCAGCGACATCGTTCTTGCCCTGGCCGCTGGGGTGATGCTGGCCGCCGCCGTTATCGGCCTCGTGCTGCCCTCGGTGGAGATCGGCAACTCCATCCCCGTCACCACCATCGGCATCTTTTTCGGTGCCGTGTGTCTGAACCTGATGGATAAGCTGGTCCCACACCTGCACCGCCTTGCCGGCACCGAGCCGGAGGCGCACCCCGCTGACACCCAGCGGCTGAACAAAGTCCTGCTGTTCGTCATGGCCATCGCCATCCACAACCTGCCCGAGGGCATTGCCGCAGGCGTGGGCTTCGGCACCGGCAACAATGCCGAGGCGCTGACCATCGCCGCCGGTATTGCCCTGCAGAACGTGCCCGAGGGCATGGTCATCATCGCCCCCATGCTGGCCGCGGGGATGGGCCGCGGCCGCACCTTCGTTATCGCCGCCCTCACCGGCGTGATCGAGGTTTTAGGTACGCTGCTGGGCTTCTTCGCCGTGTCCCTTTCCAACGGCATCCTCCCCTTTGCCCTGGCCTTTGCCGGCGGCACCATGCTGTACGTTACCAGCGACGAGATGATTCCCGAAACCCACGCCCACGGCAGCGAACAGGGCGCCACCTATGCCCTTTTGGCCGGGTTCTGCCTGATGCTGGCCATGAGCCATTATTTGGGTTAATCTTCATCAATCCGTCTATACTACATTAAGATAATGATAAAAGGAGCGATACGAATGAACATCACACAGGACATCCGCTACATCGGTGTCAACGACCATCAGATCGACCTGTTTGAGGGGCAGTACATTGTCCCCAACGGCATCTCTTACAACTCCTACGCCATTATGGACGAGAAGATCGCCATCATGGACACCGTGGACAAGAATTTCAACCACCAGTGGCTGGACAACATCGAAAAGGTGCTGGCCGGCCGCAAGCCCGACTATCTGGTGGTCCACCATATGGAGCCTGACCACTCCGCCAGCATCGCCAACTTCCTACAGGTCTACCCCAACGCGGTAGTAGTCTCCTCCGCCAAGGCCTTTGCCATGATGGGCCAGTTCTTCGGCGACGACTTTGCCGACCGCCGCATCGTGGTAGGCGAGG
The DNA here is from genome assembly GCA_045601925.1 of Lawsonibacter sp. Lineage (GTDB taxonomy): Bacteria > Bacillota > Clostridia > Oscillospirales > Oscillospiraceae > Lawsonibacter. The sequence continues at coordinate 13,488 of JAZSAP010000018.1, forward strand.
GTGATACCCTCTCCCTGGGTAAGCACACCCTGACCTTCGTCACCGCCCCCATGGTCCACTGGCCCGAGGTCATTGTGTCCTACGACAGCTGTGACAAGGTGCTGTTCTCTGCCGACGGCTTCGGCAAGTTCGGTGCGCTGGACGTGGAAGAGGACTGGGCCTGCGAGGCCCGCCGGTACTACATCGGCATCGTGGGTAAGTACGGCGCGCAGGTGCAGGCCCTGCTGAAAAAGGCCGCGGGCCTTGACATCGCCATGATCTGTCCTCTCCACGGCCCCGTGCTGAAGGAAAATCTCGGCTACTACCTGAACCTGTACGACATTTGGTCCTCCTACCGGGTGGAGAGCGACGGCATCGTCATCGCCTACACCTCCATCTACGGCAACACCAAGCTGGCGGTGGAGCGGCTGGCCAAAAAGCTGCAGAGCCGCGGCTGCCCCAAGGTAGTGGTCAACGACCTTGCCCGCTGCGACATGGCCGAGGCGGTGGAGGATGCCTTCCGCTACGGCAAGCTGGTACTGGCCACCACCACCTACAACGCCGACGTGTTCCCCCACATGAAAGAGTTTATCCACCACTTGACCGAGCGCAACTTCCAAAACCGCACCGTGGCCCTGATGGAGAACGGCTCCTGGGCTCCTCTAGCCGCCAAGGTCATGCGCGGTATGCTGGAAAACAGTAAGGACCTCACCTTCACCGACACCACCGTGACCATCCGCTCCGCCCTGAATGCCGACAGCAATGCCCAGCTGGACGCCATGGCCGACGAGCTGTGCCGGGACTATATGGCCCGTCAGGACGCCACCGCCAATAAGCAGGACCTGTCCGCCCTGTTCAACATCGGCTACGGCCTGTACGTGGTCACCTGCCGGGATGGCGAGAAGGACAACGGCCTCATCGTCAACACCGTCACCCAGGTCACCAGTACCCCCAACCGGGTGGCCGTCACCATCAACAAGGAGAATTACTCCCACCATATCATCAAGCAGACCGGCATCATGAACGTCAACTGCCTGGACACCAGCGCCCCCTTCAGCCTATTTGAGAATTTCGGCTTCCGCAGCGGCCGGGTGGCCGATAAGTTCGCCGGAGAGGAAGTTCTCCGTTCTGACAATGGTCTTGCCTTCCTGCCCCGGAACATCAACTCCTTCCTATCTTTGAAGGTGGAGCAGTACGTGGACCTGGACACCCACGGCATGTTCATCTGCTCGGTGACCGAGGCCCGGGTCATGTCCGACGTGGATACCATGACCTACACCTACTATCAGGACCACGTCAAGCCCCAGCCCGAGACCGAGGGCAAGAAGGGCTTTGTGTGCAAAATCTGCGGCTGGGTGTACGAGGGCGACACCCTGCCCGATGACCTGGTCTGCCCCCTGTGCAAGCACGGCCCGGCGGATTTTGAGCCGATTGGTTAATGCAAACACCCGCGGCGGAGGATTTCCCTCCGCCGCGGCTCAACTTTTTTGAAAAAAGTAAAAATTCTTCTTGACAAGCGGTATGCTCCTGCATATAATATGTGTTGCGTTCAAAGACAGCAGGTTGCCTTGTGTGTAAATCCTGCCGAGAGTGCAGTGCTTAACATGAAATGTTTTTCGCTGTTTGTGTCTTTGTGCGCAAACAGCGTTTTTATTTATTCTCTGGAGGTGAAACCCAAATGCCTAACGCAACTGTTCTGGAGTCCAA
>JAZSAP010000019.1:0-2479 GCA_045601925.1 Lawsonibacter sp.
ACCACAGCTACTGGATTGCCGGCTCGGTGCTGGGCGCACTGGTGGGCCAGCTGCTGGGCTTTGACACCACCGGCGTGGACTTCGCCATGACCGCCCTGTTCATCGTCATCGCCGTGGACCAGTGGCGGGCCTATCCCAAGCACCTGCCCGCCCTGCTGGGCGGCGCGGCCACCCTGGTGTGTCTGCTGCTGGCCGGCGCGGACAATATGCTGCTGCCCGCTTTGGGCATCATCGTGCTGGTATTGGTGCTGGCCCGTCCCAAGCTGGACGCCCACACCACCGTGAAAGGAGCTGATACGCCGTGACCACCCCTGCCCTCACTCCCACACAGGCCGTCCTGTCCATTTTAGTCATGGCCGGTGTCACCTTTCTGACCCGGGCGCTGCCCTTCCTGCTCTTTGACCACGGCGACCACCCGCCCCGCATCATCCTCTACCTGGGCAGCGTACTGCCCCCGGCCATCATCGCCATGCTCATCGTCTACTGCCTGAAGGGGGTCAGCTTTGCCACCCCCGCCGGTTGGGTCCCCGCCCTGGTCTCCGGTGTGGTGGCCGCAGGTCTGCACCTTTGGAAGCACAATGACCTGCTGTCCATCTTTGGTGCCACGGTCCTTTATATGCTGCTGGTTCAGGCGGTGTTCGCGTAATAAAAGCGGTGCTTTCAAGTAAGAAAGTACCGCTTTTTCTTTGCCTTCCCGATTATTCGCCGTCATGTCCGTCCATAATAAGCATATACTGACAGCGACACCAAGGAAGGGAGGCCCCCCTATGCCCGAACCTCAACGCACATTTTCTTTTGGCCGACGCCCCGACCCCCACCCCTCCGAGCGGCAGGAGCTGCTGCAATCCCTTTCCGCCACCCGGGTGCAGATCAATCAGGCGTACCGCGGCTTCGACACCGCCCGGGATCCCGAGCTGGTGGAGTCTTTCGTCTACGAGATCAACGCCCTGCAGTCCCGGTACAGCTATCTGCTGCGCCGAATCAAGGAGCTGGAGGCCGCCCCATGACCGCCCCCGTTTGGCCCATCGTCGGCGGGGTCGCCCTGCTGCTTTTGGTCCTGCTGCGCCGTCCTCTGGGCCGACTGCTGCGGCTTGTGGGACGCAGCGCCGTGGCTTTGGCCACCCTTGCCGCCCTTGGGCAAGTTGCTCCCCTGGCCGCCATTGTCCCCGGAGCCAACCTTGTCAACGCCGTCATCATGGGCGTTCTCGGTGTGCCGGGACTGGGTCTGCTGATGATGATGCCGTGGCTGCTTGCATAACAAAAAATCCGGACCGTCTTTCGACGGTCCGGATTTTTATTGCTTGTTAGTGCACGGGATGGCGGGGCATTACACCTCGTACATCTTCTCCATGCGCAGCAGCTTCTCGTAGCGGGCCTTGGCAGCCTCCTCGGACTGGGCAAACAGCTCGGTGGCGCGCTCGGGGAAGGAGCGGGTCAGAGCGGAGTAGCGGGCCTCGTTCATCAGGAACTCCTGATAGCCGCCGGCGGGAGCCTTGCTGTCCAGGATGAAGGGGTTCTTGCCCTCGGCCTTCAGAGCGGGGTTGAAGCGGAACATGTTCCAGTAACCGCACTCCACAGCCTTCTTCATCTCGGACTGGCAGTTGACCATGCCGCCCTTGATGGAGTGCATCTCGCAGGGAGCGTAAGCAATGATGATGGAGGGGCCGGGATAAGCCTCGGCCTCGGCGATAGCCTTCAGAGTCTGGGCCATGTTGGCGCCCATAGCGATCTGGGCGACGTAGACATAGCCGTAGCTCATGGCGATCTCGGACAGGGACTTCTTGGCGATCTCCTTACCGGCAGCGGCGAACTGAGCCACCTGACCGATGTTGGAAGCCTTGGAAGCCTGACCGCCGGTGTTGGAGTACACCTCGGTATCGAAGACGAAGACGTTCACGTCCTCGCCGGAAGCCAGCACGTGGTCCAGACCGCCGAAGCCGATGTCGTAGGCCCAGCCGTCTCCACCCAGGATCCACACGGACTTCTTGGCCAGGAACTCCTTCTCGGCCAGCACAGCGGGAGCGGTGGGGCAGCCGGCAGCGGCAGCCTTCTCCAGCTCCACGACCAGAGCGTCGGCAGCAGGGCCGTTGGCCTGGCCGTCGTTCAGGGTGTTCAGGTAGGTCTCGGCAGCGGCCTTGAACTCGGCGGAAGCCTTGTCGCTGGCAGCCATCTCCTTGACCTGAGCGATCAGGCGCTCGCGGATGGCCTTCTGGCCCAGGTGCATACCCAGACCGTGCTCGGCGTTATCCTCGAACAGGGAGTTGGCCCAGGCAGGACCGTGACCGGCCTTGTCCACGGTGTAGGGAGTGGTGGCAGCGGGGCCGCCCCAGATGGAGGGACAGCCGGTGGCGTTGGAGATGTACATACGGTCGCCAAACATCTGGGTCAGCAGGCGGGCGTAAGCGGTCTCGGCACAGCCGGCGCAGGAGCCGGAGAACTCCAGCAGAGGAGTCTTGAACTGGCTGCCCTTGACGGTGTT
>JAZSAP010000020.1:0-5625 GCA_045601925.1 Lawsonibacter sp.
GCGCCGCCGTTCAGGATGTTCATCATGGGCACGGGCAGCTGCTTGGCATTGGTGCCGCCGATGTAGTTGTACAGGGACATGCCCAGGCTCTCGGCAGCGGCCTTGGCGCAGGCCATGGAGGCGCCCAGAATGGCGTTGGCGCCCAGACGGGTCTTGTTGGGGGTGCCGTCCAAAGCGATCATGGCCTTATCGATGGCCACCTGATCCAGGACGTTCATACCGATCAGGCACTCGGCGATCTCGGTGTTCACGTTCTTCACGGCAGTCTCGCAGCCCTTGCCCAGGTAACGGCTCTTGTCGCCGTCACGCAGCTCGCAAGCCTCGTAAATGCCGGTGGAAGCGCCGGAGGGAACGGCGGCACGGCCCATGGTGCCGTCCTCCAGATAAACCTCGACCTCGACGGTGGGGTTGCCGCGGCTGTCCAGAATCTCACGACCCAGGACATCAACGATTTCGATCATCTGCTTCATTGGAATCAATCTCCTTTCAAATTTTGGGCGGGTCTTCCGCCTTCTTTGGGTTACGAATATATGGTGCGGGGCCGTCCCCGCGGGACTACAGATTTACTTGCAGATCAACGTTTCCCCATCCATCTCTGCGGGCTTTTCAAGGCCCATCAGATCCAGCATGGTGGGGGCGATGTCGGCCAGGCGGCCGTCACGCAGGCAGACGTTGGCACCCACGATGTGCAGGGGCACCAGATTGGTGGTATGGGCGGTGAAGGGGCAACCGGCCTCGTCGCACATGCATTCGGAGTTGCCATGATCGGCGGTGATCAGGCTGATGCCGCCCATCTTGGATGTGGCTTCCACGACCTTGGCAACGCAGGCGTCCACGGTCTCCACAGCTTTGACGGCCGCTTCCATCACGCCGGTATGGCCCACCATGTCGCAGTTGGCAAAGTTCAGAATGATGACGTCGTAAGCGCCGCTCTCGATGCGCTTGACCGCCTCGTCAGCCACCTCAAAGGCGGACATCTCGGGCTGCAGGTCATAAGTGGCGACCTTGGGGGAGGCGATCAGGCAGCGGTCCTCGCCGGGGAAGGTCTGCTCCACACCGCCGTTGAAGAAGAAGGTCACGTGGGCGTACTTCTCGGTCTCGGCGATGCGCAGCTGGGTCAGGCCCAGACGGCTGATATACTCGCCGAAGATGTTGTCCAGCTTCTGCCGGGGGTAGGCCACGGACACGTTGGGCATGGTGGCGTCGTACTCGGTGGTGCAGACATAGTGGACGGGAATAAAGCCGGTCTTGCGCTCCACATCGGTAAAGTCCTCGTCCACGAAGCAGCGGGTGATCTCACGGGCGCGGTCAGGGCGGTAGTTGAAGAAGATGATGGAGTCACGCTCCTGCACGCACACGTCCTCGGCGCACACCACAGGCTCCACAAACTCGTCGGTCACACCGGCGTCGTAAGAGGCCTGCACCGCAGCGGCGGCATCGGCCACGAAGGGGGCGCTGCCCAGGGCGATGGCATCGTAGGCCCGCTGCACGCGGTCCCAGCGCTTGTCGCGGTCCATGGCGTAGAAACGGCCCATGACGGTGCCGATCTTACCCACGCCGATCTCGTTCAGCTTGGCCTGCAGCCGTTCCACAAAGCCCTTGCCGGAGGAGGGGGGCACGTCGCGGCCGTCCAGGAAGCAGTGGACGTAGACCTTCTCCAAACCCTGTTCCTTGGCCATGCGCAGCAGGGCGAACAGATGCTCAATGTGGCTGTGCACGCCGCCGTCGGACAAAAGGCCCATCAGATGCAGGGCGGAGCCCCACTCACGGCAGTTGCTCATAGCCTCCACAAAGGCGGGGTTACGCATCAGATCGCCGGTCTCCACATCACGGGTGATGCGGGGCAGATCCTGAAACACCACGCGGCCGGCACCGATGTTGGTGTGGCCCACCTCGCTGTTGCCCATCTGCCCCTTGGGCAGGCCCACGTCCAGGCCGGAAGCGGACAGCTTACAGCCAGAGGTATTGGCAAAGATGGTGTCCAGATTGGGGGTGTTGGCCACTTCGATGGCGTTGCCCTCGGAGCAGCAGGACAGGCCGAAGCCGTCCATAATGATAAGGGTGGTAGGTGTTTTCATACAAGTACCTTTCTTTTCAGAGTTCAGAGTGGAGAGTGGAGAGTTGAGAGTGGAGATGTTTTGCAGCTATCTTCACTCTTCACTCTTCTATCTTCACTCTTGATTTGCAGCGTTGATGATCTGCAGGAAGTCGGGAACCTTCAGGGCGGCGCCGCCGATCAGGCCGCCGTCCTCGTCGTCGCAAGCTTCATATCACTCCTTGCGCTGTACACAGCACAAGTCGCTCATTCCACTGCTCCTCCTCTCCCAATCAAATCCGCTTCGTCGGATTTAGTTGGGTCCCTTTTGTCCCGACGTGTCCGGCGGATCATTGCTGGTTGGCAGGGTTGGTGATCTGCAGGTAGGCGGGAACCTTCAGGGCGGCGCCGCCGATCAGGCCGCCGTCCACGTCGGGCTGAGCCAGCAGTTCGGCAGCGTTCTTGGCGTTCATGGAGCCACCGTACTGGATGGTCACGGCGCGGGCCACGCGGGCGCCGAACTGGTGACGGATGATACCGCGGATGATCTCGCAGACCTCGTTAGCCTGCTCGGCAGTGGCGGTCTTGCCGGTGCCGATGGCCCACAGGGGCTCGTAAGCGATGACTACCTTGCGCATCTGGGCGGCGTCCAGCCCGGCCAGGGCGCACTTGACCTGGTAGTTGATCAGCTCGGCGGTGACACCCAGTTCGCGCTGCTCCAGGCTCTCGCCCACGCAGACGATGGGGTGCAGGCCGGCAGCCAGGGCGGCCTTGACCTTCTTGTTGACGGTGAAGTCAGTCTCGCCGTAGTACTCGCGGCGTTCGGAGTGGCCGATGATGACGTACTTAACGCCAACTTCCTTCAGCATCTCGGCAGTGACCTCGCCGGTGAAGGCACCGTGGTCCTCGAAATGCACGTTCTCGGCGCCGATGGCCACGCGGGTATCCTTGAACATACGCACGGCGGCGGGGATGTTCACAAAGGGAACGCACAGCACCACTTCGCACCACTTATGCTTGCCCAGCTGGGGCTTGATCTCGTCGGCAAACGCCTTGGTCTCGGACAGGGTCTTGTTCATCTTCCAGTTTCCGGCGATGATGGTCTTACGGTATTTACGATTCATGGGATAAAGACTTCCTTTCTACGGCCGCGGGGGCCTCTATATGGAACCGGTCATAGACCGGATTATGATGTTGATAATTACAGGTTATGGCGTTTTTGCTCAGGCATCCAACAAACAGGCCACGCCGGGCAGTTCCTTGCCTTCCATGAACTCCAGGGAGGCGCCGCCGCCGGTGGAGATATGGGTCATCTTGTCGGCATAGCCCAGCTGCTGCACGGCAGCCGCGCTGTCACCGCCGCCGATGATGGTGATGGCAGCGGTCTTGGACAGAGCCTCGGCCACGGCCTCGGTGCCGTTGGCAAAGGCGGCGAACTCAAACACGCCCATGGGGCCGTTCCAGATAACGGTGCCGGCATCCTTCACGGCGTTGCAGTACAGCTCGATGGTCTTGGGACCGATGTCCAAACCCTCCCAGCCGTCGGGGATGTTGCCGGCGTCCACGGTTTGGGTGTTGGCGTCGGGGGCAAACTTGTCGCCGCAGACGGTGTCGATGGGCAGCAAGAGCTTGACGCCCTTGTCAGCAGCCTTCTTGACCATCTCGTTGGCGTAGTCCTGCCAATCGGCCTCGAACAGGGAGTTGCCGATCTTGCCGCCCTGGGCAGCGGAGAAGGTGTAGGCCATGCCGCCGCCGATGATGATGGTGTCAGCAATTTCCAGCAGGTTGTTGATGACGCCGATCTTGGAGCTGACCTTGGAGCCACCCAGGATAGCCACCAGAGGACGTTTGGGGTTGGCCAAGGCGCCGCCGATGAAGTCCAGCTCCTTCTGGATCAGGAAGCCGGAAACGGCGGGCAGGTACTCGGCCACGCCGGCAGTGGAGGCGTGAGCGCGGTGGACGGCGCCGAAAGCGTCGGACACGTAGATTTCAGCCATGTCGGCCATAGCCTTGGCCAGCTTGGGGTCGTTCTTGGTCTCACCCTTCTCAAAACGGGTGTTCTCCAGCAGCATGATCTGACCGGGCTGCAGAGCGGCAGCCTTGGCCTGGGCGTCGGGGCCGGCCACGTCGGCGGCCAGGGGCACGTCCTGCCCCAGCAGCTCGCTCAGGCGGGCGGCAACGGGGGCCAGGGTCAGCTCGGCCAGGGACTTGCGCCACTTGGCCTCGGTCAGGGTCGCAGGGTCCTTGCCCTTCTCGGTCTGCTTCTGCACCCACTTGTCAAAGCTGGGCTGGGGCTTGCCCATGTGAGAGCAGGCGATTACGGCCGCGCCCTCGGCCAGCAGGTACTGGATGGTGGGCAGAGCGGCGCGGATGCGCTTGTCATCGGTGATGACACCGCTGCCGTCCTTGGCCATGGGGACATTGAAGTCGCAGCGCAGCAGGACCTTCTTGCCCTTAACGTCGATGTCTTTTACGGTTTTCTTGTTGTAGTTCATATTGATTGCTCCTTTCGTCATATAAACGCAGGGTCGGGTTTACAAGTTGGGCTGAGCCATCTCGCCCACGCCGGACAGCTCGGGAAAGTCCAGCTGACGAAGCGCCTCGTAGGTAACGACCGCAACGGAATTTGCCAGATTCAGGCTGCGGGCATCGGGACGCATGGGAATGCGGATGCAGCGGTCATAGTGAGCAAGGCGCAACGGTTCAGGCAAGCCGGCCGTTTCCTTGCCGAACATGAGGTAGCATCCGTCCCGAAAGGTGGCCTCGGTATAGGTCCGGGGAGCCTTCGTGGTGGCAAGCCACAGGTCGGGATCGGGATTGACGGAGAAGAAGTGGTCCAGGTCGTCGTACACCTGCAGATCCACCATGGGCCAGTAGTCAAGGCCCGCCCGCTTGACCGCCTTTTCGCTGATGTCGAACCCCAGGGGGCGAATCAGATGCAGGCGGGTGCGGGTGGGGGCGCAGGTGCGGGCGGTATTGCCGCAGGTCTGGGGGATTTCCGGCTCGACCAGAACGATATTCAGCATACCCATCACACCTTTCCGTACAGTTAACTATTGTAAGGGAAATTCAGGAAAATTTCAACTGTAAAAAAGTCAAAAAAAGTAGATATTAGCGGCCAAAGTTGATGATTTACACAGAAAAAACAAAATTTCACGGGAATTTTCGAAGTCACGGCTCAAAATCCCTCTCCACAGAGTATGCCCACCCCCGGCTGCAGGCAATCAAAACAGGCAGAAAAAACAGCCTGCAGGCACACCGCTGCAGGCTGTTTTTCACTTCTTTTTGTAGGTGACGTAACGGAATTTGACCCCGCCTTCCTCCAGCACGTCCCCTTCCTCGGCCACCTGCCAGTTGGGCAGGGCATCCAAATTGGGGAAGTAGCGGTCGGCGGGGTAGGCCGCCAAAATTTTGGTCACATAGGCGGTGTCGCACTGGTCCAGCAGGGCCCGGTACACACTCTCGCCGCCGATGACAAAGGCATCGTCCGGAGCATTTTCCATCAGGCTGTCCACGTCGGCGTAGACCTCCGCCCCCTCCACCGTGTAGCCGGGTGTGGCGGACAGGATGAGATTGCGGCGGTTTTTCAG
>JAZSAP010000021.1:0-3791 GCA_045601925.1 Lawsonibacter sp.
AGGCACAAAATGCCCCGCCATTTCTGGCAGGGCATTTCACTTTATAATTCATCTGTTTCAAAGCCTTGCGAGGTAAAAATCACGTGTTCCCGGAACCCCACGTCCCGGGCAAGGGCCACGCACTGTTCAAAGCCGCAGTCGATCTTCGCGGCATCATGGCAGTCGGCATTGATCATGATTTTGCCGCCCCCCTCGTAAATCATACGCAGGATGTCTGGGTGGGGATAGGGTGTGGTGCGGTGTCCCCGGGCCATGGCGCCGGTGTTCATCTCAAAGGGTTTACCGTAGGGCAGCAGCTTCTGCACCGCCGCATAGGCATAGTCCAGAAAGTTTGCCGTGGGCTGATAGCCTTTCTTCTCGCAGTTCTTCATGACCAAATCGATGTGGCCGATGATGTCCGCGCCGGTCATATCCAGCACCCGACCAACCACCTCAAAATAATCCTTGGCAAAGGCATCGAAGTCGCCGTCGTACCAGGTATCCAACACGTGCCGCTCCTGCTCCAGCGAGCCGTCGGTCATGGGGTAGGCCCCCTCCTTTTCCACATGGTGGACCGACCCGATGAGGTAGTCATAGGGCAGCTTGGGCGGGGCGGAATAGCAGTCCTGTTCCAAACCGCAGAAGATGTCCATCTTACCCCGGTACTGCTCTTTCAGGGCATGGATGTCAGCAAAGTATTTTTGCTGGTCCTCGTCATTCATGGCGAAATCCCGGTCGATTTCAAGGTAGCTGTGGCCAGAAAACCCAATGGCTGTAAAGCCTTTTCCCATTGCAGCTTTCACCACCTCTGCGGGGGTGTCCTTGCCGTCGCAGTAGATGGTGTGGGTGTGAAAATTAGTTCTGATCATCGCCGGTCATCTTCTCCTGCTTGACCTTGTGGTCAATAACGTGGCGGCCGGCCAGTTCTTTCCGCACATCCTCCACGCTGATACCCATCTCCACCATCATCACCATGACGTGGTAGGCAAGGTCGGCAATTTCGTAGACAGTTTCTTTCTTGTCGTTGGCCTTGCCGGCGATGATGACCTCGGTGCACTCCTCGCCTACCTTCTTGAGAATTTTGTCGATGCCCTTCTGGAACAAATAGGTGGTGTAGGATCCCTCGGGCAGCAGCTGCTTGCGGGACACCAGCAGGTCATAAAGACCGTCCATGGAGAACTCGCTGCGTTCCTCGCTCTGATAGACGGGGTAATTGAAACAGCTGTCGGTGCCCAAGTGGCAGGCCGGGCCGTCCTTGTCCACCATGACCACCAGGGCGTCCTTGTCGCAGTCGGCGGTGATGGATACGATGTGCTGGAAGTTGCCGCTGGTCTCCCCCTTCAGCCACAGCTCCTGCCGGGAGCGGCTGTAGAAGCAGCACAGGCCCTTTTCCATGGAGATAGCAAGGCTCTCCCGGTTCATGTAGGCCACCGTCAGCACTTTCTTGGAAAGGCTGTCCACCACCACGGCGGGGATGAGGCCCTTGTCGTCAAATTTCAGTTCGTCGATCTTGATCACGGTTTTTCGTCCTTTCCCGTTTATTGTCTTACCACGATGCCGGCCCGGTGCAGTTCCCGCTTCAGGTCGGCGATCTTCACCTGGCCGAAGTGGAAGATAGATGCCGCAAGGCCCGCATCCATGTCCGGGATCTCCCGGAACAGGGTAATAAAATCCTCGATACAGCCGGCGCCGCCGGAGGCGATAACCGGCACATCCACGGTAGACTCCACAATTTTCAGCAGTTCGATGTCGAAGCCGCCCTTCACACCGTCGGTGTCAATGGAGTTGACCACCACCTCGCCGGCGCCCCGGGCCACGCAGTCCCGGATCCAGGAGATGGCCTCCATCCCCGTGTCCTCCCGGCCGCCCTTGGCAAAGGCCCGGAACTGGCCGTCCACCCGTTTCACGTCCACAGACAGCACCACGCACTGGCTGCCGTACTTCTCCGCCGCCTGACCGATGAGTTCTGGGTTGCGGATGGCGCCGGAGTTGACGCTGACCTTGTCCGCGCCGCATTTCAGCACCCGGTCAAAGTCCTCGATGGTGTTGATGCCGCCGCCTACGGTCAGGGGGATGAAGATCTGCTCCGCCACCTGACGGAGAATGTCGGTGAACAGCTTTCTGCCCTCGCTGGAGGCGGTAATATCGTAGAACACCAGCTCGTCCGCGCCGCAGTCGCTGTAGTATTTACCCAGCTCCACCGGGGAGGATACGTCGTTCAGGTTTGTGAAGTTAACACCCTTTACAACCCTTCCGTCCCTTACGTCTAGGCAGGGAATGATTCGTTTGGTGATCATTTGGCCACCTCCAAAGCCTCGCGCAGGTCGATGGCGCCGATGTAATAGGCCTTGCCGATGATGGCGGCGGACATGCCCATGTCCCGCAGGGCAACGATGTCCTCCAGTCCCGACACGCCGCCGGAGGCGGGGAAGGAAATATCAAACCGTCCATTCAGCTGCCGGTACAGTTCAATATTCGTCCCCTGCATGGCGCCGTCCTTGGAGATGTCGGTGCAGATGATGGTCTTGACTCCGATGTCCTGCATCTGCTGGCAGAAGTCAAAGCAGGTGTGCTGGGAGGTCTCCAGCCAGCCCTTAATGGCCACGTAGCCGTCCTTGATGTCTACGCCCACAGCGATTTTGTCGCCGTAGCGTTCCAGCGCCGAGATCAGAAATTCCCGGTCGGTGACCGCAGCGGTACCTAAAATGACCCGGTCCACTCCGGCCTCGATATAGGCCTGCACCGTTTCCAGGCTGCGGATGCCGCCGCCGATTTCGGTGAACAGGGGCGTGTGCTTGGCGATCTGCTCCACGATGGGCAGGTTGGGGGTGGTGCCGTCCCGGGCCCCCTCCAGATCCACAAGGTGGACATTTTTGGCCCCGCATCCAACGAAATCCCGGGCAATTTCAATGGGATTTTCGCTGTACACGGTCATGTTGTTGTAGTCGCCCTTGTAAAGGCGAACCGCTTTACAGTCGTACAAATCAATGGCAGGAAACAGTTCCATACTTATACCTCACAGAAGGCTTTCAAAATATTCAGTCCCACGGTGCCGCTCTTCTCCGGGTGGAACTGGCAGCCAAACACGTTGTCCCTCTGCACCGCGGCGGTGATGGGTCGGCCGTACTCAGCATCGGCGATGAGGCTGTCGGTACAGCCCTCGGCGTAAAAGGAGTGGACGAAGTACACGCAATCCCCCTCCTTGATGTACTTGAAAAGGGGGCTCTCCGTTTCAAACCGCAGGGCGTTCCAGCCGATGTGGGGGATTTTCAGCCCCGCGGGCAGTGCCCCCTCCATGGGGACGACCTGTCCTTTCAACAGGCCCAAACCCTCATGCTCGCCGAACTCAAAGCTCTTTTCAAACAGCATCTGCATGCCAAGGCAGATACCCATCAGGGGTTTGCCCGCCCCGGCACACTCCAGCACCACTTCACGCAGACCGCTGGCATTCAGCTTGGCAACCGCGTCACCAAAGGCGCCCACGCCGGGCAGGATGACCCGGTCGGCCCCGCGGATCACAGCGGGGTCGCTTGTCACTTCCGCCTGCTGTCCGATGGCCCGCAGGGAGGACACCAGTGAGAAGAGGTTGCCCACTCCGTAATCGACTATCGCAACCATTACAGCACTCCCTTGGTAGAGGGGACCTCGTTGGCAAAGGCCAGATCGATCGCCACCGCCTTTTTCAGGCTCCGGGCAACGGATTTGAAGGTGCCCTCAATGATATGGTGGGAGTTGCCCCCCGCCAACTGCCGCAGGTGCAGGGTAAGGCCCGCCTGTCTTGCAAAGGCCACAAAAAACTCCTCACACAGCTC
>JAZSAP010000022.1:0-2884 GCA_045601925.1 Lawsonibacter sp.
CTCCTCGGCGTGGTCCCGGTAGTTGAACCCCACGCACAGAATTTTGGTGGGCCGGCAGGGGGCGAGCAGTTTTACCTCGGACAGGGGGAGGGTAGTGCCGTCCTCGTCCCGGCATTCAAACAGGTCGCCCTGCAGGGGATAGACCGTGTCCCCGGACAGGCGGCCATAGCGGGTTTGATCGTTGTGGGAAAAGCGGATATAGCGGGCCATGGGGACTCTCCTTCCGGTCAGAAGCTGTTGATGGGGATGTTGGGGTCGTCCTCGCCCTTGCGGATGGCGCGGATGACCACGAAGTAGCCGTAGCTGTCGTTGACCTGCACCCACACCCGGTCGCCCACCTTTTTGCCCAGCACCGCCGCGCCGAAGGGGGAACGGTTGCTGATGCGGTTCTGCAGGGGGTCCTGTCGGACGGTGGTGACCATCTGGTAGGTGACCTCCTCCTCGTCCTCCTCCAAGTAAACGGTGACGAAGTCGTAAAGGCCCACCACGTCGGGGTCGGTGTTGGAGGCCACCACACGGGCGGTTTTGATCATGTTTTCCAGGTAGCGGATGCGGCTTTCGTTTTTGTTTTTCTCACGCTTGGCGGCCTTGTACTCGAAATTTTCGCTCAGGTCGCCGAAGGCGCGGGCGGTCTTGACTTCCTCCAGCAGGAGGGGGCGCAGACGGATGCGGCGGTCGTCCAGCTCCTGCTGCATCAGGTCCAGATCGCCCTGAGTCAGTTCATTGTGCATTAAAGACCCAGCTCCTCGTCCACCAGAATGATCTCGTACTGGGCACCCTTGGGTACATCCCAAAAGACGGTCAGGGCGCGGCAGATGCGGTCGGGACTTTTGCAGTTGTAGCAGCGGATCTCGTCCCCCTTGGCGCAGGGGGTGTTGCGGCCCAGACGGCGGGCGTTCAGGGGGGCGGCGATGTTGCGGGCGCGCCACAGGGCGGTGTCGTAGTCAGGGACCACCTTGTTGCTGCCGATGACCAGATAGACCTTCTCGTGGCCGAACAGGGTGCCGGCCACCCGGTTGCAGGTGCCGTCGATGTTGACCAGCTCTCCAGTCTCGGCGGCACCGTTGACAGAGGAGAGATAGATATCGGAACACTGGGCGTCTATGGGGTCGGCCTCACGCCAGTGCCAAATCACCTTGTTGTGGCTGTCCAGCTTTTCGCACAGGCCCATCTGCTGCAGGGATACCGAGCCGCCGAAGGCCACGGTTTTGCCGTCAATTTTGCTGTCCAAATAGTCGGCTGCCTCTGCCGCGGTGGCGAAGTGGGCCACATCCCAGCCGATTTCCTGCAGATTTTTCTCAAATAATTGCATATTTGCCATGGTAATGCCTCCTTACAGCAGTGTCATCTGCTCCTCGCCCCGGTCCACGTCCTTCAAAAGGGCGCCGGCGATGGGCAGGGAGCGGGCCCGGTAGCGGGCGGCGTTGACGATGGGGGTGTCCGCCAGGGGGCGCACATCCTCCAGCTTGTATTTGGGTTTCAGGGTCATGACGCCCACGCCCTGGGTGGAGCGGGTGGACTTGGGGTTCAGGGCGGCGGTGTGGAAGACAAGGCAGCGGCCCTCGGTGGAGCGCACGGCCAGTTCCAGATCCTCCCGCAGCAGGAAAGCGCGCACCAGTGGGGACTTGTCGCTGTAGGCACCGGTCAGCTTGCGCCGGCGGGTCTGGGTCTGATAGGCGGACAGTTCCACACGGGCGGCCTTGCCGTTTTCAAAGAAGAACAGCAGGTGGCCGGAGTAGTCACCGGGCAGGCAGGCCCAAACCACCCGCTCGTCGGCGTCCATGCCCAGTTTGGAGGGCAGGTAGTCGCCCAGGACGCTGGCCTTGGTGTCCTCAAAGTCGCTCAGGCGGGCCTTGTAGCACTGCTGGCGGTCGGTGAAGATGATGATCTCGTCCCGGTTGCTGGCCTCCCACTGCTGGGCGGGGCCGTCGCCCTCCTTGTACTTCTGCTCGCCGCTCATGCGCAGGGACAGGGGGGTGATCTTCTTCAAATAGCCCTCCCGGGACAGGAACAGGTGGACGGGATAGTCGGGAACTTCCGGCTCGGCCTCGAAGACCTCCTCCATCTCATGCTCGTAGATGATGTCGGTGCGGCGGGGCTGGGCGAACTTCTTCTTCACGTCCTCCAGTTCGCCAATGATGATCTTTTTGATGCGCTGGGGGCTGTTGATGATGTCCTGCAGGTCGTCGATCTCCTCCTGCAGGGAGTCCACCTCCTGGGTGCGCTTGAGGATGTACTCTTTGTTGATGTTACGCAGACGGATATCGGCCACGTACTCGGCCTGCACCTCGTCAATGCCGAAGCCGATCATCAGGTTGGGGATGACCTCGGCATCCTCCTCGGTGTCCCGGATGATCTTGATGGCCCGGTCAATGTCCAGCAGGATGCGCTTGAGGCCCTTCAAAAGGTGCAGCTTATCCTGCTTTTTCTTCATGGTGAAGTAGGTGCGCCGGCGCACGCCGTCCATGCGCCATGCCGTCCACTCGTCCAGAATTTCACCCACGCCCATGACACGGGGCATACCGGCGATGAGGATGTTGAAGTTGCAGGAGAAGGTGTCCAGCAGGGGGGTGGCCTTGAACAGGCGGGCCATCAGCTTGTCCGGGTCGGTGCCGCGCTTGAGGTCGATGGTCAGCTTCAGACCGTCCAGACCGGTTTCGTCACGCATATCGGCGATCTCTTTGATTTTACCGGCCTTGATCAGCTCCGCTACCTTGTCGATGACCGCCTCGGCGGTGGTGGTGTAGGGCAGTTCGTAAATTTCGATGAGGTTTTCGCTCTTGACATAGCGCCATTTGGCCCGGACCTTGAAAGAGCCGCGACCCGTGCGGTAAATTTCGTTCAGGGCGTTGGCATCGTACAGCAGCTCGCCTCCGGTGGGGAA
>JAZSAP010000023.1:0-2139 GCA_045601925.1 Lawsonibacter sp.
CAGCTTAAATTCACTTCTGCTGTCGGCCAAAATGCCGATGGCCGCGCGCATGGACTGGGGATTGGCGTTGTAGGTGTCGTTCAGAATGGTGATGTCCCCGCCGCGCCGGATGACATCCATGCGCATCTTGGTGGGCTTGAACTGCTGGATGCCCTCCAAAATCTCGTTCGCAGTCAGGCCAAACCGCGCGCCCACCGCCGCCGCCATCAGGGACGGGTAGATCATGTGCGCGCCCATGGCGGGGATATCCAGTTCCAGCTGACCCAAGGGAGTCTGTGCCGTACACACGGTGCGGCCATCCACCTGTTCCGGCTGACCGGCCCGCCATTGGCACAGGTCACTTTGTCCACAGCGGACGATTTCCTGTCCCACTACAATGGTGTTGAGCAACTCGTCATCGCCGTTGAGAACGGCCACGCCGTCCGGCTTCAGGCCGGTGAAAATTTCACACTTGGCTTTCAGGATATTCTCCCGGCTGCCGAGGTTTTCGATATGGGCGTCACCCACATTGGAGATGACCGCCACATCAGGCTTTGCAATATCGCTGAGGTAGGCGATCTCCCCTGCCTGGCTCATGCCCATTTCCAGCACACAGATCTCATGGCTGCTGTTCAGCCGCAGGATGGTCAGGGGCAGGCCCACCTTGTTGTTGAAGTTGCCCTCGGTCTTCAGCACCCGGTATTTCACACCCAGCACCGCCGCCAGCATATCCTTAGTGGTGGTCTTACCCACACTGCCGGTCACGCCAATGACCGGAATATTGAACCGAGCCAGGTACCAGGCCGCCAGATCCCGCAGGGCGCGCTGGGTGTTGCTGACCTTGATGTAGAACTTACCGGGCAGATAGCTGTCCCGCTCCCGGGCGGTGAAGCAGCCGGCGGCGCCGGCCTCCAGCGCGGAGTTGATATAGGCATGGCCGTCAAACCGCTCGCCGCTCAAGGGCAGAAAGACCGAGCCGGGATGGATGTTCCGGCTGTCGGTATCCAGGCTGTCCACCGTAACATCCAGGTTATCAAAGGTCCCCAGCAAAGTCCCATTTACCGCCTGCAGCAGCTGGCGCAGAGTCAAAGCTTCCATCTTAAAGTCCTTTCTTGCGGGCATCCAGCGAGGCGTGGATGATCCGCTCACACAGTTCGCCGTAGCCGATGCCCACGGCAGCCGCCTCCTGGGGCACCAGACTGGTGGGCGTCATGCCGGGCAGGGTGTTGATTTCAAGAAAATAGGCCGTGCCGTCCGGAGTAATGATATAGTCCGCGCGGGAATAGACCGCCAACCCCAACGTGTTGAACACCGCCTTGGCAGATGCGGCCATGCGGTCCTGCCATTCATCGGGAATATCCGCCGGACAGACCTCCTCCGTGGCACCAGCCTGATACTTGTTGGCGTAGTCATAGAAGCCGGCCTTGGGGATGATCTCGATGGCGGGCAGCGCCTGGCCCTCCAGCACAGCGATGGAGAACTCGCGGCCCTTGACAAACTGCTCCAGCACCGTGCGGCCACCCAGCTGGCGGCTGGCCTGCAGCGCGTCCAGCAGTTCCTGCCGGGTGTTGGCAATGTACACGCCGATGGAAGAGCCGCTGTCCAGCGGCTTGACCACCACAGGCAGTGCGGTGCGGTCTGCAATGGCATCTAAATCTTCGGCGGCGCAGTCTACCGTTTCCCACTTGGGGGTGACCACGTCGGGATGACCCAGCACCAGCCGCTTGGTCATATCCTTGTCCAACGCCAACGCGCTGGACAGATAGCCGGAGCCGGTATAGGGAATACCCAGCAGGTCCAAAGCCGCCTGTACCCGGCCATCCTCACCGCACACGCCGTGCAGGGCCAGGAATACCACGTCGGCCATGGCACACACCTCCAGCACGCCGGGGCCGAACTGGCTGGCGGAGCGGTCCTGACGGGATGCTTTCACCGCGTCAAGGTCAGGTGCCTGTTCGGACACCTTGCAGAAAGCTTCGGGAATGGGCGCGTCAAACAGCTGGGCCGGCTCGGTCACTCCGCGGCCCTCCATGCCGAAATACAGGTCCACCAGGGCCACGCTGTGGCCCCGCTCACGCAGGGCACGGCACACCATGGAGCCGGAGGAAAGGGACACGTTGCGTTCGGGACTCAGGCCGCCGGACAAAACAACAATTTTCA
>JAZSAP010000024.1:0-2246 GCA_045601925.1 Lawsonibacter sp.
CTCGCCGGTGCGCAGATTTAAGTTGATGCGGGGGATGTCCGCCATGGTGCCGGAGCAGAGGACTCGGCCGTTCTCTGCCCGCACATCGGCAAGGTCAAGGCGGCGCAGCTCGTCGGCCACGAGGGACTCCAACCCGAACAGGGTGGGGACGGCAAATTGAAGCTGTGACATATTGAAAACCTCCTGCTGGAGAAAATGCTCATACACGGACAGTATATCTGTTTTTGCGACAAGTTGCAACGGTTATCGCAGGATAAGCACCGAAACTTCAGGTTGCGGCAAAAAAACCGGCTTGGCAAATTGAAGTTGGTAGACAAGGGGCGGAAAATGCGGTATGCTACTGTCAAAGGATGAAAGGAGGGGATAAGATGTCCTTTGGAACGCGGCTGCAGGAACTGCGCCACCGGAACGGCATTACCCAGGAGGCCTTTGCCCAGCAGTTGAACGTATCCCGGCAGGCGGTGAGCAAGTGGGAGTCCTCCCGGGGCTATCCGGAGATGGAGAAACTCATCTATATCTGCAAGCACTACGGCGTGACCATGGATGAGCTGTTTGCCGATGAAGTGCCCTCCGCGCAAAAAGAAAGCACGCAGCCGGAGCGGGAGGAGCTGAACGACGGCCCCACCCTGAAGCGGTCCCTGGGCAACTTTTTCACCAACCTTTCTCCCAAAGACCAGTGGCTGTTCGGCACGGTGGCATCCTCGGTGGTACTGGTGCTGGTATCCCTGTTTTTTCTGCTGTGTACGACTATGGCGAAAGGAGCGTCTGACGGTATGACAATGAAAATTGCATGGCTGGCCCTGCTGATTTTGTTCAGCGTGGGCGAAGCCGTTACGGTGGGCCTGACCAGCGTGTGGTTTGCGGTGGGCGCTTTGGGTGCGCTGCTGTGTGCGCTGTTTGGCGGGACGCTGTGGCTGCAGCTGGGTGTGTTTCTGGCACTTTCCGGACTGTCGTTGGCGCTGGCACGGCCTCTGGCGAAAAAATTCCTCTCCCCGGGGTATTCCGCCACCAACGCCGACCGGGTCATTGGGCAGGAGGCGCTGGTCACCCAGACCATCGACAATCTGCACGGTCAGGGTCAGGTGAACATCGCCGGGCAGACCTGGACCGCCCGCAGTCAGGATGACACCGTCATCCCGGCAGGAACACTGGTGCGCGTACTGCGCATCGAGGGCGTGAAGGTGTTCGTTTCCCCGATCAACGAGTAAGTAAATACAATTTGGACACACTACATACAGGAGGTAAATTATGGAGTATATGATCCCTATTGTTCTGGTCATTTTGGTCTTGGTGGTACTGGCGGCCAATATCCGCGTGGTGCAGCAGTCCCGTGCCTATGTGGTGGAGCGCCTTGGCGCGTTTCAGGCGGTGTGGGGCGTGGGCCTGCACTTCAAGATCCCTCTCATTGAGCGCATCGTAAAGAACGTGTCCCTGAAGGAGCAGGTGGTGGACTTTGCGCCCCAGCCTGTTATTACCAAGGATAACGTCACCATGCAGATCGACACCGTGGTCTATTTCCAGATCACCGACCCCAAGCTGTATGCCTACGGCGTGGAGTACCCCATGTCCGCTATCGAGAACCTGACCGCCACCACCCTGCGTAATATCATCGGCGATCTGGAGCTGGATCAGGCCCTGACCAGCCGTGACCACATCAACACCAAGATGCGTGCCATCCTGGACGAGGCCACCGACCCCTGGGGCATCAAGGTCAACCGCGTGGAGCTGAAAAGCATCATCCCGCCCCGTGAAATTCAGGATGCCATGGAAAAGCAGATGAAGGCCGAGCGCGAGCGCCGTGAAGCCATCCTGCAGGCCGAGGGTCAGAAGCAGTCCCAGATCCTGGTGGCCGAGGGCGAAAAGCAGTCCGCCATTCTCCGCGCCGACGCGGAAAAGCAGGCCAAGATCATGCAGGCCGAGGCTGAGAAGGCCGCCCGCATCATGGCCGCCGAAGCGGAAGCCGAGGCCATCATGAAGGTCCAGCAGGCCACTGCCGATGCCATCAAGCTGATCAACGAGGCCAACCCCGGCGAGGGGGTCATCAAGATCCGCGCCCTGGAGGCTTTTGCCGCTGCTGCCGACGGTAAGGCGACCAAGCTCATCATCCCCAGCGAGATACAGGGCCTTGCGGGCCTTGCCGCCGCGGGCAAAGAGATTTTTGACACAAAGTCTGCCGAATAACACACAAAAAACGGCCCGCCTCCCATGGGCCGGGGGCGGGTTTGTGTTTTTTTTTCCCCGGCGGC
>JAZSAP010000025.1:0-6687 GCA_045601925.1 Lawsonibacter sp.
GACCGATTTACTGCCCACGGCCTGGACAACACCACGGGCAAACAAGTGGCGCAGCTGCTGTACGACGGCAGCGCGGAACTGTGGTACGCCCAGCAGATGTACTGCCTGGGGATGTACTACAACGAAGCATTGCTGGCGGTGGAGATCAACTACTCCACCTACCCGGAGCGGAAGCTGGAGGAGTGGGGATATCCCAGGCTGTTTATCCGGGAGAAGCCGGACGATATGCGCAGAAAGCTGGACGTGTACAAGTGGGGCTGGCGCACCGACCTGCGCACCCGGCCGGTAATTTTGGCCAACCTGCGGGCGGTGATGGATCAGAACCCGGAGATGATCGACAGTTCCGACCTGCTGGGAGAGATGCTGACCTTTATCCGCGGGGAGAACCAGCGGGGCGAGGCGGCGGCAGAGGCTCACGACGATCTGGTGATGGCGGCGGCCATTGCCCATGGTGTTCGAGAGCAGCAAGACGTTGTGATACGTCAGCCGGTGGAGGAGAAACGGGCCAAGCTGATCGACCAGCTGGAGCGCGGGAAAAAACATAGGAGGTAAGAGATGGGGCTATTTGAACAGATTGCCGAGCTGTTCTACGGAGACGCGGAAAAGCCTGACGGTACTAAGAGACGGGATAAGGTACCGAAGCCGGAGGAGTACGAACAGGGCCGGATATATGACTATGAAACGCCGGAGGGCCGTGTGGCCACGGCGGAGTGGCTGTTCCAGCAGGCCAAGGACGAGCGAGTGGCCAAAGAAAACGAGTGGATTCGGCACAATGACTATTACAACTTCAGACACGAAGCGCTGCTGGAGATGACGGATGCGCTGGTGGAGATGAACATTCCGTGGACACCGGCGGTGGTGCCGGACTGCTTTGTGCAGGTGGAGAGCCAAATCGTGCCGGATGTGCCGGAGCCGGAGTTCAAGGGCCGGGACGACGACATGGACAGCAAAATGGCCAAGGAGCGGGAACTGGGCGTGCGCTACATGCTGGAGGCCAACCGCGTCAACGACATGAACACGGCCAACGAGCGCCGCCTGCGTAAGCTGGGGGACGCGTTTTGGAAGTGCTACTGGGACGAAACCATGAACATGGGACGGTACCGGGGGGACGTCCGAATCAAGGATGTTACCGCCGAGGATATTTACCCGGACCCCACGGTTGGCAACGAAGGCCTGCAGGCGGGCGAGTACATGGATTACGTATATACCATGCACAAGCTGAAGTTTTGGCGTATTTTCCACAAGGATCTGGAACGGCTGGGCAAAACCCTGGAGGAAGTGGTGGGCCAGCAGTACCGCTTTGAAGATGGGATTCTGGAGCCATTCACAAAGGGGTCGCAGTCCCGGGACGACATGGTGCAGATTTTGGAACACTGGTTTCGTCAGCCTGAGGACAAGGTGATCGATGGGCAGGAGGTGCCTGCGGGCGCCGTGGCCTGCACCATCCAGGCAGGCGGCGTGGAACTGCGGTACATTCCCCATTACTGGAAGCGGACCAACTGCGGTCTGTTTCCTTTCGTGCATTACTGGTGTATCCGGGATGAGACCGGATTTTGGAACAAGAGCGAGCTGGAGTCCATCATCCCCATGGTGGACGCGGCGGACCGGGAACTGGCCTTTGCCCAACTGAACGACGCCATGACGGCGGCGGACATGATCCTGGTGGAAGAGGATGCGCTGGTTCCTGGCTGTGAGATCACAAACCGCCCCGGTGCCACCATCGAGGTCAAGAAGGGTCGTGCCGGGGGCATAGCCCGGTTGGGTGGATTGAATAGTGGCGGCCACATGCTGAAGACGGTGAGCTGGATGCTGGAGCAGATCCAGCGGACAAACCGCAACTACGATACCAACACGGGTAAGGAGTCGGCACGCATCACCACGGCCAGTGGTCTGCTGCAGCTGCGCAGCGACGCCGAGAGTCAGCAGCGGCTGAAGAAGGCGGACCGGAACCGCGGTTTTGAGCGGATGTACGAGCTGCTGGATCAGCTGGCGCTGGAGTTCTTTGACGAGGATCGCATGCTGATCATCGGTGCCAAGGAAAAGAGCAAGGAGCCGGAGACGCTGGTGTACAACAGCCATAACTACGAGAAGAAAATTCCTGCTGTGCGGGATCCCGCTACTGACGAGGAGGTGTGTCCGGAGCGCACCTACTTCCCGCGGGTGGACGTGACGGTGACGGCGGGTGACGGTCTAAGCCGGAATCCTGCCACTACGGTGCAGGTGCTGGACAAGCTGGCGGCCACGCAGGTGACGGAAGAAAACTGGAAGCTGCTGGCGGCGGAGTTGGAGTATCTGGATATTCCGCAGAAGCAGGCGATTGTGGAAGAATGGCGGCGCAAGTTTGAACCTATCGTGCCGCCGGAGTTGATCGGAGAGCTGGAGAACAACCCGGTGCTGTTGGAGCTGGTAGGTGAGATGGTGCTGACAGCCATGGATGTGGATGGAGAAGAAGCGGCGGGAGCAGGCGTGCCTGCTGCCGGGCAGATGCCGGAAGCGGCTGCGGGCGGGATGCCTACGCCACCGCCTGCGCAAGTGCCTCCTCCCCGGACGGGAGGTATCGGGACCGACATCATGGAGATGCCGGTCATGTAAACGGGTCACTGACCGGAAACGGTTGGCGATAAATGAGATGCCCTGACGGGCGGAAAGGAACTAAGCACGATGGGAAACGAATTTAATGCGACACAGGGTCAGGCACAGACCGAACCCGGAAGCGGCGCACAGGAGCATGTCGTGGATGCTCCGGAAAGCCAGACCGGCAGCTGTGCTGCCCTCGATGGCCACGAGGAGGTCGTAGATCCTCAGCAGGAAGACGGGGACGAGGGTGCCGATGGTGATGAGGCCAATCAGCAGGGGCACAAGCAGACCCGCCAGGACAACGCGGCCATCCGTGCTGCACGACTGGCCGAACGGCGAAAAGCCGAGGCGGACATCAGACGGCAGACGGATGAGGATATCGCCAAAAGCGGTGTGATCAACCCGTACACCCAAAAGCCCTTTGCCAGCATGCAGGAGTTCCGGGAGTACGGCGATAAACAGCGCAAGGCAGAAGTCAAGCGAATGGCCAAGGAGAGCGGCCGCTCCGAAGAGGAAGTGGAGGCGGAATTGGCTGACAAGGACTTTGTCCGGCAGATGCGCCGGAAGGCGGATCAGGACAAAGCGGCGCAACAGGAAGTGGAGGCACGCAGACGGTTCATTGAGCAGGATGTTCAGGACTTTGTCAAGCGTCATCCCGAAGTGGATCTGGAAAAGCTGGAGCAGAACAAGAGCTTTCGTAGGTTCTGCGGCAGCCGCTTTGGCAAGGAACCGCTGGGCGACCTGTACGACACCTTCCTAGACATTGTGGGGGAGGCCGGACAGGCGGCGGTGGCTAAACAGGCCGGGCGCAGTGAGCGCTCTACCAGTGGCGGCAGCACCGGCGGCATGGCTATGACGCCCAGCCAGCAGAGAGCGCTGGATGCCTGGAATGAGGCAAACCCCGATATGACCATGACGGCCAAAGAGTTCCTGAGTCGCCAAAACTGACAGAAAGGAAGTAGAAAACGATGAAAGTATATCAGAACATTGACGGTGGCGTAGTTCGCTCCCACCGTCCCTATGACATTGACCCCGCCACCAAGATCCAGAACGGTCAGGTGGTGGACCTGGTGAATGGGCAGGTGGTACCGCATGCTGCGGCGGGTACCGGCGCCATTCTGGGTGTAGCTGCCGAGTATCACGGCGGTACCCATGATGCGCTTGATCCCCGTTCCAACGGCTCCGAAATTCTGGTGTGGGATGGTCCCGGTCAGGTGTTTTCCTGCCCTGCCCCCAAGCTGGTGGCACTGGCCGGCGGCAGCGCCACCACCGTGAAAGCCACCTTGGCCGGCGCGGAGGGCGTGTATGTGGGCGGCCACCTGAAGCTGGTGGCCAAGGCCGAGGACAGCGAGAACACTGACGCCGTCGGCACGGTGCGCCGCATTACCGCCTTTGCCACGGCCAGCGGAACCGGCACCTTTACGCTGGAGGCGGGCGGTGTGCCCGGCGCCGGTGACGAGTACGTGCTGTTCCCGCCCGTGGGCTTTGCCGGCGGCAATCTGGACGAAGGCGGTCAGAAGCTGGTGGTTACCGCCACCGCTGCCATGCCCCTGCGCGTGGTGGGCCGCATCGAGGAGATGGACGAGATCACCGTCATGGCAGGCAAGCACGTGTTCGGTGTGACCGGCTGATTTTTGGAAAGAGAGGATGAGCGAAAATGAGTAACGCGACCGCATGGAAAAGCGACAACTATGCATTCGTTGGTAAAACCTTCGACATGCGCTATGCCAAGCGCATCAATACGCTGTCTCCCATCATGGGTGAGGCTACCACCAACAGTATCGACTATGAGCTGAGAGGTTCCGGTGGATATGGCGAGATGGAGCGCTATGATGGCGAGAACCTGAACAAGGGTGAGCAGAAGCGTGGTTTCAAGACCATCATCACGCCTCAGGAGTATAGCAAGACAGAAATCGTGGGTTATAAGCAGGCCAAGGTGGACAAGTCCGGCGAGTGCCGCCGCGTGGGTGCATTGCTGGGTGAAAGTGCTGCCATGACCGTGTATATGCATCTGCTGCGTACCTTCGGTGGTGCCTTTGACCCCCGAAAGGTGGGCGGCGACGGCGTGAGCTGGGCCAGCGAGAAGCACCCTGTGGCCTCCAAGGGCAGCGAGGGCCGCATTTATATCCCTGATCCCGATGCCGGCTATTACAGTAACGTGAGCCACGATGCCCTGTCCGTGGCGGCCATCACCGACTTGCAGAGCCGTGCCAACCGCATTGTGACCCCGGATGGCCTGCCGTTCCTGTGCCAGATGGACACTCTGCTGGTGTCTCCCGAGTTGGAGGGCACCGCCAAGAAGCTGTGCGGTGACGATGCCCGCCTGGATCCCGAGACCGCGGCCCACGGTGCCAACCCTGTGCATGGCATGGGGTACATCGTGATCGGTGGCGGCGACGCCGGCTTCACCAAGAACATGTGGGCCGTGTGCGACCGCACCCTGATGAAGGATATGTTCAAGCTGATCTACATCACCAAGCCCAAGGTGGTGCAGCATGATTTGGACAATCCCTTTAAGGATCCCTACACCGCTTATGTCGACTTCGGCATTGGCTGGGGTGACGGCCGTATGATTTTCTTCAGCAATCCCGACTGATAGAACTGCAGAAGCAAAACACGACAGCCAGGCGGCGGCCGAAATGCCGCTGCCTGGCTGCTGTCATTTATGAGGAGGAATTTACAATGATGCTTATTATCGACAGTACCAAGAAGGTAAACGCCGGCACCAAGGCTGTGACGGTGGAAGGACACTGCCGGCCCTTTTTGATGGTGAATACCAGCGCCACAGCCACCGTCTACTTCAAAGAGATGGGGTATGACAACAAAGCAGCCACCGCGGACAACAGCTTCGCGCTGCTGCCCGGTCAGACTCTGCGGGTGCCTCTGACGGCGCGCAAGCTGTCCGTTTTGGCCAGCGAGGATGGTGTGGACGTGCGCCTGCTGTTCGGGTCGGAGGGCTAAACCATGACGCTGGGAGAAGGCAAACGCAAGGTGCTGATGCTCCTTGACGAGTACTCTGCCGGCGGTCAGATCACCCGGGACGAGGACATCGAGAAAAAGATGGCTGACTTCTTCGATATTGCCCAGAAGGACATGGCCGGGCACAAGAAGATTCTGCGCACCGTGGAACTGCAGACGGACGGGAGCGGCTGTGATTTGCCGGAGAATTGCGTCAAGGTTCTGCGGGTGTGGAAGGATGGCCGCCTGACCGGCCGGTACGCGGTGAGCGGCCGACGGCTGATGGTGGAGTCGGGTGCGTCGAAATTGGTGGTGGAGTATCAGGCAAGACCCAAGACCATCAACGAGGATACGAAGGACGAGGACGAGTTTGAGGTGGACGAGGACGCCGCCAACTGCCTGCCGTTTTTCGTGGCGGCCCAGCATCTGATGCCTGACCTGGTGGTGGACTACTCTGCCTTTCTGAGTATGTACTACAACATGAAGTCGGCGCTGGACGTGACCACGCCCGGAGCGGGCGGCGGTGGTGTCCGGCAGGCGATGTTCAGCGGCAGGGGAAGGAGCTGGTGACCTGTGCCGAAAGTGAGCGGAACGGATATCCGCACGAAAAAGTATGACCGCTTCCGTGGCGTGGATTTTGCTACGGACCCTGCGCTGGTGGACGCCACACGCAGTCCGTGGGCACCGAACATCGTGGCGGACAAAGGCGGCATGCCGGAGAAGCGCCCCGGCTGGCGCACTTTGCTGCAGGTTGAGGGAACGGTGAACGGTCTGTTCAGCGGTGAGTTTGACGGCGTACGCCATCTGTTGGTGCATGCCGGGGACAAGCTGCTGCGCTGGCACGAGGACGGCGAGAATACCGCGCAGCTGGCGGACGGCCTGCCAGATGAGCGCAGCACTGCGGTCTACATGGGCGGCTGTCTGTGGATTTTCACAGGGGAGAAGCTGCTGCGCTACGACGGCGAAAAAGCAGCTGACCCGGGGGAGAATGCCTATGTGCCGACGACTATCATTGCCCGGGCGCCGTCGGGCGGCGGGACCACCTACGAGGAAATCAACCTGCTGACGGGAAAGCAGATGGTTGGTTTTCTGGCGGACGGGGAGGCCAAGGAGTACAAACTTCCCTACGAGGACGTTGATAGTGTGGACAAG
>JAZSAP010000026.1:0-9821 GCA_045601925.1 Lawsonibacter sp.
CTGTGGACGGCCTTTCCCTTATGTCCCAACGAAAAGCGGAGTTTGTCCACAAACTTTTTCCCTACTATGACCACAACGAAATAAATATATATCTTTTCTCTCTTTTCAGAGAAAAAACAAAGGAGGTTTTCCCTCATGAAATTTTCCTGCGAAAAAGCCCTTTTGATGAATGCGGTGGCCACCGCCTCCCGCACCGTCTCTCCCAAAAGCTCCATTCCCGCGCTGGAGGGTCTGCTGGTGGAGGCGACCAGCGTTCTGCGCCTGACCGGCTATAATTTGGAGACCGGCATCCGCACCGTGGTCCCCGCCGATGTGACCGAGCCAGGCAGCCTGGTGCTGTCCGCCCGCCTGTTTGGCGAGATCGTGCGCAAGCTGCCCGACGACGTGGTCTATTTTTCTTCCGATAACTACATGGTCAAGGTCCGCTGCGGTATGAGTGAGTTCAATATTTTAGCTACTGATCCCGAAGAGTTCCCTGAGCTGCCCGCCGTGGATGACGTGAACACCCTGACGCTGCCCCAGGAAACTTTGCGCGCCATGATCTCCCAGACCCTGTTTGCCGTCAGCGACAACGAAAGCCGCCCGGTCCATACCGGCTCCCTGTTCGAGGTGGAGGATAACCAGCTGACCGTGGTGTCCGTGGACGGATACCGTCTGGCCCTGCGCCGTGAGCAGCTGTCCGCCAAGAAGGGCGGTCAGGCGTTCTCCTTCGTGGTGCCCGGCTCTGCGTTGAGCGAAGTTGAGAAGATCTGCTCCGGCGGCGATGCCCCCGTCACCGTCATTCAGGGCGCCCGCCACATCCAGGTGGACACCGGCGATACCATTCTGGTCAGCCGCCGGCTGGAGGGTGAGTTTCTTGCTTACCGCAACGCTATCCCCGCCAACAGCGCCATCAAGGTGGAGGGCGACAAGCGGGCACTGCTTGCCTCCATCGACCGTGTGTCCCTGATCATCAGTGACAAGCTGAAAAGCCCGTTGCGCTGCGTGTTTGAGGACGGTCTGCTGTCCATCACCACCAAGACCGGCATCGGCGACGCCTTTGACCAGTGTTCCATCGACGGCAACGGCGGCGGTCTTGAGATTGGCTTTAACAACAAGTATTTGATGGACGCCCTGAAGGCTGCCCCCGCCGACCGGGTCCGGCTGGAGATGAGCTCCGGGGTGGCCCCCTGTATCATCCTGCCCGCCGAGGGGGAGCAGAACTTTGTCTATATGGTACTGCCCGTCCGCCTGAAGGCCAACTAAAGAGGGAATTATGGAAAGCCATAACATTCAAATTCACACCGAATTTATCAAATTGCAGGACCTTTTGAAGTTTGCCGGCGCGGTAGAGACCGGCGGCGATGCCAAGCTCATCATTCAGGAGGGCCGTGTCACCGTAAACGGCGAAACCTGCACCATGCGCGGCAAGAAAATGCGCCCGGGTGACCGGTGCGCCATCGATAATGAGCTGGAGCTGGTCGTGGAATGATCGTTCGGAAGCTAGAGCTGGATTTTTTCCGCAACTATATGCATTTAGAGGCGGAATTTGACCCCAGAGTGAACCTTATTTACGGCGAAAATGCCCAGGGCAAAACCAATCTGCTGGAGGCTTTGGCCTACCTGTCTACCGCCCGGTCCCACCGGGCCCGGTTTGATAAGGAAATGATCATGCTTGGGGTGGACGAGGCTTTTGTCAAGGCGGAAGTTTCCGCCCGACAGCGGGATTTTCTGCTGGAGGCACACCTGTCCCGGGGCAAGGCCCGGCAGCTTTGGTCCAACGGCGTTCGGCTGAAGACCGCCGGGGAACTGGCTGGCATTATGACCAGCGTGCTGTTCTGTCCGGAGGATCTGTACCTCATCCGTGAGGGGGGCGCCGCCCGACGCCGCTTTCTGGACACCGCCATCTGCCAGCTGCGGCCCGCTTATGCCCAAGCTTTGGCGGAATATAACCGCTTGTACGAGCATAAGACCCGCATTTTACGGGATTGGCCGGAAAACCCGTCCCTTTTAGCCACATTGGATGACTTCAACCTACGCATGGCCCAGACCGGCGCCATGCTCATCCACTATCGCGCCCACTATATCCGCCGCCTGCTGGAGCATGCTCCCGCCATCCACGCGGACTTTTCGGGCGGTCGGGAGCAGCTGGGCCTGCAGTACGAAACCGTATCCACCGTCACCGACCCCATGGCCCAACCGAAATTCATCCTGCCCCAGCTGCTGGACCATCAGGAGCGTCACCGACAGGCGGAGCTGGACAGCCGCCAGTGCCTGACCGGCCCTCACAAGGATGATTTGACGGTGACCCTGAACGACCTGTCGGCCAAAACATACGGCTCACAGGGGCAGACCCGTACCGCCGCCCTTTCTCTGAAGCTGGCCCAGCGGGAGATCGTGCAGGCAGAGACCGGCGAGTGGCCGGTGCTGCTGCTGGACGATGTACTCAGTGAGCTGGACCCCAGGCGTCAGGCCTTTGTCCT
Organism: Lawsonibacter sp.; assembly: GCA_045601925.1. Classification (GTDB taxonomy): domain Bacteria; phylum Bacillota; class Clostridia; order Oscillospirales; family Oscillospiraceae; genus Lawsonibacter. The sequence goes on from JAZSAP010000026.1 coordinate 2,463, forward strand.
CAACCGCATTCAGGGCGGGCAGGTATTTATCACCTGCTGTGAGGAGGAAAAGCTGGAGGGCCTGGAGGGCGGCAAAGCCTTCCACATCAAAGACGGCAAGCTGATTTAATCTTGTTAGGGGCGTCGGGACGCCGCCCCCTACGTAATCTTTGGAGAAATCGATGTATCTGCATTTAGGTCAATCTACCGTTGTCCCATACCGGGACGTAGTTGGCATTTTTGATATGGATAACGCCAGCTGGGCCTTCAAAACCCGGGAGTTTTTGGAACTTGCTGAGCAGGAGGGCCGGGTCATCTGGCTGTGTGACGACCTGCCCCGGTCCTTCGTGGTCACCGACAACGGCAGCGAAAACTGGCAGGTATATGTCACCCAGCTGTCCTCCGCCGCCCTGCAGGGCCGCGTAGAAAAAAACGCATTCTTTGAATGAAAGATTGAAGAGTTAAGAGTGAAGAGTGAAGATTGACGATACGCAAAAGCCGATTATCTTCAATCTGCACTCTCCAATCTCCACTCTTAAACGGAGGTTTATTATGTCTGAAGAACTGGAACTGAACTCCACACAGGTCGAACACGAATACGGCGGCTCCGAGATCCAGGTGCTGGAGGGATTGGAGGCAGTCCGCAAGCGTCCGGGCATGTACATCGGCTCCACCAGCGAGTCTGGTCTGCACCACCTGGTGTACGAAATTGTGGATAACTCCATCGACGAGGCGCTGGCCGGCTACTGTGACGAAATCACCGTCACCATCAACGAGGGGGACACCATCACCGTCACCGACAACGGCCGCGGCATCCCCGTTGACATCCAGCCCCAGACCGGCAAGCCCGCCCTGGAGGTTGTGTTTACCATCCTCCATGCCGGCGGCAAGTGCGGCGGCGGCGGCTACAAGGTGTCCGGCGGTCTGCACGGTGTTGGTGCGTCCGTTGTGAATGCCCTGTCCGAGTGGCTGGAAGTGCAGGTACACAAGAACGGCAAGATCCATCAGATGAAGTTTGCCCGGGGCCACATTACCCAGGAAATGACCATCATCGGGGACACCGACCGCACCGGCACCATTGTCACCTTCAAGCCCGACACGGAGATGTTCGACACCACGGTGTATAACTACGACACCCTACACACCCGTATGCAGCAGCAGGCCTTTTTGAATGCCGGCCTGCGCATCTCCATTGCCGACGAGCGGGTGTCCAGCGCCGAAAAGCCGGAGGAGGACCGCCGCCATTCCATGTGCTACGAGGGCGGTATCCGGGAGTACGTCACCTGGCTGAACAACAACAAGGCCCCCGTCCATGACGAGGTCATCTACGTCTCCGGCGCCAAGGAGGACTCCATGGCGGAGATCGCCCTGCAGTACAACGACGGCTATCAGGAGAACATGGTGTCCTTCGCAAACAACGTGCGTACCCCCGAGGGCGGCATGCACGAAGAGGGTTTCCCCCGCGCCCTGACCTCCGCCCTGACCAACTACGGCCGCCGCATGAAGATTTTGAAGGAGGACGACAAGCTCTCCGGCGAGGACTGCCGCGAGGGCCTGACCTGCGTCATCTCCGTCAAGCTGACCGAGGCCCAATTCGAGGGCCAGACCAAGGCCAAGCTGGGCAACAGCGAGATCCGCACCCTGGTCAACAACGTGGTCAGCGAGAAGCTGGACATCTACCTGGAGGAGAACCCCCAGGTGGGCCGCGCCATTTTGGAAAAGGCCCTGATGGCCTCCCGCGCCCGTGAGGCGGCCCGCAAGGCCCGTGAGAATGTCCGGCGCAAGAACGGCCTGGAGTCCGGCCAGATGCCCGATAAGCTGCAGGACTGCAATGAGCGCGATCCGTCCCTGTGCGAGCTGTATATCGTGGAGGGCGACTCCGCTGCCGGCTCCGCCATTGGCGGCCGCGACTCCCGCTTCCAGGCTATTTTGGCCATGTGGGGCAAGATGCTCAACGTGGAAAAGGCCCGTGTGGATAAAGTCTACGGCAACGATAAGCTGACCCCCCTCATCGTGGCCCTGGGCGCCGGTATCGGTGATGAATTTGATATCGAAAAGCTGCGCTACCACAAAATCGTCATCATGTCCGATGCCGACGTGGACGGCGCCCATATCCGCACCCTGCTGCTGACCTTCTTCTTCCGCTATATGCGGCCCCTCATCGACAACGGCTACGTCTATTCCGCCGTACCCCCCCTGTACAAGCTGACTCAGGGTAAGGAGACCCGTGTGGCCTACTCCGACGAGCAGCGCGATCAAATCTCCGCCGAAATGCGTCAGGCCAAGCCCAACGCCAAGATCGAAATTCAGCGCTATAAGGGCCTGGGCGAGATGAACAAGGAAGAACTGTGGGAGACCACCATGGATCCCGAAAAGCGCACCTTGCGCCGCATCACCCTGGACGATGCCGTCCGGGCCGATCAAATCTTTGCCCTGCTCATGGGCGAAGAGGTGGAACCTCGCAAGCACTGGATCGAGAAGAACGCCCAGTACGCCGAGAATCTTGACTTTTAAATAGGCCTTCCCCCTACGGATGCGGCATGCCCCTTGCGGGTAGAAGGTGGCACGGCACAGCCGTGACGGATGAGGGGCCGGTGAACCTCTCCCCCCACAGTAGTGAGGGCTATACTCCAACAAAAGGAGAACATATAACATGGCACATAATCGTTCTTACAAACCCGAAGACATTCTCTTCCCCAATCAGAAAATTGACGAGTCCCATCTGGTGGAGGAGATGGAGAAATCCTACATCGAATACGCCATGAGCGTCATCGTGGGCCGCGCCCTGCCCGACGTGCGTGACGGCCTGAAGCCCGTCCACCGCCGTATTCTGTACTCCATGCACGAGTCCGGCCTGACCCCGGACAAGAAATATAAAAAGTCCGCCGCCTGCGTGGGTGACGTGCTAGCCAAGTACCACCCCCACGGCGACAGCTCCGTGTACGACGCCATGGTGCGTATGGCCCAGGATTTCTCCCTGCGCTACACCCTGGTGGACGGCCAGGGTAACTTCGGTGACGTGGACGGCAACCCCGCCGCCGCCTACCGTTATACCGAGGCCCGCATGGCCAAAATTTCGCAGGAAATGCTGCGGGACATCGATAAGGAGACCGTGGATTGGGACCCCAACTTTGACGAAAGTCTGAAAGAACCCCGGGTCCTGCCCTCACGGTTCCCCAACCTGCTGGTCAACGGTTCCAACGGCATCGCCGTGGGCATGGCCACCAACATCCCTCCCCACAACCTGACCGAGGTCATCAACGCCTGCCTGTGCGTGTTGGATAATCCCGAGGCGGAGCTTTCCGACCTGATGGAGCATGTCAAGGGACCCGACTTCCCCACCCGGGGCATCATCATGGGCCGCAGCGGCATCCGCGCTGCCTACGCCACCGGCCGGGGCAAGGTAGTGGTCCGGGCCCGCACGGAGTTTGAGGACTTCGGCAACGGCCGCACCCGCATCATCGTCAACGAGCTGCCCTATCAGGTGAACAAAAAGCAGCTGATCAAGAGCATTGCCGACCAGGTCAAAGAAAAGCGGCTGGAGGGCATCTCCGACCTGCGCGACGAGACTGACCGCAACGGCATGCGCATCGTCATCGAGCTGAAGAAGGACGCCAACGGCCAGGTGGTGCTGAACAACCTGTTCAAGCAGACCGCCCTGCAGTCCAACTTCTCCATCATCCTGCTGGCCCTGGTCAACAACCAAAAGCAGCCCAAGGTCCTCTCCCTGCGGCAGATTTTGGACGAGTATCTGGACTTCCAAAAGGACATCATCGTCCGCCGTACCCGCTTTGACCTGCGTAAGGCGCAGGAGCGCGCCCACCTGCTGCAGGGCCTGCTCATCGCCCAGGATAACATTGACGAAGTTATCCGCATCATCCGTTCCTCTTACGACGATGCCAAGCAGAACCTGATGGACCGCTTCGGTCTGGACGATGTGCAGGCACAGGCCATTTGCGATATGCGCCTGATCGCCCTGCAGGGTCTGAACCGGGAGAAGCTGGAAAACGAGTTCAAAGAGCTGCAGGAGAAGATCGAGTACTATAACCGCGTCCTGTCCGATGACGGCCTGGTCCGCGATATTCTCAAGGAAGAGCTGACCGCCATCCGGGACAAGTTCGGCGACCACCGTGTCACCGAGATTCAGGATGTGGCCGACGAGATCGATATCGAGGACCTGATCGAGGAGGAGCAGTGCGTCTTCACCCTGACCCAGGCGGGCTACATCAAGCGCACCCCCGTCAGCGAGTATGCCGCCCAGGGCAAGGGCGGTCAGGGCCGCAAGGGCATGACCACCCGGGACGAGGACTGCGTGGTGGACGTGTTCACCGCCTCCAGCCACGACTACCTGTTTTTCTTCACCGATACCGGCAAGGTCTACCGCAAGAAGGGCTATCAGATCCCCGAAAGCGGCAAGGCTGCCAAGGGTACGAATATTATTAACATCCTGCAGGTAGAGCCGGGCGAGCGGGTGCAGACCATGATCCACACCCGCACTCTGGACGACGAGGCGGAGCTGTTCCTTGTCATGGTCACCCGCAACGGCACCATCAAGCGCCTGCCCGTGTCCTCCCTGAAGAACATCCGTCAAAACGGTATCCGCGCCCTGACCCTGGACGAGGGCGACGAGCTGATCGCCGTGCGCGAGACCGACGGCACGCAGAAGATTTTGATCGCCACCCACGACGGCATGGCCGTCTGCTTTGACGAGAACGACGTGCGCGCCATGGGCCGTACCGCAGTCGGCGTTCGCGGCATCCGCCTGCGCCCGGGCGACTACGTGGTGGGCGCCGCCCGTGCCATCCCCGGCAAGGACGTGCTGACCATCACCGAAAAGGGCTATGGCAAGCGCACCCCCGTGGAGGAGTACCGCATCACCAACCGCGGCGGCATCGGTATCAAGAACTACATGGTCACCGAGAAGACCGGCAAGATCGTGGGCGTCAAGGTGGTGGACGGCAGCGAGGACCTGCTGCTGGTCACCCAGGCGGGCATTCTGATCCGCACCCCTGTGGAAAATATCAAGGTGACTAACAATCGCGCCACCCAGGGCATCATCGTCATGCGCTTCCGTGAGGAGGGCGACAAGGTCATCTCCATGGCCCTGACCGAGCATGAGGCGCAGGAAGAGGTGGAGACTTCCGAAACACCTGTTGAAGAATAAGCCTTCCCCCCTCAGGGGGGAAGGTGTCCCCGAAGGGGACGGATGAGGGGGGCGAAAAAGAGTGCAGAAAGACATAAAAGCGTTCTCACAGGCCCTCCGGAAAAACGCCACACGGGAGGAAAACCACCTGTGGTATGGTTTTTTGAAAACCCACCCATTGCAATTTCGCCGCCAAGTCCCGTTTGGGCGATATATCGTTGACTTTTACTGTGCAAAGGCCAAACTGGTCATTGAGCTGGATGGTTCGCAGCACTATGTGGATAGTGGTCCGGAGAGCGATGCCATACGCACCGAACATTTACAGCAAACCTATGGGTTGCACATCCTGCGGTTTACCAATTTGGACATAAAGGAAAATTTTGAGGGTGTTTGCGCTGCTATCAATGCAGAGATAGCGGGCAGGAACCCCTCATCCGCCCCAGTTTACACTGGGGCACCTTCCCCCCAAAGGGTGGAAGGCGAAAAAACGACACCGCCACAGTTGTGACGGTGTCGTTTTTTGTCATTCTTTGAACTCAAACAGCTTACAGAGGGGAATGTCCAATGCCTGGGCGATGTTGATGAGGGTGTCCAAACTGCAAGAACAGGCTGCGGTTTCGATACGCTGAATATAATTTCGACTCATTCCATCTTCGCCGCAGGCATCTGCCAGCTCCTGTTGTGTCAGTCGGCGTTCTTTTCGATAGTGGAGAATGTTTAGGCCAATTTGAATCCATTCTTTGTGATGGCGAATGTCCATGAAAATCACCTCAAGGTAATTGTACACAGCCACACCCGCGTATTATACGGACAAAATATTTGTAAATACAATTAAATTCGATGGATTTAGACAGAGAGCGTGATATAATAAAAAGAGAGAGGTGGTATTATGAACGTGATAGAACGGATTTTGATGGGTGTTGGTGGAGTGGTGCTGATATATTTTTCCATTCCGTGGCTTGCCTTTCTGCTGGTCGGGTGTGCTTCCCGCTTTCATGACCAACGGGCCATGCTTGGGGCGTTTGACTTTTGGGCAGATATCCTGTATCCTTGGAACTGGAATTGGAAACTGCGCAAGCGCAGGAAGAGGGATGACATGAAAACGGTTACCATCTATACCGACGGAGCCTGCTCCGGCAACCCCGGTCCCGGCGGCTGGGGCGCTATTTTGATGTACGGTCAGCACAAAAAGGAGCTGTCCGGCGGGGAAAAGCAGACCACCAACAACCGTATGGAGCTCACCGGGGTCATCACCGCTCTGGAGGCCCTGACCGAACCCTGCATTGTGGAGCTGTACTCCGACAGCAAGTACGTCATCGACGCGCTGGAAAAAGGCTGGGCAAAGGGCTGGCGGGCCAAAGGCTGGATCAAGGCGGACAAGAAACCCGCGCTGAATCCCGACTTGTGGGGCCGACTGCTGGACCTGTGCGACTATCACAAAGTGAATTTGCACTGGGTAAAGGGACACGCCAGCAATGAGTACAACAACCGCTGTGACGAATTGGCGGTTGCGGAGAGCCAAAAGTTCAAGGAGGTATGACCATGAACTGCCCCTATTGCGGACAACCCATGGATGAGGGTGTCATCCAGAGCCGGGACGGCATCTACTGGACGGCCAAGACCCGCCCGGTGGCGGCGCTGCCCCTGGGCGGCAAAGAGCGCATCGACCTGAGTGACGGCATGGGCGGCGGCCTGTTCAGCGGCTATAAGGCCGCGGCGTTCTGCTGCAAAGAGTGCAAAAAAGTCGTTTTGGAATATCGGGATTAAATGAAATGTAGGCCGTCGAGGGCGCCGGCCCCTACGAAGAAACCAAAGCGGGTTTGTAGGGGGCGGCGACCCCGACGCCCCTTGACTTCAGCTTGTATTTCGTGTGTCAATACGCTGCCCCGACCCAAGATGTGGTATCAGTAGAAAAAAGCGAAAAATTCCCACAAAAACGGCATTTTTTGCTTTACACGGGGGAAAAACTGTGGTATAGTAACCGAGCATGAGATTTCATGCGCATCTGCCCGTTAGCTTCGTTCCGGGATAACGGCTCACCCAACAGGGTGGGGATCTACCCGCCCGCTACGCAGCGACAGGGAAATATTTTGAAAGGTGGAAACAACCATGATTCGTAAGGACGAAAAGACGGCCGTTATCGAGGCCAACCGCACCCATGCTACCGACACCGGTTCTCCCGAGGTCCAGGTGGCTATCCTGACCGCTCGCATCAACGAGCTGACCGAGCACCTGCG
>JAZSAP010000027.1:0-19415 GCA_045601925.1 Lawsonibacter sp.
ACATTCACTTTTATAACCACGAGCGTATCCAGTTAAAAACGGGAGTGGCGCCGCTCACGCTGCGCCACTCCGTCTAAAACTCAATATTCTCCTACGCGGGGGTGTTTTTTGTGCTGTCCGTACAAACTGGGGCAGTACACATTGCTCCGGGGTGATTTTTTCTTTTACTTCATGGTGGCAAAGACCTTGCGGTTGACCATCAGATACTCGATGCCGGAGTACAGGGTGGTGATCACGATGACCGTCACACACAGAGTGTTGATCAGTCCGCCGATCGTGGCCAAGAAGGTCAGGTCGGGCAGCACCAGCATGATGCAGATACATACCATGGTAGCGGCGGTCTTCACCTTGCCAGACCAGCCGGCGGCAATGACCTTGCCCAGATTGGCCGCCTGCATACGCAGACCGCTGACGGCAAACTCACGCACCACCACGATCAGCAGGGCCCAGGCGGGCATCTGCCCCACTTCCACAAACCACAGCATGGCAGCGACCACCAAGCACTTATCTGCCAGCGGGTCCATAAACTTACCAAAATCGGTGGTCTGATCATACTTGCGGGCGATGTGGCCGTCCAGCAGGTCGGTCAGGCTGGCCAGTATAAAAATGAACAGGGCCAGGACGCTTGCAAAAGGCGGGTTCATGTAAAGCACCACCAGGAAGGCGGGGATCATAATGACCCGCAGCAGGGTCAGCTTGTTTGCAGTATTCATCGTTCAGCTCTCCTTATTCATCGATCTCACCGGTCAGGTCGCCGTCCTGAACACCGGTAATGAGCACCGGGACAAACTCGCCCGGCTGTATCCGCCCCGCGGCGGTAAAGTACACGTGTCCGTCAATATCCACCGAGTCAGCATAGGTGCGCCCAACATAACAGCCTTCCTCCGGGTCAAACCCCTCGCACAGCACTTCCATCACCGTGCCCAGGCGCTGCTCGTTGTACTCGTCCATGATTCGCGACTGCAGCTCCACCAGCAGCTGCGTGCGGTGCATCGCCACGTCGGCATCCACTTGGTCGGGCATCTCTGCAGCACGGGTCCCCTCCTCCGGTGAGAAGGGGAACACGCCGGCCCGCTGCAGCCGCTGTTCGGTCAAAAATTCACACAGCTCCTCAAATTCTTCATCCGTTTCACCGGGCAGACCGCAGATGATGGAGGTGCGGATGACCACGTCGGGCATGGCCCGGCGCAGTTTGTCAAACAGGACGCTGATCTCCTCTTTCGTTCCCCGGCGGTTCATGGCCTTAAGGATGCGGTCGTTGCAGTGCTGGATGGGAATGTCCAAATAGTGCAAAATTTTCGGTTCGGTGGCAATGACCTCGATGAGTTCATCGGTCACCGCCTCTGGATAGAGGTAGTGCAGACGGATCCAGCGCAGAGGCAGTCTGCACAGTTCCCTCAGCAGATCCGCAAGGCTGGTGCCGTCTTTTTTGTCCCAGCCGTAGCGGGTAATATCCTGTGCAATGACGATCAGCTCCTGCACACCGGAATCCGCCAACTGTTTGGCCTCGGCCAAGATCGACTCCATACTGCGGCTGCGATAGCGGCCCCGCAGCTTGGGAATAATGCAAAACGCGCAGCCGTTGCTGCAGCCCTCCGCGATCTTCAAATAGGTGGTGTAGGGCGGAGTGGTCACCATCCGCGCGCCGTCGTCCAGCGTGTTGTGGATATCGCCAAAGAAGGTGGGCTGGTCGCCCTCCATCAGGCTTTGGATGGCATACACCACATCGGTATAGCTGCCGGTGCCCAGCAGGCCGTCCACCTCGGGCAGCTCCTGCAGGATCTCCTGGGGATACCGCTGGGACAGACAGCCGGCCACCAGCAGTTTGCCCAGCTTTCCCTGCTCCTTGAGCTGGGCCAATTCCAAAATGTTGTCAATGGCCTCGCTCTTGGCCGCGTCGATGAAGCCGCAGGTGTTCAGCACCGCCACGTCGGCCCCCTCCGGCTCACCGGTCACGGTAAAACCCGCATCCCGGCACAGGGCCATCATCTGCTCGGTATTGACCAAATTTTTGGCGCAGCCCAAAGAAATAAAGGCTACTGTGTAAGACATAACATCGCTCCTAAGTACGCAGTTCACTCGTCGGGGTAGATACCCAGCCGACCAATGGCGCTGCGAATGTCCTCCCACCTATAGCCGCGACGGGCCAGGGCATCGGACAGCTTTTTCAATTCCTTCCGGTCAGGCTGTGCGCCCGCCAGCTTCTTTTGCAGGAAGGCGTCAATGGCCCGGGTCGGGTCGTCGGCCTTGGAAAGAGCTTCATCCCACAGGTCCCGGGGCACGCCGCGGCGGTACAGCTCGTCCCGCAGTTTGCGCACGCCGTAACCACGGGCGGCGTAGTGGTCCACCACCTGCTCGGCATAGGCCGCGTCGTTGAGGAAGCCCAGTTCTTCCATCCGGATACAGATGGCCTTGGTCTCCTCCTCCCCTGCGCCCCACTCATCAAGCTTGCGTTCCAGCTCCCGGCGGGACTGTGGCTTGCGGGTAAGCAGGTCCAGCACCTTGTGCTTCAATGCCGCGCTGTGGGCTGCGGCAGTCAGGCGGACCGCCTCATCCTCGGTCAGTTCCTTGCCGGTACACAGGGCAAAGTCAATGACCTCGCCCTCGCCCAGGCGCAGGATGGTCCCGTCCTCCAGCACGGCCAGCCAGCGGCCCTGCACGTGCTGGGACGGTTTGAGTTCCTCAATACGCACGATCAGTCTTCCCGATCCTCAAAATCCTCGGCAGAGATGTCCACCGCGCGGCCGGCAGCCCGGGCGGCGGCCTGTCCCTGCTTGCTCAGCAGCTTGTAGGAGTTGGCGCGGATGTCCGCCTCCAACTGCTCGGCCAGCTCGGGGTTGTCCTTCAAAAACTCCCGGGCGGCGTCGCGACCCTGACCCAGGCGCAGCTCGCCCATGGCAAACCAGGAGCCGGACTTCTGCACCAGATCCAGCTTCACGCCGATATCCAGCAGCTCACCCCACTTGGAGATACCCTCGCCGTAGAGGATATCGAACTCCGCCTCGCGGAAGGGGGGCGCCACCTTGTTCTTGACGATTTTGGCCCTGGTGCGGTTGCCGATGACCTCGGAGCCGTTCTTCATTGCCTCGATACGGCGCACGTCAATGCGCACGGAGGAGTAGAACTTCAGGGCGCGACCGCCGGTGGTCACTTCGGGGTTGCCGTACATAACGCCAACCTTCTCGCGCAGCTGGTTGATGAAGATCACAATGCAGTTGGTCTTGGCAATGGAGCCGGCCAGCTTGCGCAGAGCCTGGCTCATCAGGCGGGCCAGCAGGCCCACGTGGCTGTCGCCCATGTCGCCCTCGATCTCGGCCCGGGGGGTCAGGGCTGCAACGGAGTCCACCACCACCACGTCGATGGCGCCGGAGCGGACCAGCGCCTCGCAAATTTCAAGGCCCTGCTCGCCGGTGTCAGGCTGGGCGATGAGCATAGAGTCGATATCCACGCCCAGGGCCCGGGCATAGGTGGGGTCCAGGGCGTGCTCGGCGTCGATGAAGGCCACCTCGCCGCCGCGCTTCTGGGCCTCGGCCACCACATGTAGGGCCAGGGTGGTCTTACCGGAGGACTCCGGCCCGTAAATCTCGATAATGCGGCCCTTGGGCAGGCCGCCAATACCCAGCGCCAGGTCCAGGGCCAAAGAGCCGGTGGGAATGGTGTCCACCATGGCATCGGCATTCTCACCCAGGCGCATGATAGAACCCTTGCCGTAGGTGCGCTCGATCTGCGCCACGGCGGTTTCCAATGCTTTTTTCTTGTCGGAGGCGGGTGCGGCGCTTTCCACCGCAGGCTTCTTGGTTGCCATACTCGTTCATCCTTTCATCCGGCATAGCCGGTGTTCTATGCTCACATTATCGTCTATTATCTGTCCTATATTGCGGACTTTCATCCCTCGATCGTGCCCTGCACCACTCTGGGGATGTCGTTGGTGTCGGGGGTAATGACGATATTTTCAAAGCCATTTTCCGCCATGATCTGGGCCACCTGGTCGGCCTGACCGATGCCCACCTCAAAAATGAGGCTTCCGCCCAGCCGCAGGGCGGATTTCCACTTGGCGGAGATAAAGCGATAGAAGTCCAGTCCGTCCTCGCCGCCGTCCAGGGCCATGCGCGGCTCGTACCGGCTGACGGCCACCTCCAGCCCGTCGATATCGGCGGAGGGTATGTAGGGCGGATTGCAGGCGATCACGTCAAAGTCCCACAGGACCGAAGAGGGCGGCTCCATGGCGTTGACACTCATGCAGGTCACCCGGGCGTTCAGGCCGTTGCGGCGCACGTTCTGCTTGCACAGGCGCAGCGCCCCCTCGGACAAATCGGCCAGCACCACGCGGCTTTGGGGCGCGTTGGCCGCAATGGCAAGACCCACGCAGCCGGTTCCGGCACACAGATCCAGCACCCGGGCCCCCTCCCCTGCCGCCTGCGCTTTTTCGATGGCCAGACGAGCCAGGACCTCGGTATCGTTGCGGGGGATCAGCACCTCCCGGGATACGTCAAGGGGCAGACCGTAGAACTCCCACTCGCCCACGATGTAGGCCACCGGCTCGCCCTCCAGACGGCGCTGAACCAGCTCGTCCACCCGCCGCTCCAGCTCGCCGGAGGCGTACAGGGACATATCCCGGAACATCTGTTCCCGGGTCTTGTCCGCGGCGTAGCACACCAGCTCCCGAGCCTCGGTCTGGGCATCGACCACCCCGGCCTTGCGCAGGCGGTTGCGGGTATCCAAATACAAATTATTGTAAGTGGTAGCCATAAAAGCACCTCAATCATTCAGCATATTTTTCTTGTCACGCCTCACCTATTCGCCACGCACGGCTTCCCTACGACTCGGATCACAAACAGCAAACTTGTTTGCTTGGTTTGTATTCCTCGCTCCAGTCCATCCGTGCTGCTCATAACGGTTCAGACGCTTCTCTCACCAGCTATCGCTGCCCTTTTCCTCCGGCAAAACCAGTTCCAGGGCACGGATGGCCACCTCGATCATGCCGTCGTCCGGCTCGTAGGTGGTAAAGTTCTGCATCCAAAGGCCGGGGGCCACCAGCAACCGGGTCAGGGCGTTGTCGTGCCGACCGGCCCAGCGGTTAAACTCGTAGCTGATGCCCACGATCAGGGGCAGCATCACCAAATGGGCCCCAAAGCGCAGCAGCGCGTTTTGGATGGGCCAGATGGAGAACACCAGCGTGGAAATCAAAATGGACACGATGATGACCACGAACAAAAAGCTGGTGCCGCACCGGGGATGATGCCGGGGCTGGGTGCGGACGTTTTCCACCGTCAGGGGCAGGCCCTGCTCATAGCAGAAAATGGTCTTATGCTCCGCGCCGTGGTACTGGAACACCCGATAGATGTCCTTCGTGCGGGAGCAAATGGCCAAATAGGCCAGGAAAATGATGATTTTCAGTACGCTTTCGGCTACGTTGCGCACCACCATGGAATCGGTAACCAGCTTCACAAGGCTGCCCAGCAGGGTAGGCAGCAGGAAGAACAGCACGATGGAAAGGCCGATGCCCAGGATCACCGCAACGGTGATAAGCAGCGAAGTAAACTTGGCGCTGCCCAGCTTTTTTTCCATCCACTGCTCGAATTTGGAGGGTTCCTCCGCCGGCGCGTCCCCATCTTCGGGATAGAACTCCGCCGACCACATCAGCATCTTCACACCGTTGATCATAGAGTCCAGGAACGTCACCATGCCACGGACTAAAGGCCAGCCCCAAATGGGGCACTTTTCCCGCAGGGGGTGCAGTTCCTGCTCCTTGATCTCCAGCTCCCCATCGGGTCGGCGGACCACCGCGGCCTGCTTCTTCGGGCCGCGCATCATGATGCCCTCGATCAGCGCCTGACCGCCGCAGGATGTCTTGAACCCGCCGGGGCAGCAGCCGTCTTTGTTTTTTCGTTTGCTCATGGATACTCCTTCGGCGCAGTACGCCTTGTTTCGACTTTTATTCTACCAGCACAGCAGATAAAATGCAAGGTTTTTCGAACTTATGTTCCAATCGGCAGTCGGATATCTGCCACGCAGCCGCCATCTTCCGCGTTGCTCAGGGTCAGGTTGCCGCCGTGTCGTTCTACGATCTCATCACACACCGCAAGGCCGATGCCGCTGCCGCGTGCCTTGGAGCTGCCCTTGTAGAATTTGTTCTTGACGAAGGGCAGTTCCTCCTCCGGAATGCCGGCACCATAGTCGCGGATGGAGATGCAGGCAGCGGTATCCTCCACCCGGATGGTAACGTCAATGCGCTTGCCCGCGCCGCCGTGCTTTGCAGCGTTGTCCAGCAGGTTGCAGAACACCTGCCGCAGCCGCTCCGGGTCGCCGGTGACGGGGATGCTCTCCTCCGGACTATCGTAGTAATGCAGCTGGATACCGTCGCGGCGGAAAAACTCCCGGTAGGTGTACACCGCATCCTCCAGCTCTGCTTTCAGGTCCAGCGGCTCCACGGTCAGGGTGAACCGGCCGTCGGAAATGCGAGAAAACTCCAACAGTTCCTCCACCATGTTGGTCAAGCGTCGGGCCTCGCTGACGATGATTCCCATGCCCTTTTTCACGTCCTGGGGTTCTTGCAGTTCACCGTTCATAATGGTCTCTGCCCAGCCATTGATGGCGGTCAGGGGGGTGCGCAATTCGTGGGAGACGGAGGAAATAAACTCCGTCTGCACCTTTTCCGACTGGCGTATCTTCAGCGACATGTCGTTGATGGCGTCGGTCAGTTCACCGATCTCGTCGTTATAGCTTTTTTCCATCTGGATGCCGTAGCTGCCGTCGGCGATGCGGCGGGCGGTTTCGGTGACCCCGGCCAGCGGCTCGATAATAGAGCGGACGAAGTACAGGTTGGAAATATACAGCATGGCCAGCAGCGCAAAGCCGATCAGCGCCACCAAACCGGCGGCCGCCAGCAGCTGCCGGTCCACCTCCATCATAGATGTGACCAGCCGCACACCGCCAACCAGATTGCCCCGGTACAGCACTGGCGCCGTCACTGCCATGATCCGCTCCCCGGTGGAAGGGTCCCTCCCCTGCCACTGGCTCATGACCGCACTGTCAAACGCATGGCTGATGTCCGGCGTGCCGGGCATGGTGCCGGTGGTCAAACCATAGCTGGAGTAGAGAATGGCGCCATCGATCTCGATAAATTGCAGTTCCAGCTTGCTCTTCTCGCCGAAGTTGTCCACGTAGTTCTTCGCCGCACGCAGGTATTCGGTTTCGGTATAGTTGCGGAAAAAGGAGGCTGCGCTGGAGGCGCGGGCCTTAAGCCCCTCCTCCATGGCATCGTAATAGTATCGGGCCATGGCCACGGAAAATGCCGCGATGGCCAGCACGACCATGACCAGCACCACGCTGACGCTGTTGGCGATCCAGCGCTGACGGATGCCGCGGAGTTTTGCTTTGTTCTTGACTGCGGAAAATGCCTGCATGGCCGTACCTCCCTTCTGTTTATGTCTGATTCAGGGCGTCATGCGCCCCACTTATACCCGTAGCCCCACACAGTGGTAATAAATTCGGGGTTTTGCGCGTCATCCTCGATCTTAATGCGCAGACGGCGGATGTTCACGTCCACGATCTTAAGCTCGCCGAAGTAGTCCTTGCCCCACACGGCGTCCAAAATCTCCTCCCGGCTCATGGCCTTGCCGGGATTTTCCATAAACAGCTTGACCAGGCCGTACTCCACCTGGGTCAGCTTGACCCGCTGGCCATTCTTTTCCAGCGTGCGGTTGCGGGTATTGAGCAGGAATGGATGACGGAACACCTCGCCGGGTTCCGGGGCCGGCTCGCTTCCGGTGCGGCGGAACAGTGCGTCCACCCGGGCGGTCAGCTCCGCCGGGGAGAAGGGTTTGGTCACGTAGTCGTCCGCACCGCTCATAAGGCCCGTGACTTTGTCCATCTCCTGGGTGCGGGCGGTCAGCATGATGATGCCGATCTTGTTGTTGGTGCTGCGGATGCGGCGGCATACTTCAAAGCCGTCAATGTCGGGCAGCATCAGGTCCAGCAGGGCGACCCCGATGCCGGGGTTGTTCTTCAGCTGAACAAGAGCCTCCTCACCGGTGGCAGCCTCCACCGTGTCGTAGCCTGCGCGCTTGAGGTTAATGACTACAAAGCTGCGGATATTCTCCTCATCCTCCAGGACAAGAACCTTTTTCATCTCAAACGCTCCTTTCTCATTCGCCGGACCAACT
Organism: Lawsonibacter sp.; assembly: GCA_045601925.1. GTDB lineage: Bacteria > Bacillota > Clostridia > Oscillospirales > Oscillospiraceae > Lawsonibacter. Next base: position 8,166 of record JAZSAP010000027.1, read on the forward strand.
GCTGACGATCAGGCGGAAGTTTTCCAGCAGTTCACTCTCGTCCAGACCGCAGTCCCACGTGTTGTAGAACGACGCGGCGTAGATGGTGCTGCTGTCCTCCGCCAGAATAAAGCGGTTGCCGCTGGTGGCACGCAGGGCGCGGCTGGCGCCGGTCAGGCGGTAGATACTCAAAAACGGCAGCGGTTCTTTATCCTCGCCCTGCCACAGGGCAAACACCACCGCCCGCTGTCCGCTGACGGTGTCGTTGCGGTAGATGACCAGCCGACTCTGCCAGTGGTCGGGAACGACGAGATACCAGCCGTCCACCACACAGTGGTAGGTGGTGCAGATGGTACCGGCGCGGCCTCGGCTGTCGTACTGCACCCAGTCGGCCAGCCAAGCACCGTCCAGCACACCGTGGGCGGTCAGCTGCCGGGGTCGGGGCAGTTCCAAAATGTTGTCGCTGTTGACATCGCTCAAAGTCAGGTCGCGGTAGTTGCTGCTGCACTCCCGGCTGACAGCACTCTCGCCATCCAGCGCCAGATTGGCAAGCTGGCCGTTTTTCATGGCGACCACATCCACCGCCGTACTGCCGTCGGCAAGGTCGCTGACCACATACAGGGCGGGGGCAAAATCCTTCACAAAGTTGGCACGCATGCTGCGGATGGTGGTGGCGCCCGCACTCAAAGCGGCTTCCTGCACGGTCATGATATCCCCAGCGGTGTTCCAGCCGTACACAGTCACCTTGCCGGTGTTTTCCACCTGATCCACCGTGCCGATGGCCACCTCCATCAGGCCGTTCTGATCCAGATCAGTCAGGCGGTAGCTGTCGTAGACCGCGGAGGCCAGCATCTGCCCGTCGCCGTTTCCCACGGCGTAAACGCCCAGATAGTTGGCCTGTCCGCCCAGCTGCCAGCTGACGATCACCTCTTTGCGGGTGCGGTCCGTGACCGGATCGCGGATCCCGTCCACATCGGCATAGTGAACGGCGTAAACACTGTCCCCCTCGCCGCTGATGACGCCGGACATGACGTACCGCTCGTCCTCCTGCTGGGTGTAGAAGCAGATCCGCAGCGGGTTCTGGGCACCCACCACGCGGAAGAAGGTCACGGCAGTTTCCTGCACGCCGTCATCGTCCATATCCAACAACTGCACGGCCGAGGTGTTATCGCCGGTAGAGGGCGGCACATCCTCCACCGTGGCGGAATATTCCCCCGCCAGGTCCCGCCGGGTCTTGTCCACGGCGGCGGTCAAATTCTCGTATCCACGGGGCGGCTTGGGCAGCTGATAGGAGTCCTCTGCCGACCAGGGGAAACAGCCCGCCAACAGGCTGCACAGCATTACAGTCATGACCGCCAGCAGCATCTTCTTTCCCATTTGCCCACCGCTCCTTTCATACGCCCGCACGCCAACCGCGCGGGCCATAATAATCTATTGCATATCATATCACAATTCCCCGGTTTTGGGTATACCTTTTATGAAAGAAATCCCGGTTTTTTCACAGGAATATTTGCCCCAAAACGCAAAAGGAGGCAGGCGGTCAGCCTGCCTCCAAATGGTTCAGTTTTATCCCTGCACAGGCTGCCGCCAGGGGACGGCCTTGAACGCCTCGCCGCTGACCAGCGGCTCAATTTCGCCGGAGGAAACGTCCACGATGCGGGCCTTAAATTCCTCTGCCCGCTCTTCGGGCAGCAGGACGGACAGCACCACGTCGGCGCCGTAGTCCACGTTCTCCACAACGCCACCCATGTCGGTCACTTCCCGACGCATAGTCTCAAACATGGCGTAGGGACAGGGCAGCTCCATAGCCACCCAGCGGCGCACCACGCTGACACCGGCGGCATCCAGCGCATCCTTGGCACTTTGAGTGTACGCCCGCACCAGTCCGCCCGCACCCAGCAGGATGCCGCCGAAGTACCGGGTCACCACGCAGCACACGTTAACGATGCCTTCCCGCTGGAACACGTTCAGCATGGGCTGACCCGCAGTCCCTTGCGGCTCGCCGTCGTCGGAGTAGCGCACCGCACCGTCCCGGATGATATAGCACCAGCAGTTGTGCCGGGCGTCGTATTCTTTTTTGCGCACAGCCTCGATCATTTCCCGGGCCTGTTCCTCGGTCTCCACCGGCCATACCCGGCCGATGAATTCCGAGCGCTTTTCCACCAGCGTGGCCTCACTGCGCCCGGATGGGATGTAATATTCAGTCATGGAGGACTCCTCCTGTTTTGCTTGGTAATGGATAAAACATTTCGCCCTGCGGGGCGTCGAGGACGCCGCCCCCTACACTGTCAGCATGGTACGCAGGAACGAAACACCCACCGCAGCAGGCGCGCTTGTGCGCTAGGGGCAAAACCCGGTTGGTGCTGGCAGGGCGGCAGCCTAAAGATGCAACGTGGTGTCGTCACAGGAGCGCCGGACGCGTGAACCGACTTGTGCTTACGAGCCGTATCTTTGGGGTCCGGGGCCGACTCCCCCTGTCAGGGGGAGATGTCGCGTAGCGACAGAGGGGGTAGGGGTGAGTGTTTGAGATGCAGGCGCGAAGCGACCAATCTCATCCACTCAACCCCCGGTGGCGTTTTGGGTACTTTGCCGCCGCGGGCAAAGTACCTCGCCCCGCAGGGCGAAACTCCCCCTTATTCTTCCGGAAACACTTTAATATCCAGTGCTTCGCAAATTCTAAAAAAGACCTCGATGGAAGGACTCTTTTTTCCGCTTTCGATTTCATTAACGAAAGATTGTGTAATCCCCACTAGTTTTGCCAGCTTATACTGGCTCAACCCAATAGCTTCTCTTTTCTTCTTGATGATTTGTCGATAGTCTTTCATACAATCACCCCAAGCTATTATAGCTTACAGCTATCATTTAGGAAATATATAGCTTTCAGCGATTGACATTCAATTCCCGATGCAGTATAATCGCTATCAGCGATATGCAAAAGAGATTGTTTATGAATAACAACTACGATTTTATGGAAGATTTTCGCGAAACGTGTGAGAACCTGATCGGAGACGTGGTACTGTTGGAGGCACTGCTCCTCTGCCGGGAGCAATCCCCGCACCGCCAGTCTCCGGAACCGTTTGACCTGCTGGTGGGGCGAGTCACGGGCTATCTGTGTCAGCACACGAATGATTTGCTGGTCCTCACCCGCCCAAAAGAAACGGGGCGGTCCTGCGACCGCCCCATTGGCTGATATTCTGTTATTCCTCCCACGGTTCCTTATGGGGCTGCCACCCCTCCACCAGAGGGCCGAGCCGCCCAATGGTCTTGGGGGTACAGACCGCCACCACGTCGATGGTCTCGGTGTACTCCACCTGCTCCACCTTGGCCTCTTTATAGAGGGTATCCAAAACGCCGCCCTTGTCATAGGGCAGATGGATGGTCACCCGGCGGTTGCCGCTGTCCAGATTGCGGCCGATGGCGGCCAGCAGCTCGTCCAACCCCTCCCCTGTCTTGGCGGAGATGGACACGATGCGCTCGCCGTGGGGGCGGATCTCACCCACGTAGCGGTCACACTTGTTGAACACTTCCAGCCGGGGGGTCTGCTCGGCGCCCAGCTCGCGGATGAGGTTGTCCACCACGGCAGCCTGATCCCGCCACTCGGGGTTGGACGCGTCGATGACGTGCAGCAGCAGATCAGCAAACTGCAGTTCCTCCAGGGTGGCCTTGAACGCCTCCACCAGGTGGTGGGGCAGCTTTGAAATGAATCCAACCGTGTCAGAGATCAGCACCGTGCAGGTATCGCTGATCTCCAGCATGCGGGTGGTGGTGTCCAAAGTATCGAACAGGCGGTCGTTGGCGGGGATATCCGACCCGGTCAGCTTGTTGAGCAGGGTGGATTTGCCCGCGTTGGTATAGCCCACGATGGCCACCACGGGTACTTCGTTTTTCTCTCTCCGCTCCCGCTGGACGGCCCGGATGCGGCGCACGTCCCGCAACTCCTCCTCCAGCTTGGAAATTTTTCGGCGGATGTGACGGCGGTCGGTCTCCAACTGGGTCTCGCCGGGACCGCGGGTGCCGATAGCACCCTCCTGCCGCTCCAGATGGGTCCACATACCCAACAGGCGGGGCAGCAGGTACTTGTACTGGGCCAATTCCACCTGCAAACGACCCTCGCGGGTCCGGGCCCGCTGGGCAAAGATGTCCAAAATCAGGGCCGAGCGGTCCAACACGGACACCCCCAACTCCTCACACAGCACCCGCTGCTGGGAGGGGGACAGGCTGTTGTCAAAGATGACCATGTTAGCGCCCAGGGTCTGCACCAGTTCCTTGACCTCGGCCACCTTGCCCTCGCCAATGAAGGTGCGGGGATCGGGGCTGTCCTTGGACTGGATGACCACGCCAAGGCTCTGTCCGCCCGCCGTTTCCAGCAGGGCGGCCAGTTCCTCCATGGTCTGGTCGTTGGCATTTTCCTCGTTGGGCAGACTGTTGGCATTCAGGCCGACCAAGATCGCTTTATCCGTATGATGGGCAGTATTTTCTGTCATAGCACCCTCCTGTGGGCCAATTACGCTTTGATGTAGGCCTCCACCACCTGGCCGATGTACATGGTGTGAAAGTCCTTGCCGGGGTAGTAGTGGTCCAGCACGTCGGCAGGCATGGCGCTGCCGTCCATGGGCTGGGCATACCGCTTGCGGCAGACTAGAACAAGGTCGGCTTCGGCGAAGTAGGGGGCGTTGCCCTCCCCGGTTTTTATTGTAAAGCCGCATTCCTTTACCTTGTCCATATCACGGCCACTTTTGCTGCCACAGATGGCCAGTTGAGGCTTATATTCCTTCGGCAGGAAGGACAGAGTAAAGTACTCCTCCCGGTCCACAAATTCCTTGGTGTAGCGCTGGGGACGGATATAGATGGTGGCGGCCGGCTGGCCCCAAATCACGCCCAGTCCGCCCCAGCTGGCGGTCATGGTGTTGCAGTCCTCCCCCTGACCGGCGGTGATGAGCATCCACTGGTCCCCGATGCGGGTAAAGACGTTTTCCTTCAGGTCCTTCAGGTCGATTTTTTTCAGCATAACAAAACCCCCCATTTTTATCACGGCTGTGTCAGCCGTTATCCCCCTCATGTCTGGGGCAAATCAGCGTATTGACCACCCAAGCCGAAAACACGCCCAGCAGGGTTTGGAACACACGCAGAATTGCGTAGAGATAGATGTTGACATCGGTGTTTCGGTCCCGTACAAGGCAGATGACAAAAATCATGGCTGCAATACCACAGAAGCTCCCGCACCGCAGCAGCTCTGCCAGCCATAGGGTCACCAGCACACCCGCCAAAATAATGGCAAGCTCTGTCAGAGCAAAGCCGAACCCCGCACCGGCGTAGGCACCGTACGCCTCGCTCAGGGGCAGCGCCAACAGACCGGTGGCAAGGCCCAAAAAGGTGGCCTTGATACGAAGCACACCGAACTGCCGGGTCTTTTCCGCGCTGTCCCGCATTTCGATGATGGCATAGATATAACCAAACAACGGGTGGACGTGGAACTGCGGCACCCAAATCCGCACCACCTGCCACAGGGCAAAGGACAGGGCGACTGCCAACAGGCTTTTTATCTTCCGCATCCCGATACCGGGCAGACCGTTTCTCACAGGCGCTCCTTTCCCAAATGGACAACACATCCCTATTAGTATATGCCGATAAACAAAAAACCGCACCGTGAAACGGTGCGGTTTTTGAATGCGGAGATTACTTGTCCAGGCCGAACTTCTTGTTGAAGCGGCTGACACGACCGCCAGTATCCACCATCTTCTGCTTGCCGGTGTAGAAGGGGTGACACTTGGAGCAAACTTCAACGCGGATATCCTTCTGGGTAGAGCCGGTCTCGATCACATTGCCGCAGGCGCAGCGAATGGTGGTCTGCTCGTAGTTGGGATGGATGCCTTCCTTCATTTGTGTTCACCTCTTTCATGTTTTAAGGTTTTTCTGGAAAGCGCATGGGATAGTATAACATGCTCCCTTTTGAATTGCAAGTGTTTTTCTGATATTTTTTTGCCTTTTTTCTCCCACTTACACTTCCACCGCCCGGTTCAGGGTGAAGAACCACAGAACCCGCCGCGTCACAGGCCGTCCGGTAATGGCGTTTAGCGCCCGGGCGTAGGTGTCCAGCTGGGGTTTATACTGCTGCGCCCGCTGTGCTATGGTCTGCTCGCTGACCCAATCGCTTTTGAAGTCCACCACGGTGATGCCCTCGTTGGTTTCAAACCAGCAGTCCACCACGCCCTGCAGCAGCAGTTCCTCCCCCGCAAGACCCGGGTAATAATCACCCGCATCTACGAGCAAAGAGAATTTGAATTCCCGATTGACCCGGGTTTGGGTCAGCTGGCGGCCCAAAGGTGTTTGGAAAAAGGCCCAAAGGCGGTTCGGGTCGACTACCTGCCCCTCCTGCTCGGTGATAAACTCACCCTCCACGAGTTTGGCGATCTGCTCTGCGATTTGTTCCGGGCTGCCGCAACGGGCAAAATCAAGATACTGCATCACAAGGTGGGTGGCCGTACCCCGCTGGGCGGGGGTCAGGCCCAGCTTTTCCGCGGCGAACCGGGGTCGGTACAGGGGCGCAGAGGAAGTGGTTTTCCCCTGCTGCTCACCCTCTTCATTGGCCTCCCGGTCCAGCATCCTGCCCTTGAGCTGGGTGGCGGTCAGCTTGGATGGCGTGTTGCCCGCCAGCTGGTGGGCGTAATTCCATTCAAATCCGGCGCGCAGCGCACCCTCATCCAGCACCTGCTCCTGTCGTTGGTCCTTGGTACTTACCCGTCGGGCCCCGGAAAGGTTTTCACCATCTATCACGTGCACGTCCCACGGTATGGTGTAGTCCCGGTCCACAAAGGTGTCAATTCCCGCCAACCGGCGCAGAGGCTGACCGCAGCGCCGGGTCATAACAGACATCAGCACCCACAGCCCCACATTGGAACAGCCGGCCAATAACTGGGACGGCACCGGGTTGTCCAGTTCCTCCCACGCGTCAGCCAAAGTCTTGTCAAGCTTCGCTCCTGCCACGGACAAAACCAGCTTATCTCTCGCTCGGGTCATGGCCACGTACAAAAGCCGCAGTTCTTCCGCCAGCATCTCATTGTCCAGCACCCGGGCCACCGCATGGCGGGACAGGGTGTCCAGTTCGATGTTCCGTGCCCGGTCCACATAGCGCAGGCCAATGCCCAGCTTTTGGTGGAACAGGACAGGATTGTGCAGGTCCGTGCGGTTGAACTGTCTACCCAGACCGCACACCAGCACCACCGGTGCCTCCAGCCCCTTGGAGCGGTGGATGGTCAGAATGCGCACACCACCACCCTCATTAGGGGCGCTGCCCTTGAATACGTTCTGCCCGCTGTCACGCAGGCGGTCCAGCCGCAGCAGGAAGTCAAACAGAGTCCGGCACCCGGCCCCCTCCTGCTGTCGGGCCAGCTCATACAGGTTCAGCAGGTGGCCCCGCCGCTGGTCCCCCTCCGGCATGGCAGAGAACAGGCCAAGCAGGTTGGTTCGCTCATAGATATGCCAAATCATTTGGCTGCAGGTGCGGTCCGCTGCACCGGTGCGCAGCTGGTCCAGTTCGCGAATGAAGTCCACACAGTCCTGCTCGCCCCGGGCGGCTGCCTCCTCCACCGCGGTGAAGAAGTCTCCCCGGCTTTCCGAGCGCAGCTGGGCAAGCCGGTCGGCGGTGAAGCCGTACACCGGCGAGCGCAGGGTGGAGATCAGGGCCACATCCTGCCGGGGGTTGTCCACCACACGCAGCAGGGACAGGGCCACGTTCACTTCCGTAAAGGAGAAAAAATCCTCCCCCGTGTCGGCAGACCAGGCAATCCCCTGCTCCTCCAGCGCGCGGATATAGTGGTGTAGCACCGGTCCGGGCGAGCGCATGAGGATCATCACATCCTCGGGCCGCAGGGGGCGTGTCCCCTCCCCTTCCGGTATCTGCATCTGGTCCAGCAGCTGGCGGATGCGCCGGGCGGCGTTGCGAGCCTCCAGCAAATTTTTGTCCGTCCGCTCGTCCTCGTCCTCCTCGTCGCTGTCGGTCAGCACCACGTCCAGCTCCACCGCCCAGTCTCCCGGCTCGTCAGCTTTCCGGCCGGGAATCAGGGCCTGGTCGTCGGTATACTCCATTTCGCCCAGCTGGACACTCATAATATCTCGGAACAGGTCGTTGACCCCCTCCAGCACCTGGGGTCGGGAGCGGAAGTTGCGGCTGAGCACCAGCTTGCGGCCCTGGCCATCTGATGCCTCAGCCGCCGGGGCATAGTCCCGGTAACGCTCCAAGAAGATGGTGGGGTCGGCCAAACGGAAACGATAGATAGACTGCTTCACGTCGCCCACCATGAACAGGGTTTTACCCCCGTCGGATACCGCGTCAAAAATCGCCGTCTGCACCCGGTTGGTGTCCTGAAATTCGTCCACCATGACCTCGTCAAACCGGGCGCCGCAGGTGCGTGCCACCTCGGTGGGTCTACCCGCGTCATCCACAAGCAGCCGCACCGCCATATGCTCCAAATCCGCAAAATCCAACAGGCCACGGCGGTGCTTCTCTTCGGCAAAGGCACGGCCGAAATCCCGCACCAGCGCCATCAAACCGCGCACGGCGGGCCGCGCCAGTTCCAAATCGGTCAACAGGCTTACGCTGTCCTCGGCAAACCACTCACCCAGTTTGTTCAGCTGGGTCTTGGCCCGCTCACGCAGGGTCTTGGCCTGTGCGGCAGCCGCCTCGTCCTCCACGCCGCGCTTGCGGCCTGCCGTAGGAAACGGCACAGGCAGAGCGGCACACATCCCGTCCCAGCTGTCCACAGTCAGCAGTTTCTGCGTGGCGGCGATGCTGGCGCGGATGGAGTCGCTGTAGTTCATGGACAACACCGCGTCCATGTCCGCCCACTGCAGTGCCCGCTGCAGTCGGCCGAGATTATATTCCGCCTGCTCGTAGGCCTGCTCCATCAGCAGCTTGCCCCACGGGGTCTGGGCAATGTCGCTCACACCGTCCAGCTGCCACACCTGCTCCTGCCGGGCAAGCCATTCCTCCGGGTCCGGGTGGCTTTGGATGCGGCGGAACACGTCCAGCACGACCTGCATCAACCGGCGGTCATCCCGCCCAGCGGACATGGTGTCCACCAGCTGGGCAAAATCCCCCGCCGGATCAATATCCTCGTATCTCTTTTCCATCACCCGGCCCAGCACCTGATCCATAAGGACCGCCGCCTCCCCCTCGTCACACAGACGGAAGTCTGGGTCCAGGTCCAGCGCCGCCGCGTGCTCCCGCAGGAGGTTGGCGCAGAAGGAGTGTACGGTTGAAATTTGGGCGCGGTAAATCAGTGTGGCCTGTCGGCACAGGTGCCGGTCCCCCGGATCCTCTGCCAGCCGCTCGTTCAGTTCCTTGGCAATGCGGCCCCGCAGCTCCGCCGCCGCCGCTTTGGTATAGGTGATGACCAAGAAGCGGTCAATGTCCGCACCATTGCTGACCCGGTCCAACAGCCGCTCCACCAGCACCCGGGTCTTGCCCGAGCCGGCAGCTGCCGAAACCAGCAGCGCACCGCCCCTGTTTTCTACGGCACGGCGTTGTTCATCTGTAAGGGGAAATGCCATGACAGCCGCCTCCCTTTAACAAATCTCAGTCGTTCAGAACGTCCAAAAACTTTTCAATGCGGATACCCTTGTTTTTCTCCGGCTCGTCCTTTTCCAAAAAGACGAGTTTCTCCAGTACGTCCATGGCCCGCTTCACCGCCGCCTGCAGGGGCGTGCCCCGCAGCAGCTCGCCCACCAACACGGCGGAGAACATATCCCCCGTGCCGGGGAAGTGGACCCGGATCAGGCGGTAGGGTATGGTGAAATACTCGCCGGTCTGGTGGTCATAGCCCCAAACCACGTTCTCGCCGCTTTCGGCGTCCACGCCGCTGGTCACGATGACCGTGCGGGGGCCAAACGCACGCAGCGCGTCCACCACCTGGCGGGCCTGGGCAGCGGTCAGGGAGTTCTGCCCGCAGTACAGGCCGGTGAGGAATTCCGCCTCGGTCAGGTTAGGGACGATCACATCCGCCACGCCGATGAGTCGGCGCATGTTTTCCACCGTGTCCTCGCCCACGCCGTTATAGAGGCTGCCGTCGTCGCCCATGATGGGGTCGGTCATGACCAGAAGGCCCTCTTTTTTCTGACTTTCGATAAACCGGCGGATGATGTCCACCTGTTTGGCGCTGGCCAAGAAACCGGTGGTGATGCAGTCAAACTGAAACCCCAGCTGACGCCAGACGTCAATGGTCTTTTCCATGTACTCGGTGGTATCCAGAATGGTAAACTTGCCGTAGTCCAGGGTGTTGGACACCAAGGCTGTCGGCAGGTTGTAGACGCTGTGCCCCATGTGGGACAGGATGGGCAGCATGGCGGCCATGGCCACCTTGCTGTAACCGGGCATATCGTTAATGATGAGGATATTTTTACTGTTGTTGTTCATCTTGCAGTTCCTCCTGTTCCGGCTCGTCCTCTCTGGGGCAGACATTCTTCCAGAACTCCTCGGCGCTTATCTTGTACTGCTTGCGCCGGCAGTCACCGCCGCGCCCCTCCTCAAAGTGGCAGGCGGCGGCATATTCACAGAACCGGCAGGCATTTTGATCCTGCCCGCGCCAATAGGGGTCGGCGGCAATGTTGCCCGCGGCGATCTCCTTGCAGATATCCCGCAGCACCCGCTCCACGTGCCGCTCCAGCCGTTCAAGCCGCCGGGCGCTGACCAGATTGCCGCCGGAATAGCCGTCCTTTTTCAGGGTAACGGGCAGGAAACGCAGCTTACCCTCGCCGGGCTGCTCCATAGCCTCCAGCACTGCCTGCTGGTCCAGCACCAGTCCGTGGCGGCGCAGTTCGTCGTCCACCAACTTGCGGCGCTGCTCCTCGCTCATGCTTCGGCTGCCCCGGACGGTCACGTCCCGGGCGGGCAGATACAGCACGCCGGCGGGAACGGGCCGCACGCCGTAGCGCTTCTCGCCCTCTTTGCACAGGGTGAACAGGTACAGCAGCATCTGCAGGCCAATACCATTCCACACCTCAGTCAGGTCAAAGGATTTTCGGCCTGTTTTATAATCCACAACACGCAGATACAGCCGCCCGTCATGGACCCAGCCGTCCACACGATCCACCTTACCGCTGACCGAAAGCGTCGTATCTCCCTCGTGAATGGTGATGGCCGGCAGCTCACCACCGCCGCCAAAGCCCAGTTCAAAGGCCACGGGCCGAAAATCGGAGTGAGCCAGTTCGTCGGCAATGTTTTCGATCACAGACCACGCCGTGCTGCGCAAACGAGAGAACAGATAGCGGAACCGT
>JAZSAP010000028.1:0-21131 GCA_045601925.1 Lawsonibacter sp.
GTTTGCCCAGCACTTTGCCGGTGAGGATGTGGCCTACATCAACCGGGAGGATGATACCGGCGACCCGGGCCTGCGTACCTCCAAGCTGTCCTATAAGCCGGTGGCCCTGCTGGAGAAGTACGCTGTGGCCGTGCAGGAGGGGCACTGTCCCGGTCGGGAGGGGCAATGGGAGGCCGTTGCGACGGAAATTTTGAACCATCCCTGCCCCTGCACTGAAAAAAGTTGAAAAACAGGAACTTTTCCCTTGACAAAGGGGACTTGTGCTGATAAACTATGAAAGCCGCATTGAGCGGGTCTGCAAGCGGGCAGGCAAAAATGCCCCACCTGTAAGAGCGAGTCCGTAAATAAAGGAGTTGAAATTTCCATGCATGCTATCATCGAAACCGGCGGTAAGCAGTACAAGGTTGCCGAGGGCGATGTCATCTTTGTCGAGAAGCTGGCCAACGAGGCCGGTGACGCCATCACCTTCGACAAGGTCCTGGCCGTCATCGACGGTGACAAGGCTACCTTCGGCGCTCCCGTTGTGGAGGGTGCTTCCGTGGCCGCCACCGTGGTCAAGAACGGTAAGGGCAAGAAGATCATGATCTTCAAGTACACCCCCAAGAAGGGCTTCCGTAAGCGTCAGGGCCATCGTCAGCCCTACACCAAGGTGCAGATCGGCGCTATCAAGGCCTGATGACCACCGTATCGTTCCATCTAGAGGGCAGCCGCATCACTGGCTTTGAGGTTCAGGGCCACAGCGGCTATGCCGACGAGGGCAGCGACATCGTCTGCGCCGCCGTCACCAGCGCCGTCCGCCTGTGTGAGTGCGCCATCAACGACGTGCTTGGGCTGGAGGCATCGGTCAAGGTCCGGCAAAAGGACGCATCCATCTCCCTCAAACTCCCCGGCGGCTTGGGGCAGACCAACGAAAGCACCTGTCAGACCCTTCTGACGGCGCTGATGGTCCACTTCACCGAACTGCACGAGGAATATCCTGAAAACATTTCTGTCTTGGAGGTGTAAGACATGCTGAAAATCGGTTTGCAGTTTTTCGCCCATAAGAAGGGCGTTGGCTCCACTCGTAACGGCCGCGATTCCGAGGCTAAGCGCCTGGGCGTCAAGCGCGGCGACGGTCAGTTCGTTCTGGCCGGCAACATTTTGGTCCGTCAGCGCGGCACCCACATCCACCCCGGCGTGAACGTGGGCAAGGGCAGCGACGACACCCTGTTCGCCCTGAAGGACGGCAAGGTCAAGTTTGAGCGCCTTGGCAAGGACCGCAAGCAGGTCTCCATCGTGGAGATCGCTCAGTAATTTGCTGAACGAACAAGCCGCAAACGCACGCGTTTGCGGCTTGTTTTATCCCCAAAGAAAGGCAGGTGCTTACTATGGCAGCACCTTTTGTGGATACCGCAAAGATCACTGTTCGTTCCGGCAACGGCGGCAACGGCGTGGGGTCCTTCCACCGTGAGAAATACGTGGCCAACGGCGGCCCGGACGGCGGCGACGGCGGTCATGGCGGCAACGTGGTGGTCACCATTGACGACCATATGTCCACCCTGATGGACTTTCGCTATAAGCGCAAGTACGTGGCCCAGAACGGCATGGACGGCGGCGGCAAGCGCTGCACTGGCCGGGACGGCGAGGATCTTGTGCTGAAAGTCCCCCGCGGCACCGTCATCCGGGATGCCGAGACCAACGAGATCATCCACGATATGTCCGACCCCACGCCCTTCGTGCTGTGCCGCGGCGGCCGCGGTGGCTGGGGCAACCAGCACTTTGCCACCCCTACCCGTCAGGTGCCCCGCTTTGCAAAGGCGGGCCTGCCCGGCCAGAGCCGGGATGTGGTGCTGGAGCTGAAGCTGCTGGCCGACGTGGGTCTGGTGGGCTTCCCCAATGTGGGCAAGTCTACCCTTCTGAGTGTGGTCAGCCGCGCCCAGCCTAAAATCGCCAACTACCACTTCACCACCCTGTTCCCCAATCTGGGCGTGGTCTATGTGGAGGAGGGCGTTTCCTTCGTCATGGCCGATATCCCCGGTATTATTGAGGGTGCGGCCGACGGTGCCGGTTTGGGCCACGACTTCCTGCGGCACATCGACCGCTGCCGCCTGCTCATCCACGTGGTGGATGTGTCGGGCAGCGAGGGTCGGGACCCTGTGGAGGATTTCGAGGCCATCAACGCCGAACTCGCCCAGTATTCCCCCGAGCTTGCCACGCGCAAAATGATCGTGGCCGCCAACAAGGTGGACATGCTGGAAGACCCGGAACTGCTGGAGCGTCTGCGCAAGCACGTGGAAGCCAAGGGCATGGAACTGTTCGAGATGTCTGCCGCCGCCCACATGGGTACCCGGGAAATCGTTAAGCGGGCGGCCCAGGAGCTGGCACAGCTGCCCCCCGTGGTGGTGTACGAGGCCACCTATGTGGAGCGCCCGCCGGAGGTGGACACCACCGGCGAGGTGACCATCGAGCAGTACGACGACACCTGGGTGGTGGAGGCTCCCTGGCTGCAGAAGCTCATCGCCAACGTCAACTTCGGCGATTACGAATCCCGCAATTGGTTTGACCGCCAGCTGCGTCAGTCCGGCCTGTTCGACAAGCTGGAGGCTATGGGAATCAACGATGGCGACATCGTGTCCCTGTACGATTTGGAATTTGAATATCAAAGATAAAAAACAGCTGCCGCGAATGTTCGCGGCAGCTGTTTTTTGCTGCTGACCGGCCCGATGAGGGCATCGGGCCCTACACGAGGCGGCGTTTTTGTTATAAGTAAAACCGATGACAGCCGATGGTGGTGTAGTAGGTGCGGTTGTTGACGATCCACGTGCCGGGGGACAGGTCCGGGGCAAAGAAGTAAAGGCAGTCACCGATGACCTGGGCCCCCTCCAAACACAGCTTGGCCGCCGTCACCGACAGGTGGTAGGGGTCCTGGTAGATGGTGCCGTTCTCCACCGGCTCGAACTGACCGGGCTGAAAAATGACACTGTACAGGGTGTTGGGAAAGCTGGCACTGGCCACCCGGTTCAGAGCCACGTTTCCCACGGCGATTTGACCCACCAGCGGCTCACCCCGGCTCTCCGCCGAGATGACCCGGGACAGCCAATAGAGGGTGTCCGGGTCGTAAAATTCTTCGCCGGATTGCAAAATTTCCTCGCCCTTGCCCACCCGGACGGTTTGCTCAGCCTCGTCCCAGACCACCTGCGCGCCAAAGAGTTGGGCGGCGGTGCGGACCGGGACCATGGTGCGGCCGTTGGTGATTTGGACCGTGTGGGGGACATGCAGGGCGCGGCCGTTGGCCTCCAGCCATGCCTGACCGGGTGTTGCGGTCAGGTCAAGGGTTTCGGTGTCCAGCCGGGCGGACGAGCCGTCCCAGGTCAGCTCACCTGCATCCACTTCCCGCAGGAAGGCGGCCAGGGGGACGTAAGCGGTGCCCTGGTATATGTAAGAGCCGGTGTCGGTAGGCAGGGCGCGTCCGTTCACCTCCACCTCCACAGGCTGATGGGCGGCGCGGACGGGGGCGGCGGTCAGCAGACACAGGGCAAACAAAACGCCGGCAAGGCGGCGGGTGATTGGCGTAAACATAAGAGCCTCCTTGGAATTGGATACATCCAGTTTAACCGCCAGCGGGGGAGGGGGCAAGCTGTAAATGCTGGAAACAGCCGCCAAAGCCTTGGGGCGCAAAGGAAACGCCGCACCTGACTTCAGGTGCGGCGCAGTTGTTATTTGATCAATTCGGCAGCGGCGGCCCAATCGTCCGCCACGACCAGCAGGATGGAGTTGGCCCGTTGGGTCAGGATGGCGTGCTGCAGTTTAGGCGCTTGGGCGGGCCGATAGCTGCGGCAGCTTTCCAACTGGGCAGCAAGGTAACCTGCCAAACTGAAATGGACATTGTTGGCATCTTCGTCAGTCTCGAAGGTGAACACCGCCACCTCCTCACAGGTGGCGCCGGAGGAACGGTATACCTTAAGGTCGGTCAGGTTGGATTGCTTCGCATCCAGTTGATAGACAAAGCAAGCAATTTCGTCGTCCAACGGCTCCAGCGGCTCGGAAAAGATGTCGTTTTCCAGCAGCTTGTCCACAAGGTCGGTGGTGAAAGGCTGGGCAGTGCGGCCACAGGCACACAACAGGAACAGCACGGCGGCGCACAGCAGCGCGGTCAGACGTTTCATATCTCGGTGACCTCCATTTCGGGTGAACGTTCAGGGGCGGGGGCATCGACCGGCGGTTGGGCAGCCGGTTCTTCCGCGGACGGATCCTCCACGGTGACGGTGTGGGTCATAAGGAAGTCCAGCTGCTTTTTATAATAGGCGGGCAGCGGATGCACGCCATCGCGACTGGCCTCGGCGGGCAGCTGCCCGTCCACGGCGAAGGCGGAGTAAAGGTCCAGCAGGGGCAGTTCCTTTTCCAACGCGATTTGGGCGATCATCTCGTTATACAAGCGGATGCGGTCACAGTTGACATGGCCCTTGTGCCCGGAGGCACGGGCCTCTTGGTCGTTGACCGGGATGAGATTTTGGATGTAAATGATGGCGTTTGGGTGCTGTCCGCGAATGGTATCGATCAGCTGGCAGTAGGTCTGCACGAAGGAGTCGGTATCGATGTACCCCAATTCGTTCAGGCCGAAGGCCAGGTAAATCTTGCCGAAGCTGCCGCCGGTCAGGGCCTGCAGCACCGTTTGGTTGGTGCCAAAGGCGGTTTTTTTGTCCACGGAGAACACCGTCAGGCCAGTGGCGCTGAGCAGCTTGCCACGCTTGACCCCGCTGTACAGCCAAAACCCCTCGGTGCGGGAGTCACCCACAAAGGCGGCGTCGGCAAAGTAATCTGCATCGACGGCGGGACGTTCTGCCACAGGGACAGCGAAGTTATATGTGGAGGGAAGCTGCGGTTCCGGGATGTGGACGGCGGGGACATCCGGCTCATAGATAGAGTCGTCAGGTGGCTGCTCTGGGATGGGAGCGGGGGTGTCCGTTGGCGGGGGCACATCCTGGATGGGAGAATTCTCCACCGGAGCGGGATCGGGAGTGGACACGTGGGCCGGCGGCTCCGGGACAGGCTCGTCAGGAGCGGAAACGTCGACGGCAGAAGGGTCCGGGGCGGAGAGGTCCGCAGAAGGGTTGGCAGACACCGAAGGGGCAGAGGGCGCAGATACGCAGCCGCTGCACAGCAGTACCAACGCGGTCAGCAGGGCAAAAAGTCGCATGGGCATGAGGGAAACCTCCGGTTTACTTGCGTGTACGGTACGCAAAGGTGATGAACAGGCGAACCACGGACGAGGCAAGCAGTGCGCCCAGCGCCAGCGTGCCGGCGATGCCGAATACGTTCAGCAGGGTGGTGAGGAACTGCTGGTTATCGCCCGAGAGGGAATAGCGCATGGCATAGTAGATACCGCCGCCGGGGACAAGGGGCAGCAGGGCCACGATCAGGTAGCTGGTAACCGGGCAGCGGCGCAGACGGGCCATGAGTTCGGAGTACAGCGTAATGGCAACGGCCGCAGCCAGATAGCGGGGGAATATAGAGGCCGAACACAGATCCATCAGCAGATAGACCAGCCAGCCCAGGGCGCCGCCCCCGCCGCAGATGAGCATGCCGGGGCCGTGGATGTTGAACAGCAGGCAGAAGCCGATGCACGCGCCAAAGCTGTATACGCAGGGCAGGACCCATTCGGTCAGAATTTGCATCATACCCCTCCTTTACAGCAGTCCGCCCAGGAACATGGCGGCGCCCGTTCCTAACGCGATGGCGGTGGCGGTCAGTATGGATTCCGCAGTGTGGGACACGCCGGACACAAGGTCGCCGGCCATGACCTCCCGCATGGCGGTGGTCAGAGACACGCCGGGCACCAAAATCATCAATGCGCCGATGGTGATGGTGTCCACATGCTGACCCACGCCGGTATAAACCAGCAGCTGGGCAGCCAACGAGGAGACGGTGGCGGCCAGCAGGGTGCGGAAGAATATGTTTGGTCCGGCCAGTGGGGCCAGCCAGCGGTTGGCGAAGTAGATGGCAAGGCCGCACAGACCGCCGCACAGAGCGTCCATAAGCCCGCCGCCGAAGAACGGCGTGAAAAATGCACCAATCAGAAAATAGCCCAACATCACGGTGATGGGATGGAAGCGGGGACGGCGGCGGCGCAGGTCGGCCAATTGGTGTCGGGCCTGCTCCACGGGGGGTGTTTGCTCACACAGTTGGCGGCACAGGTCGTTGCACAGCTCCAAATGGTCCAAATCCGTGTTGTGCGCATCCACGCGGCAAAGCCGGGTGACCGGTTCGCCGTTTTCTGCGGTGACAGACACGGTAATGCAGCCGGGAATGGCGAAAATTTGCGCATCCTGTGCGCCGTAGGCGCGCATCAGGCGCAGAACGGAATCTTCCACGCGATAGATCTCTGCGCCGCTTTCCATCAGCTGGCAGCCGAGTTCTACCGACAGATTGAGCAGACCATGATAATCCAATGCCCACACCTCCGTTTGCGGAATTTACAGGGTACGCAATTATTATACACGCAGAACAATTGCTTGAAAAGGAACAAATTGCTACAATAAGGGGAGAGACGCTGCCGGGCAGGTCAATCCGCGTCATACTCCGCAAGAGCCTCCTGCAGAAAGGCTGCATCGGCGTCGTCCAAGGCGTGGAGCATGGCGGTGTCCTCCAAATGGTGGGTGAACTCATGGGCCACGGTGGCGAAGATCTCGTCCAGCCAGGTGTCCTCATCCTCGTCGGCCAGCAGGGCGGCGAAAGAGCCGTAGTACAGCAGAATATACCGTCCCAGCAGGTCGTGGCAGTACTCACCCATGATATACATCTCGCCGGGCGGGAAGTCCGGGTCGGGCATGGCCTGCTCCTCCAGCTGGATGCCGCCGTCCAACCCCTCGAAAAATGCGTCCGGGAACTGGGCGGCGATTTGCTCCAGCATATCGCCCATTTGCTCATAGGTGGGGATCATGGATATCGCTCCTCATAAAAAATGCGGTCTGCCGTGGCAGACCGCATTTTCAGTTTACATTATTCGTCCTCGGTGCAAATGTCGTCGGACAGGTCCATGGAGAACTTGTCGCCGCAGTTGGGGCACTGGACAACACCCTCGGCCAAAGCCTCGTCGCCGATGACGATAGGCTCTTCACAGGTGGGGCACTCCACTTCGAAGAAGTCATCGTCGAAGTCCTCCTCGTCCTCGTCGATGCCGTAGACAATGTCCTCCACATCGGCCAGGTCGTCGGACAGAACATCGATCTCTTCACCCAGATCCAGATCGTTCTCTTCCAGATCCTCGATGGACAGGCCGATCTCCTCCAAAATGCCGATCATCACGTTGATGAGCTTGGCCTCCTTGGACTTTTCGTTCTCAAGGTCCAGACCCTCGGCCAGACCCTTGAGATACGCGACTTTCTCGGAAATAGTCATGTGGGTAATCTCCTTTCGGGAATTACTTACAACGCTCCAGATACTCGCCGGTGCGGGTGTCGATCTTGATCTTGTCACCCTCGTTGATGAACAGGGGGACGCGGATCTCGGCGCCGGTCTCCACAGTGGCGGGCTTGGTCACGTTGGTGGCGGTGTTGCCGGCGAAGCCAGGCTCGGTCTCGGTGATGACCAGCTCCACAAAGTTGGGGGCCTCAACGCCGAAGACGCTGCCCTTGTAGGACATGACCTTGCACATCTCCTCTTCCTTGACGAAGCGGAAAGCGTCGCCCAGCAGATCCTTGCCGATGGGCAGCATGTCGAAGGTCTCCATATCCATGAAGTAGTACAGGTCGCCGTCGTTGTAGCTGTACTGCATCTCGCGGCGCTCCACAAAAGCCTGCTCGAACTTGGCGGTGGGGTTGAAAGAGGTCTCGGTCACGCCGCCGGTGATGATGTTCTTCATCTTGGTGCGGACGAAAGCGGCACCCTTGCCGGGCTTAACGTGCTGGAACTCGACCACCTGCATGACCTTGCCTTCCATCTCGAAGGTAACGCCATTGCGGAAATCACTGGCAGAAATCATTGCCATAAGAATCATCCTCCAAATAAAAAGTGTAAAAGTTTAGCTGATATATTTTACCCCATTCCACCCGCTTTGGCAAGGGGGTTAGCAGGGGAAATCTGCCATTTCGGCAGATTTTTTACAATAAATTACAAAGTCAGCAGTTCCTTGGGGGAGGCGGTGAGATTTTCACAGCCATTTTCCCGCAGAACCACCACATCTTCAATACGCACGCCGAAGCGCCCGGGCAGGTAAATACCCGGCTCACAGGACACCACGGCCCCCACGGGCATGATGGTGTCCTCCCCGGGGGAGAAGTTGGGACTTTCGTGGATATCAAGACCCAGTGAGTGGCCCAGACTGTGGCCGAAGTATTTTCCATACCCCGCCTGCTCGATGACGGTTCGGGCGGCGGCATCCACGTCCTTTCCGGCGACTCCGGCCCGGGCGGCGGCAAGACCGGCCAGCTGGGCGTCCAGCACGGTCTGATAGACTTTTGCCATTTCGTCGGTGAGGGTGCCTACCGCCACGGTGCGGGTCATGTCGGAGCAGTACCCCTCGTAAATACAGCCAAAGTCCAGGGTGACGAACATGCCCGGCTGGATGACCCGCTCGCCGGGAACGGCGTGGGGCATGGAGCCGCTGGGACCTGCGGCCACAATGGGGTCAAAGCTGGGTTTGCTGCCGCCGAGGGACATCAGTTCATAGACCAGCCGGGCGGCCACCTCCCGCTCGGTGACGCCGGGGCGGATGAAGTTCAGAAGATTGGAGAAGGCCCGATCCGTGATGGCCTGAGATTGACGCATAAGGGACAATTCACTCTCGTCCTTGGCCGTGCGCAGTTTGTTGACCAAATCGGGGGCGGCAATCAGGGTGCAGGGCAGTTTTTCCTGCCAGCGCTCCAGCCGGTCTACGCTGACTCGGTCGCTTTCAAACCCCACAAGGTGCAGGTTTTCAGCCTGGATGACCTGCGCGGCAAGGTCCAGGTGGCCCCAACCCCGGCCCACGCATTCTACATGGGCGTTTTGGATGGTGTTCTGTGCCGCCTCAATGTAGCGGCTGTCGGTGAAATACCAGCAATCGTTTCGGGTGACCAGCACCGTACCCTCACCCTCGAAGCCCACGGCGTAGCGCTCACCGGGCTGGCTGACGATGAGCATGGCGTCCAGACCATACTCGGGCAGGGCGGCAGCGATTTTTTCAATGTGGTTCATTTCAGTGCCTCCCGGTAAATGCGTTTCATGGTCAGGGCATCCTGAGCCTGGGTCCCGGCGGACTCGCAGATGAAGGTGGGACTCCAGCCTCGGCGGGCCACTGCCTGGGCAAGGGGCGTCCAGTCCGGTCCAAAGCCGCCGTCTTGGTCAAAGGTGCGGTGGCATTTCTCGCCGCCGTTGGGGGTGAATTCGATGTGGGAGAAATGGCTGTGGAAGCGGCTGGCCCGCTCTGCGCCGAGAACCTGCTCCATGCGGGTCAGGATGCGCTCCATGGCATCTTCGCCGTCGTCTGCACCCAGAGAGCGGGCATACAGATGGCCGAAATCCACGCAGGGGACAAGGCGGGGGTCAAGGCAGCAAAGTTCCAAAACCTCGTCCAAATCGCCCAGCTGGTTGATTTTCCCCATGGTTTCAGGACACAGGGCGATTTGCCCAAACCCCATGTCGTCGCACACGGACAGCACGTGCCGGAGGGAGGAAAGCGCCGTGTCCAACGCTTCGCGTCGGGTGCGCTTCATCAGGGCGCCGGAGTGGATGATCACCCGCTGGGCCCCCATCTGACTTGCCACAAGGCAGGCGCCGGTGATGTAGCCACAGGTCTTTGCAAGGCTGTCCGGGTCGGGGTTTGCAAGGTTGATGAAGTAGGGGGCGTGGAGGGACAGGACGATACCGTGTTCCTGCGCCTGCTGACCCACCCGGCGGGCGGTATCCTCACCCACGTGGACCCCCTTGCCGCACTGGTACTCATAGCAGTCCAAACCCAGCTGGGCCAGCCACTTGGGGGCATCGGCAGAGGACTTGCCGGGGAAGTTTTCCGCGTTGCCCGCCGGGCCGAACCGGGCGCTCACAGGCTACCACGCTTTCGAGCCACAAGGCGGAAGGGAGTTTCCACCCAGTAGCGGATATAGCGGCCGGGGTTGCCGGCCAGGCGGATGGGCGCAATGAGAATGGTGGTCACGCCGGAACGGTTGCCACCTAAAATATCGGTGAAAATCTGGTCCCCGGCAATGGCGGTCTGGGCCGGGGTGCGGCCGGTGCGCCCCATTGCGGCAAGATAGCCCCCATGCTTGGGCTTGCCCGCGTGGCCGATGAAGTCGATGCCCATCTGACCGGCAAAGCTGCCGGGGCGGGTGGGTTTGCGGCTGTTGGACAGCAGAAATACCTGCACGCCGCCGGACTCCATCTGTTCACGCCACGCCACCAGTTCGGCCGTGGGGGAGGGGGTCTTGTAGGGGACAAGGGTGTTGTCCAGGTCCACCAGCAGCAGGGTGATGCCCCGGCGGGTCAAATGTTCGGCACGGATGTCCAGTATGCTTTTGTAGTACGCCTTGGGAAACAGGGAAAAGGCCACAGGGCATACCTCCTCGTTCTACCCCGACGGGCGGGGGCATAATTTTATTCAGTATAACATTTTTTTGAGGTGGGGGCAAGTCTGTGGAAGATATGCTGTTGGTCATCACGCCGCCCAATCGACTGTCCCGGCTGCGGGAAGGGCAGAGTCCGGCCCACCCGGTCTATCGGGTGGGGCAGGGGGGACGATTATTTCGAATCGGGCAGGCCAATCCCCGGGGCGGGGCCATGGTGCTGGATACCCGCGGCCTTGACGGCAGGGGAGATGTGTCCAACTTGTGTCGGCAGGTGGTGCATGAGTGTGGGGCGCGGAACTTCTGCGCGGTGATCTGCATGGCGCCAGGCCCTGCGCCCCAGTGGCTGACGGCGCAACTGGATGAAATCCTTGCCCGGCGGGGAGTTGATTTGTATGTACCGGAACATTGGGGGCAGTACACGCAGAAGGCCCGGGTACTCATCGGCTCGGCCCTGTCCGGGGGCAGTCTTACCTGCCGCCTGCAGGAGGCGGCGGAGCGGTTCGGCGGCCCGGAGCGGGTGGCACTGTGGGTGGAGCGGTCGGCGGAGGATTTCTTTCTGCCCGCCCCGGAAGGCAGCGGGCGTGCGCTGAATCCGCAGGAACTGGCGCAGCTGATGGAGCGGCTGAAGCCAAGTGTGTTTTTCTCCGACGAGCTGTGCGCACGGTATTTTACCTATATGACCCCGGAGGGCGGGGCGCATTTCATCCTGTTCGATGACGGGGCAACCATCCGCAAAAAGCTGCAGGTGGCCCGCAGGCTGGGCATAAACCGCGCGGTGGCGCGCTTGGAGCAGGTGGAGGATCTGCCAGAAAACTGAAAACCGCCCCCTGCCGCGCGGCAGGGGGCGGTTTCATCTTGGTATTACACGTTGAACCGGAACAGAATGATATCGCCATCCTGCACCACGTACTCCTTACCCTCGGAGCGGATCAGACCCTTTTCTCGGGCGGCGGCCATGGTGCCGCAGGCCATCAGGTCCTCGTAAGACACCACCTCGGCACGGATAAAGCCGCGCTCGAAGTCGGAGTGGATCTTGCCGGCGGCTTGGGGCGCCTTGGTGCCGCGGGTGATGGTCCAGGCGCGGCACTCGTCCTCGCCGCTGGTCAGGTAGGAGATCAGGCCCAACAGGGCGTAGCTGGCCTTGACCAGACGGTCCAGACCGGACTCGGCAATGCCCAGATCCTCCAGGAACATGGCCTTTTCCTCGGCGTCCAGCTCGGCGATCTCGGCCTCCAGCTTGGCACAGACGGGGACCACCTGGGCGCCCTGCTCGGCGGCGCGGTCGGCCACCTGCTTATAGTAGGGGACGGCGGCGGGGTCGGCAAAGCCGTCCTCGTCCAAATTGGCGGCGTAGATGACGGGCTTCAGGCTGAGCAGCTCGCAGTCGGGGTACTCGGCGGCGATGTCCACCGCCTCGTAGGTGCGGGCGGATTTGCCGTCGTTGAGCCAGTCGCGCAGACCCTCGAAATCGGTGGCCTCCTGCAGGAACTTCTTGTCGCCCTTGGCGGCCTTTTTGGCCTTGTCGATGCGGCGGTCCACCATCTCCAGGTCGGCCATGACCAGCTCCAGGTCGATGGTGTCGATGTCGCGCAGGGGGTCGGTGGAACCCTCCACATGGATGACGTTATCGTCGTCAAAGCAGCGCACCACATGGACGATGGCGTCGGTCATGCGGATGTTGCCCAGGAACTTGTTGCCCAGACCTTCGCCCCGGCTGGCGCCCTTGACAAGACCCGCGATGTCCACAAACTCGATGACGGCGGGGGTGGTCTTTTTGGGGTTGTACATCTCGGACAGCTTGTCCAGACGATAGTCGGGCACCGCCACCATGCCCACGTTGGGGTCGATGGTGCAGAAGGGGTAGTTGGCGCTTTCAGCGCCGGCGTTGGTGATGGCGTTGAACAGGGTGCTTTTGCCCACGTTGGGCAGACCCACGATACCAAGTTTCATACTTTCTATCTCCTTACACCCGCTTGCTCACAAAAGCGGGGATGCATTACATCACAGTTTATCACAAAACCTGCCGTTTCACAATAGGGAAAAGGGGCTGACAGACAGGACTTTTGAGCGAAAAAATTTTTATTGATCCAAAATGATAGTTGAAAATGAAAGGACAAAGGGCTATACTTGTAATAGTTACAGTGGAGCATTCCGTCCGGACATGAAACAGCTGCAATGTAAGCGACCCAGCAGGGGAAAAAGTTGTATGCAGGTCAATCCGGTTGACAAATAAACTTCTTCAAAGGAGGAGTTAATATGAACGCAATTATCAATGCAAAAGCAGTGCTGCCTGGTGGTGTACTGGACAAGGCCACCATCCTGTATGACAATGGCCGCATCTGTGCCGTGGGCAAGGACGTGGAGGTTCCTGCCGGCGCCCAGGTGCTGGACGCCAAGGGTATGTGGGTCGGCCCCGGCTTCGTGGACATTCACATCCACGGTGACGGCGGCGCCTGGCGGTGGGAGACCGGTCCCGAGCAGACCGCCCGCCACCACCTGCGCCACGGCACCACCACCATGGTGGCTACCATGAGCTATGGCCAGACCCCGGACTCCCTGCTGGAGAAGACCAAGAACGTGCAGGAGAAGATCGATGCGGGACTGCTGCCCAACGTGTACGCCGTAGCCTTTGAGGGCCCCTTCATCAATCCGGAGCGGGGCGCCAACAGCAAGGCCTTTGCCCGTACCGGCCCTGACCCCGCCGAGTACCTGCCCCTGTATGAGGCTACCCATGGTAAGATCGGTCAGTGGATGTACGCCCCCGAGATGGATATGGACGGCGCTTTCGGTGACTTCCTGCGGGAAAAGGGTATCACCGCCGCTGTGGGTCATACCAATGCCTCTCCCGCTCAGGTGCGCACTGCTGTAGACAAAGGAGCCACCATCACCACTCACCTGTACGACGCCATGGGCTGCTGCCATGGTAATGACTCCTGGAAGCATACCGGCACCGTTCAGGAGAGTGTCGCCGCCTCCTGCCTGGTCTGCCCGGAGATGACCTACGAGATCATCCCCGACAGCCGCGGTGTTCATGTCAAACCCACGGACATGCTGCTGGCCTTTAAGCTGGCCGGTCCTGACCGCATTGCCATCATCACCGACAGCACCATCTGCAACTATGACCCCGCGGACTACCCCGCCGGCCACTTCCGCAGCACCGTGGACCTGAACTACAACGAGAAGGAAGAACTGTCCGGCTCCCGCCTGACCATGGACCTGGCCTTTGTCAACTTCATGAAGCACACCGGCGCGTCCGTGTCCGACCTATTCCGTATGGCTTCCACCACCCCCGCCCGCGCCATCGGCGTGGACAAGGAGGTTGGTTCCATCGTCCCAGGCAAGTACGCCAACTTCGTCCTGCTGGATGCGGACTTCAAGCTGCAGCAGGTCATCTTCCGCGGCCAAGTTGTAGCCGATTGATTATAAGCAAAAAACCTTAACATATGAAATAAATTTTTGGAGGTACTTATTGTGAAACTCAAACCTGGATTTGTTCCCGCCCTGCTGACTCCCATCGATGCCAACGGCAACCTGGACGAGTCCAGCTACCGCAAGCAGATCGAAGACATGATCCAGGCCGGCGCCGTGGGTCTGTTGAGCATGGGCTCCATGGGCCAGCAGGCCTATCTGCGTCCCAGCACCTGCGTCGAGGTCGCCCGCGTGGCCGTTGATGCCGCTGCCGGCCGCGTGCCCGTGTTCGTGGGCGCTATGGACGTGTCCATCTGCCGCGCCAAGGAGCGTGTGGCTGCCATGGAGGAACTGGACGTGGCCGCCTTCGTATTCACCGCCCCCTATTACAACTCTTGCAAGCCTCATCAGGTCAAGAACTACCTGAAGGCCATCGCTGCTTCCACCAAACACAACATCATGGTCTATGATCTGCCTGGCGTGACCCAGTTCAAGTTCACCTACGATTTCGTGCTGGGTCTGCGCAAGGAGATTCCCAACCTGATCGGCATCAAGTCCGCCGACACCCAGATGTTCCGCAAGCTGATCCTGAACCCCGAGGTGCCCGAGGACTTCATCATGGTCTACTCCGGTTTGGACACCTTCGACGTGGCCTACAAGTGGGGCATCAAGAACTGCCTGGACGGTATGCTGCCCCTGGCCCCCAAGAACACCGAGAAGATGTTCAAGGCCATGGACAATGACGATTATGCCACCGCAGCAGAGTGTCTGAACAGCATCCTGTACCTGCGTGACACCTACGCCGCCCACGACCTGTGGCCCTGCGCCAGCGAGGCCATGAACATGCTGGGCTACTCCGGCAAGCACGACCCCGACATCAACGACCCCATCAAGCCCGAGAACGTGGCCGTGGTCCGTGCCGCCATGGAGAAGGTCGGCGAACTGTAAGCCATCCCTAACCAATTAAGGAGGTATTTGTTATGAATACGCTGAAAGTCGGCTACGCCGGCGTAAATATCAATCCCCCTTTGGGCATCGGTATTTACGGTTACTTCGTGCCCCGCTTTGCCCAGGGCTTTGTGGACGATCTGGAGGCCCACGCCATCGCTTTGAGCTGCGGCGAGACCCCCTGCCTGCTGATCGGTGTGGACAACGGCGGCATCGATGCCGACATCGTGGACCGCTTCCGCGCTGCCATGTCCAAGGCTGCTGACATCCCTGCCGAGAACATCTTCCTGCACACCACCCACACCCATACCGGTCCCCTGCTGCGCGTCTACCCCAATATGTTTGATGCAGATGAGGAGCAGATCGCTCAGTACGTGGACTTTTTGGAAAACCGCCTGTGCGACCTGGCGATGCTGGCCATTGCGGACATGAAGCCCGCCCGCATGGGCTTTGCTGTGGGCCACGCTCCCGACCGCATCGCCTACATCCGCCGCTACCGTATGAAGGACGGCAGCACCATGACCTGCCCCCCCATTAACGACCCCAACATCGACCACCCCATTGGCGAGCTGGACCAGCGGGTCAACGTGCTGCGCTTTGACCGGGAGGGCGGCGAGAGCATCGTGGTGCTGAACTACGGCGTCCATGCCGACTGCGTCAACGGCGACATGATCTGCGCCGACTGGCCCCACTGGGTCCGCAAGACCATTGACAAGGCCCTGGACGGCACCAAGGTGCTGTGCATCGTGGGCGCTCAGGGCGACGTGGGAAGCACCCACGTCTACCCCGATGGCGGCGACATGAATGACACCGAGATCAGCTTCGACAACGAGATGAAGAGCCCTGGCATGGCCCGTTTTATCGGCCGCGCCCTGGCGGGTACTATCCTGCAGATGTACGACAAGGTGGAGTATGTGGATGTGGACAAGGTGTCCATGCTGCACCACATAGTAGAGGTCAAGGCCAACACTCCCACGCCCGAGGAGCTGCCCCTGGCCCGGGAGTACTTCAAGCTGCACGAGGAGGGTCGTGACGACCTGATTCCCTTCGAGGCTATGGAGCTCACCACCGTGGTGGCCGAGGCCGGCCGTATGGTCCGCCTAGCCGACGGCCCCGAGACCTTCAAGCTGGAACTGACCGGTCTGCGTATCGGCAGCGTGGCCTTTGTGGGCATACCCGGCGAGCCGTTCACCGGCATTGGCGTGGGCATCAAGGACAACGAGGGTTGGGACCTGATCCTGCCCGCCTGCCTGACCAACGGCAACGAGGGTTACTTCCCCATGAAGGACGCCTTTGACGAGGGCGGCTACGAGGCCCGTTCCTCCAACTACGTCTCCGGCGTGGCCGAGGACATCATCGCCGGCGGCAGCCAGTTGCTGGCCGACCTGCGCAAGTAAAAAGACAATAAAAAACAACCGGCATTGCAGCCGGTTGTTTTTATGCTTACAGTTTGAGTCAGGGCTTCTCGGGCAGCTCCCAGTGGCAGCCCAGCAGGGAGTTGAAATCGTCGGTGTCGTAGGCGCGCTGATAGTACAGGGTGTACAGGCTGCCGTCGGACAGCTCCACGGTGGAGGGGTAGCCGTGGTCCCACACGGGGGAGGGCTTGCCCACCATGAACTCCTCGCCCCAGGTATGGCCGTTGTCGTAGCTGACACGGGCGTAGGAACCGATGGGCTTGGTGTCACTGAAGCGCACGCCGTAGGTGACGATGACGGCACCGGAGGAGTGCAGCATCAGGTGACCGGGGGCACCGTACAGACCCTCGATAGCCTGGGGAACCTCGAAACTCTTGCCGCCGTCGGTGGAGCGGGTCAGGTACAGGTTCAGCTTCTTGGACTCGGTGCGCCAGGCGCGGATGACGATCAGGATCTCGCCGTTGGGCAGTTCCAGACAGTGGGGCTCGCAGGGGTCGGAAATATCGGCGTCGGGCAGACGGGGCACTACGCACAACTTATCCCAGGTCTTGCCGTCGTCATGGCTCTCCATCAGGACAATGCGGCGCTCGGGGTTCTCCTTCGTGACGAGACTGCTGGAGGTCAGGCCGGCATACAGCATGCGGCCGCTGGGGGTGCGGATGGGACCGTGGGGGGCGGAGAAGAGGACGGGAGTAGGCTCGTCCCAGGTCATGCCGCCATCGTGAGAGCGGCGGGTGAAGGCCATGCCCTCAATCATACGCTCGGCAGGCAGCTGATCCCACATATCGTAAACGGCGTAGGAAACAGGGGCAGCGGCCGCACCGTTGTTGATGGGCTGATCCTCGGCCAGGAAGGCGCGGTCACGGTAGAGCTGCTTGGTGTTGTGGAACCAGGTGATCAGCAGGTTGCCGTCACCCCAGGCGCACAGACCGCCGTCGCGGTCGTCGTGAGCGGTGTCGTTGACCACCAGGGGCACGGACCAGGTCTTGCCCTCGTCCTTACTGATGTACAGATAGTTCTTGCCGAAGGGGCACACGTGACCCAGGCGGTGGCCGGACACAGCGGCGTACAGCACGCCGTTGCCGTCACGGGCGATGGTGGGCCAGCCCTGGTAGGGGAACAGACTTTCAGCGTTGCGGGCGACGATGTAATGTTCCATAAGTAAGCCTCATTTCATTTTCGTTTTTATAAAACGGTGATGAAGACCGGTCTGTTTGACCGACCTACCCGTTAAAGGGTCAAAGCTTGCCGGCCAGCTTATCCAGCTTGTCCAGCTTGCGGTTGCGGAAGTAGAGGGCCACGTCCACAGCCACCATAAGGAAGTTCAGTACGTAGAAGAACAGCACGTACCACTTGGCGGTAAAGTCAAAGGCCGGGTTCAGCAGCTTGGCGGCAATGCCGGCGATGTAGCCCAGCTCGATCAGCAGCAGGAAGAAAATGCTCTTGCCCTTGGTGGTGCGGGCCCTGTAGGATTTCAAAGCGTTGATGGGCCAAGAGGCGCCAAAGCAGAGCAGCATCACGATCTCAAGTATTTCAGGCATAATAATGTTCCTTTCTGCCTTGTTTCACGGACATTGTAACATGCCCCCCTGCCCCTTTGCAACCCCAAAAAGTAACAATCGGCGGGAAAAATGAAATAGGAAAACCGGGATATCTCCAAAAATCAAAAAAACGCTGGACAAACCCGACAGGAGTGCTATAATCAATTCCGCATTCTGTTGGAAGAAGATGATATGAGTGTCCCGGTTTATTAAAACGTATTTTCATGTGGGTATGCGCAACGTGAAAACCGCCTTGGCGGCCACCCTGTGCGCCCTGCTGTACCTGCCCTTTCACCGCAGTCCTGCCTTTGCCTGCATCGGTGCGATCTTCGGGTTGGGCACGGATATGGGTAATTCCTGGC
Source organism: Lawsonibacter sp. (assembly GCA_045601925.1). Taxonomy (GTDB): domain Bacteria; phylum Bacillota; class Clostridia; order Oscillospirales; family Oscillospiraceae; genus Lawsonibacter. Next base: position 18,195 of record JAZSAP010000028.1, read on the forward strand.
TCAGCGGCGGCAACCGCTTTTTCGGCACCATCATCGGCGGTTTTATCGGCATGGCTATGTTCCGCATCCACATCTGCTTTTACCCCGACGGGCAGACTAACCTGATGCTGGCCCCGCTGCTGTTTTTGGGTGTAGTCCTGCTGATCATGGCCTGCCGGATCTTTAAGTGGCCCGGCGGTATCCAGCCCGGCGGCGTGGTGCTGTGCATCATCCTGTTCAACACCCCCGTAGCCACCTATGTCAGCTACTCTCTGAACCGCATGTTCGACACCGGCGTGGGTTTTGCCGTGGCGCTGGTGATCAATCTGCTGCTGCCCCGCCAGCGGGTGGAACGCTGGATGCAGAAGCTGCATTTGAAAGTTGTCACCGAGGAATAAGAAAAGCCGCAGGCACAGCCTGCGGCTTTTTTGTGCTTATTTGGTCAGGGGGACCAGGGTGGGGCGGCCAATGTAGTTCAGGCCGTAAGTTTTGACTATTTCCTCCGCCACGGGGATGGAGGATTCGTCGTAGGCGTCCTGAGGGCTGTGGGAGTCGAACCCGAAGGTGACGGGGCAATCCGTCTGTCCGGCTATGGCCCAAAACGCATCCTGCGGGTAGAACCGCTTGGCGCGGATGCCCAGCAGGTTGATTTCTAAAGGGATGTTGTGGGCAATGGAAGCCTCACAGATGCGCAGCACCTGTTGGGCGTAGAAGTCGTGGTCGGTGCCGGTGTAGCGGAACAAGTCTGGGTGGGCCACATAGGTAAAAAGACCGCTTTCCATGCCGGAAATCACGCAGTCGGTGTATTCCACCAGCTGGGCGGGGTCCTCGCTTCCCTGGGTGACATAGAAACCATTGGGCCACTCCTCACCGATATAGTGCTGACCAAGCAGCAGATACTCCGCGCCATAGCTGCGGGCCAACGCCGCCATCTCGTCAAAGCGGCTGGGATAGACCTCCATCTCGAAGCCGATGTGGAGGTTGATCTGCTTTTTGTATTTGTCACGCAGGGAGGAAAGGGATTCCATATAGTCCCTCACCTGATCGATGGGTACGCGGTAGTAGGACTCGTGCCCGTCGGTAAAGCGCAGGGGCATGTGGTCGGAAAACCCCATGTCCCTGACACCGCAGGAGATGGCCCGCAGGACGTATGCTTCGTCCTCGCCTTCAGCGTGACCGCACCGGGCGGTGTGGGTGTGGAAATTGTAATCCATGGCCGTTACTTGCCCAGAGGAAGCCGACCCATGGGACGCAGCAGAGCTGCGGCAGCGGCCAGACCGAACAGAGCCTGGAACAGGTTGGCGGGGATACTGGCGGCGGCGCCAAGACCAAGGCCCAAAATGAAAGCTTCATAGATAAAGTAACCCAGCACCATGACAATGCCCGCCACAGCGCCACCGATCATGCGGCCGGCGGTGCGGTTTTTCATACGGGCAAACAGCCCACCGGCGCACAGACCCATCAAAGCCTTGATGACGGCGGTGGCGGGGACGTACAGCGCGTAACCGGACAGAGTGTCGGCCAAACCGGCACCCAAGGCACCGGCCACAGCGCCGGGGATGGGACCCAGCAGCCATGCGCACAGAAGGACCACACTGTCGCCGGGATGGACGTAGCCGCCCCCCACGGGAATTTGGATGACCATGGTGGCAACAGTGGTCATGGCGGCAAGCAAAGCCGTCTGCACCAACAGACGGAGCTTTTTATTTTTCATGAAAATCTCTCCTTAGGTGCAATAGGATATGACAAAATAGTGTAGCAAAAAAGCAAGATGAACTAGAGGCAGAAAGCCTGCTTTTGCAATTACAGAGTGTTTTCCTGATTACGGTAGACCACGAGCTTGCAGAACAGAAATTCCAGCACGAGGTTACACAGCATGGTAACAAACAGGATAATGTACTCGTTTACTCCGGAATTCTCTGCCAGCTGGCCCAGCCAGGTAGACAGGGGAGTGAACACTACGTAAAAGCCGGCCACTTTTGCCATGGCTACGGGGACGTTGGCAGCGGACTTAAAGGTGTAGCGGCGGTTAAAGGTAAAGTTCCAGACCACTGATGCGGTCAGGGCGATAAGGTACGCGGGCCAGTAGGGCCAGTCCAGCAGTTCGTTCAATAGGGCGAAGCTGACGGCCTGAATAACGCCCGCAGAGATGGAAAACAGGGCGAATTTCAGCATCTGGGCAAGGGATATTTTCTCCATATTGTGATCTCCTGATATGGTTTTCCACAGTATAACAGAAAAGTTATGATTTGTCCACCGTTGCCGGTGGTGCGCCGGAGATTTTACGGCAAGCTCCAAGGGTCGCTATATCGAACCCCACCGGGGTAACTCACCCCACGGGGGCAAAAGAAAAAACCGCCAGCAGGCGGTTTTAGCGACCAAACTGCAAACCAGCGAAGCGTTTGCAGTTTGGAAAGGAGGAGCGACGGAATGAATGAGCGATGGCTTTTGTATAAAAAAGTCGTCGCGAACGATATGCAGTCCGCGACGACGTGGTGACCCAGCGGGGATTCGAACCCCGGACACCCTGCTTAAAAGGCAGGTGCTCTGCCGACTGAGCTACTGGGTCATATTAACTTTTTCGTAGGGAAAACGGGTCTGCGCGGTTTATGGCGGCTGACGCCGAGGTGCTTATCTCGCCGCTAAGAGCCGCCCAGAGGGCGGTTGTGGCTCGAAACGCCCGCCTGCGGGCGGGTGTGCCGACTGAGCTACTGGGTCAAACATATTATACCGCCGGAGGCGGTTTCCCAAAACACGACCCAACGGAGTGGTCGTGTTTTGGAGAGGAGGTGCGGCGGAATGGTCGAGCTTTGGCCAAAGGCCGAAGCGAGGGATATGCAGCCCGCACCGACGAAGTGGCAGGGATGGCTGGACTCGAACCAGCGAATGCGGGAGTCAAAGTCCCGTGCCTTACCGCTTGGCTACACCCCTGTATAGAGGATTCGGTAAGCGCTCAAA
>JAZSAP010000029.1:0-12940 GCA_045601925.1 Lawsonibacter sp.
TTCCTGGGTGACACCCGCACCTCCATCTTCGACGCCAAGGCCGGCATCGCCCTGACCGACACCTTCGTGAAGGTCGTTTCCTGGTACGACAACGAGATCGGCTACTCCAACAAGGTTCTGGAGCTGATCGAGCACATGTACAGCGTCGACCACAAGTAATTCAATACTTTGGTTATCAAAGGACGCCGCAGAAATGCGGCGTCCTTTTTCTGTTCTGCGCGCGGAACAAGGCTTCCCCCCTCAGGGGGGAAGCTGTCGAGCGGAGCGAGACTGATGAGGGGGCGTGCAGGAGCGAGGGAACCCCTCATCCGTCATTTGCTCTGCAAATGCCACCTTCCCCCCTGAGGGGGGAAGGCTTGGGCGGCGACCTCGGCGGTGTGTTGTATGTGCGCAGATATAATGTTATAATAAGAGACAGCCTGGTGCTGCGAAAGGAGTTGCGCCGAGATGAAGAAGAAATTGTGCGCGGTTTTATTCGCTGTGCTGCTGGCCCTGGTTGCCGTGGGCTGTGCAGCGGAAGCGGAGCCCGATGCCGCGTTTTCCGTCCATTTTATTGATGTGGGGCAGGCGGACGCGGCACTGGTAGTCTGCGACGGGGAAGCCATGCTCATTGACGGCGGCAACCGGGAGGACAGCCAGCTGATATATTCCTACCTGAAACAGGAAAATATTACCCATCTGGACTACGTTGTGGCCACTCATGCCCATGAGGACCACATCGGCGGCCTGCCCGGCGCGCTGAACTATGCTACGGTGGACACTGCCCTGTGCAGCGTGGACGAATATGACAGCGGTGTGTTTAAGACGTTTGTTGACCAACTTGCCAAACAGGGCAAAGAGATCGCCGTGACCGGAGCGGGGGACACCTTCCGGCTGGGCAGCGCCGACGTGCAGGTGCTGGGTCCCGTGTGGGCCAGCGACGACCCAAACAACATGTCCATTGTTCTGCGCATCGAGTACGGCGAGACTTCGTTCCTCTTTACCGGCGATGCCGAGCGGGAGGAGGAAGAGGACATTCTCGATGCGGGGTTTGAACTTGAGAGTACTGTGCTGAAAGTAGGTCACCACGGCAGTGAAAATTCCACCACCTATCCCTTCCTGCGTGAAGTGATGCCGGAGTATGCGGTGATTTCCGTGGGGGAGGGCAACTCCTACGGACACCCCACGCCGGAGGCGCTGGGCCGCCTGCGGGATGCGGGGGTGACGGTGCTGCGCACCGATGTGAACGGTACCATCATCTGCACCAGCGATGGGAAGCGGGTCGCCTTCCACACGGAAAGCGGAAACCCGGAAGAAAATCAGCCCAAAGGGGACGTGCAGATGGAATACGTGCTGAATACCGGCACGAAAAAATTCCATTACCCCACCTGCGGCAGCGTGAAAGACATTAAGGCGGCGAACCGGGAAACCTTTTCCGGACCCAAGTCTGCACTGCATTTGCAGGGGTATACCCCCTGCGGAAATTGCAAGCCATAAAGAAAACAGGCCGCCCGAGGCGGCCTGTTTCTATTTTTTCAGCGAGGTCAAAACCGTTGCCGTGCTTTCGGCGAACAGCCGAGCACCGGCAAGGGCCTCCTCCAGCGTGTTGCCGTGGGTGCCCACCTCCACCAGCACTGACCCTGCCCGCAGGTCCTGGTTGAAGCGGGACGTGCGCAGCACCATGGGCCGGGCCAGGGTTTCGTAATCGTCCAAAAGCTGCTGCTGCAGGGACATGGCGAAGGTCAGATTTTCCTGCCACAGGGGGTGGAAGTCCCCCTTGCCATCGCTGCCAACCACCAGCATCACCTGGGCGGCCTGCCGGCCATTTTCTTCGGAAACGGCCTTGTAGATGGTGCCGTCCTCGGCGGCAAGGGCGTCCCGGTGGACGTCCAGCACCACCTGAATGGAGGGGTGCTGGGTCAGCCACCGCTCCACCGCCGCCCGGGAGCGGTCGTAGGCCCCGTCGTAGGCGGGGTAGTCGTACAGGGTGGTGTCGTGCAGCACCTCAAAGCCCTTTTGACGGAAAATTTGGGCCATCTCCTCGCCCACCCGGACCACATTGTGGGTGCAGTCGGTGGTGCGGTAGGGGTCGGAGGGGGTGTAGGGTTCGGCGGCGGTTGGGGTGTAAGCCTCACTGCCGTGGGTATGTACAATCAGAATGTGGGGACCGTCCTTTAGGCTGACGGGACTAGCCGCCTTTGCCAGCGCGGTCACGTCGGGGCCTTTCCCGGCCCGGTCCGCAAGATAGATGCCGCCCGCGCGCAGATAGACCTGTGAGGCGGAGGGGACCAGGGTGCGCGCTGTCACGGAGCCGTCGGAAGGCTCCGCCGCCGGCGGCTCATCCTCGGCGTCGGGAATGGGTTCGGCAAGGGGCTGTGCGGCGCTTTGGCCGGGGTCCGGCGCCGGCATGGAGCCAAGCAGAGGGGATTGGGCGAACACCAGCCGCTGCCACAGCGGCTGATCGGTCAGGTCCGCACCCGCCACAGCGGGCAGCTGATTTTGCAGCAGGGCGGCGGCGAACTGTGCATCCCCTGCCAGGGTCTGCAGCGCCTGTGCGGTGCCTGTCAGGGGGGCCACCCGCACGCAGACCCATACGGCGGTCAGGGTGAGGGCCAGCGCGATGGCCCGGCGAAAAATGCGCCCGGTCTGTGCCATGGGGACACCTCCTTTTTTGTTTTGCTGCATCTTATGCGGCTTTGGACGGGTTTATGACGGCCTGTCCCTAGACGTATTGCCCGGGCAAGCAAAAAATTTACAAAAAACACTTTCTTTTATACGGGAATGGCATATAATGAAGAGGAAAAACTGTGAGGGAGGCGGCGTTATGCATCACAAGCAACTCAACTGGGCACAGCGGGGACAACTGTGGCTGCGGCTGTTTATCCGCGTGATCGGCACGGTGCTGATTTTATGGGCTGTGGCGAAGGTTGGCAGACCGCTGCTGTCTCTGTTTATGCCGTTCATCCTGGCGCTGGCTGCGGCGGCCCTGCTGGATCCGGTGGTCCGGCTGCTGCAGAAGCGGCTTGGCTGGGCGCGAAAATGGGTGGCGCTGATCGTTTTGATCGTGCTGGTGGGCGGCATCGGCGGCGCGGTGGCCCTGCTGCTGCGTGCCGGAGTGGAAGAAGTCGTGGCCCTGGCAGAAAACTGGGACGGAGTGTTGGCGGCCTTTTCCCAGGGGCTGGAGAAGGTGGAACTGCTGCTGCAGAATCTGGTGGAAAAGCTGCCTTTCAAGCTGCCCGTACACGACCAGCCGCTGCTTGACCAGCTTGGACAATGGCTCAGCCAGTGGCTGACGGGGGCGGTCCCCGACATCGGGAACCTGACCGGCTTTGCCGCCGCCCGGGCCCGGGCAGTGGTGGGCTTCGTGCTGGCGCTGGTGGCTTTTTTGATGGGCGCTTACTTCCTGTGTGCGGACTATCCCTATCTGCGCACCGGGTTTGCCCGGCGCCTGGACGAAGGGACCCGCTGCCGGCTGGAGCAGGTGAAGCGGGTGTCGCTGGGGGCCTTTGGCGGTTATCTGCGGGCCCAGCTGCTGCTGTCCCTGGGTGTGTTTGGTATCCTGTTGTGCGGCTTTTTGGTCACGGGACAGAGCTACGCGCTGCTGCTGGCCCTCGGCTTTGCCATTTTGGACTTTATCCCCCTGATCGGCTCGGGCACCATTATGGTGCCCTGGGCGGTGATCGACCTGTTTTTGGGCAACTATGGCCAGGCCATCGAGTTAATGGTCATCTGGGGCCTGATTGTGGCCTTCCGTCGAATTGCCGAGCCCAAAGTGGTGGGCGACCAGACCGGTCTTTCCCCCATTTTGTCCCTGATCAGTATCTATGTCGGCATGCGGCTGTACGGTGTGGTGGGCATGATCCTGTGTCCCATCCTGCTGCTGGTGCTGCTGAATCTTGCGGGCCTTGGCCTGTTTGACGGCACCCGCAGGGACCTGAAACTGGCATTTGAGGACATCATGGCCATTTTGCGTGGAAGCCGGGATGAGAGTTTATAAATCCGTTTCCGTTTTTTCATACTTTGGACACAAACCCGCGATATGATAAGTGAGCAGACCGGACGGGACTGCGTCCCGCCATTCAAGGAGTGATAACGATGTATTTCCCCGATCAGGACCCCAACGTGCGCCCGGAACCCGCAAAGCCGGAACGGCGTAAGGGCGGCGCAAAGGTCGTTGCCCTGTGCCTGTGCTGTGCGCTGCTGGGCGGCGCGGCGGGTTTTGGCGGTGCCATGCTGGTGGATATGCTGCGGCCCGAGCCTGAACCGCCCCGGCAGAATCAGGTGGAATACCTGCCGCCGGAATATTCCGCAGTGGTCAATACGCCGGAGGGGCAGCTGTCCCCGGGTCAGGTCTACGCCGCCAACGTGGACGCCTGTGTGGGCATTACCGTGTCCACCACCACCAACATTTACGGCTATACCACCACCTCCGCGGCCACAGGCTCCGGCTTTGTGCTGTCGGCCGACGGCTATATCGTCACCAACCACCACGTGATCGAAAAGTCGGCCAAGGACCCCGGCGTTCCCATTACCGTTACCTTCCAAAACGGGGACAGCTATAAGGCCAGGCTGGTGGGCAGCGAGGCGGACAACGACGTGGCCGTGCTGAAAATTCAGGCCGAAGGTCTGAAATCGGTGGTGCTGGGCGACTCGGACAAGCTGGTGGTGGGCGAGGCGGTGTACGCCATCGGCAACCCCCTGGGCGAGCTGACCTACACCCTGACCGACGGCCTGGTGTCCGCCCTGGACCGGGTCATCACCACCGGCAGCGGCAACGACGCCACCAGCATGAACATGCTGCAGACCAACTGCGCCATCAACTCCGGCAACTCCGGCGGCCCCCTGTTTAACGCAAAGGGCGAGGTCATTGGCATCACCACCGCCAAGATGACCTCCAGCGCCAACACCACCGCCACCGTGGAGGGCCTTGGCTTTGCCATCCCCATCAACGACGTTAAGACAATTATTACAGATCTGATCGACCACGGCTACGTTACCGGCAAGCCCTATTTGGGCATCACGGTGTCCAGCGTGACCGCCGCCGATGCCCAGCGGTACAACCTGCAGGTGGGCGCCTACGTGGAGAGTGTGGAAGAAGGCTCCTGCGCGCAGCGGGCCGGCTTGCAGGTGGGCGACATCATCACCGCCATTGACGACACGGTGGTCACCACCCACTCCGCCCTGGTGGCCACCAAGGCCACCTATCGGGCCGGGGACACGGTGACGCTGAAAATCGTGCGCAGCCATCAGGAGATGGAGCTGCAGGTGACCTTTGATGAAGAACCCCCTGCCGGGGCGACTACCCAGCAGCCCCAGCAGAGCCAGCAGACCCAGCCGACCCAGCCGGGCGGACAGTACGGCAGCCAGTATGCTGACCCGTTTGGAGGGATCTTCGGCGGCTGGCCCTTCAGCAATTTCTTCGGTTAAATAGGACAAAAGGCGCGGCACCCCCGGGGTGCCGCGCTTTTTTGTTGGTTATGTGCCGGAAGTCAGATGCTCGATGAGGATTTTGGTGCCGATGGCGATGAGGACCAGACCGCCCACCAGCTCCGCCCGCTTTTGAAACAGGCAGCCCAGGTGCTTGCCCAGTACGCCGCCCACACAAGACAGCACAAAGGCCACGATGCCGATGACGGTGCAGGCCAGCCAGATGTTGACGTCGGGCATGAAGGCCATGGACACGCCGGCGGCCATGGCGTCGATGGAGGTGGCGATGGCCAGCACGCACAGGCGGCGGGGACTCAAGTCCGCGGCGGCGGGGTCGATCTCGCAGGTCTTGTCGAAGGACTCCCACACCATTTTGCCGCCGATGAAGGCCAGCAGGCCGAAGGCCACATAGTGGTCCAGGGCGATGATATAGCGGCTCAGGCTGGTGGCCAAAAGCCAGCCCAGCAGGGGCATGGCGAACTGGAACCCGCCGAACCAGACGCCCATGCGCACCGCGTACCGCTTGCGGAAGGCGGGGTGGGCGATGGCGGTGGAGGTGGCCACGGCGAAGGCGTCCAGCGCAAGGCTCACGGCCATAAGGAGAATATAGAGCAAAAAGAACACCAAACTTTCGTTTAATTGGCAAATTGGGCCTTCAGACCCCGGCGGAAAGCCTCCAGCGTTTCGGGAGTCTCATCCAGCCAGTAGGTGCGGGCGGGGGTGCCGCCGTTGGAGTCGTCAAAGTCGGCAAAGCTGAACCACACGGCCATGCGGATGTTGGGGTAGTCGTGGATGTGGTCAAACATATTGTCCATCCACGCGACCTTGTCACCGCCGATGCCGCTGGAGGCAAATTCCGTAATGATCCACGGGAATTGACCGAAGCGGGGGTAATACTCCTCCCAAATCTGGTCGTAGATGACGTCGAACTCCCGCCATTCCTCTGCCCACTGGGTGTAGTAGGTGCCGTTGTTATAGCCGGTGACGCCGATGAGGTGGATGTACTCGTTGCCGGGGTAGTAGGCAAGGGAATTGTTCCAATTGGAGGGAGGTGCCTGCCGGTCGTGGGGGTTGAAGATCCACAGACAGTTGTCCACGCCTTCCTCTTTGAAAATGCGCCAGATGCGCTGCCACACGGCGGTGAAGATCTGGGGGTCGGCCAGATTGACCACGCCGCCGTAGCTGGTCCAGTCGGAGTTCATTTCGTTGTTCAGCCGGAACAGGAAGGGGTGGCCGAAGGCCTTGGCGTCCCGGGCCCACTGGCGCAGCTGCTCGTCCATTTCGCCCCGATAGATGGCCAGCAGGGGGGAGGGGGCGAACATGTCGATGTTGTTGTTGTCGGTCAACTGCAGGGTCAGCTCCACCAAACGGCCGGCCTCATAATTTTCCTGCATCACTTCCGTGGGGAATTGGTGGGTGGGGAAGTGGCGGTAGTAGAGAATGAGGGGGAAGGTGTAGTCCAGGTCCTGCTCCATCTTTACCAGTTTATTGTCAAAACCGCTCTCGTAGAAGTCCTGCATAAAGATGCCCCACTGCATGGGAGCGTCGAAGTCGTACAGGGAGTCGTACAGAGCCTGGGTCTCGGGGGACAGCTGGCTGGGTGCACGGGTAACGGGGGCGTACTGGGTGCCGTATTGGGCTGTGCCCAGGGGGTCGAAGACCCGGGTGTTTTTGGCAAGCTCCACCAGCTTGTCCCGGGTGGCGGTGTCCTGCCGGTCATAGCGGTACAGGATGCGCAGATACTCCCGACTGGGGGTGAAACAGGTGACGTAGAGGTAGCCGTCAAACGCGTTGTCCGGGAAGCTGTCGGCCTGGGCCTCGACGAACAGGAACTCGCCCTCAGTCCAGGTGGTCACGGACACGCCGTTGTTCTGCTGCCACCCTGCGTCCAGCAGGAAGCGGTACTCGTAGTGGTAAACGTAGTCCTGCACGGTGGAGTCTGCGAACAGGCCGGGCAGGAAGGTGGACAGCTCAAAGGTGATGACGTCTTTGATGCTTTGGTAGTCGGCTTTTTCCCGGGAGATGGCCACGTCAAACCCCTCGCCATAACCTGTGGTATACAGGGGGGACAGGGAAAAGTCAAAGTTGGTGTCCGCCGGCAGGTCCACCTGATAGCCGCCGGTGTAGTTGACAAGGCGGGTGGTGGTACCGTCGTCGTAGACCCGCTTGCAATCGGTGTCAGGGTCGGGGTGACCGTCCGCCCGTTCGCCGTTTTCGTAAACGCTCACGCGCAGGGTGGATGAGTCCATTCCCTGGGTCTCCCGCTTCTCGTCGGCGGTGGTCATGCCCAGCACTTCGTACTTCAGCGCCCGCTTGACGGGCAGGATGTACGGATTTTGGGAGGAAACAAACTCCCATACACAGGCCAGCAGACCAATCAGCAGCAGGCTCAGCAAAATTTTCAGCCACAAAGGCTTGCGCTTTTTCATATAATGTCCTCCGTCACAAAGGCTCGTTTTTAAGAAAAGAAGGCGGCGCCGACCTCGGGGATCCAAAGGGCGTAGCAGCCAAGGGTGTCAGGGGAGGTGTTTTGATGATGGCCGGGCCACCAGAACAGCATCTCTTCGCTGAGCGCTGCGATAGGTGTGTCGGGGGTGTAGAGCGTGAATTGTTCGGCTTGGGTACCGGTTTCGTGAGTAAAGAAGCCGTGGGGTCCGGCGTAAATGTATCGAACACCGTCCCTGACTTCCTCGCGACCGGGTTCTTCTTCGGTGGTGAGCTCGACTAGATGCAGCGGGATGGCGTTGGACTCGGTGGCGGGCAACACGTCAAACCGACCGGAGAAGCAGCAAAGATAGACGGTGCCGTTGGGGTAGGTAGTGTCCGTATCGCCCATGTCGCTGTCGGAATACTTGCCGGTGAAGGTGCCGTCGGAATTCAGGGCCAGGGTGGTGCGCCAGGCACCGGCGCCGCTGGAGAACGCAAGCTCCATGGGGTACTCGCCGGGCAGGGTGGGGTTCTGGCCGCAGGCGGCTGTCAGCAGGCAAAGCACCACCGCCAGCGCGAGAGCGGACAATTTCTGTTTCATATAAATCGCTCCCTACATCATAAACAGTATGTCCATTATACATACCTGCAGGGACAAATGCAACGGAAAAAGCACTTGAAGCCGGACGAGGAATGAGGTAAACTGTTGGAAAGAAACGAGGTGGGAACATGAACCACGAAGCATATATGCGCCGGGCCATGGACTTGGCGCGGCAGGCGGCCGACCAGGGCGACGTACCCGTGGGCTGCGTCATCGTCAAGGACGGCGAAATTGTAGGTGAGGGCCGCAACCGCCGGGAGGAGAACGGGGACGCCACCGCCCACGCGGAGCTGGAGGCCATCCGGGACGCCTGCGAGAAGCTTGGTACATGGCGGCTGCACGGCTGCACCCTGTACGTCACGCTGGAACCCTGTCCCATGTGTGCCGGGGGCATTATCAACTCCCGCATGGAGACCGTGCGCTACGGGGCCAAGGATGACAAGGCCGGCGCCTGCGGCTCGGTGCTGAATCTGTTTGAGGAGCGGTTTAATCATAAGCCGCGGCTGTACGGCGGCTTGCTGGAGAGTGAGTGCGCGGAGCAGCTGCAGGAGTTTTTTGAACAATTGAGATGAAAATGTACCGGGGCATCCGCTCCGGTATATTTTTTTGCCTGTTTGGCAGAATAAAGCCAAAGAGGTGGTAGGAATGGGACTGTTTCAAAAACCGGCAGGGCGGCAGCACCCCCTGCCCGACCCCCGCTGGACCCAGCCCCTGACGGCGGACGGCCTGCAGGAGGTCTATCGGGAGAACGGAGACTTTCGTCGCCGGACTGTGTGGGCGGGAAAGTGGGAGCTGACCCTTTGCTACATCGAGGGGCTTGTCCGACTGGAGCGGGTGAGCGACTACATCCTGCGGCCCCTGGCCCAGGATGGGCGGCTGGTGGGCGCGACCCGGGAAGAGCTGCCCGTGCTGCTGCAGGAAAGTGTGCTTTACAACGTCGTGACTCAGCCGTGTGAAAGCATGGACAAGGTGGTGGCCGACCTGACCATGGGCTGGTGCGCACTGTTTTTGCCCGGAGGTCAGGCGCTTGAGTTGTTTGTGGGTGCAGAGGACCGCCGCTCGGTGGGTGAGCCGGACAATGAGCCAACGGCCAAGGGGGCCCGAGACTCCTTCGTGGAGAATCTGCGGGCCAACACCGCCATGGTGCGCCGCCGGGTGCGGGTGCCGGAGCTGCGCATGCGTGAATATACCGTGGGGCGGCAGAGCCTGACGCCGGTGGACGTGCTGTGGATGGAGGGTATTGCCGACCCGGACACGGTACAGCGAGTGCAGCGGCGCGTTGACGGCATGGACATTGACGGCATCCGCACCACCGGGGACATGGAGGAGTATCTGTCCGACCGGACGGACACTCCATTCCCGCTGACCTTTGCCACCCAACGGCCTGACCGCTTCTGCGGCGGCCTGCTGGCGGGCCGGGTGGGGATTTTGTGCGAGGGGCAGAGTGTGGGCTGGCTGCTGCCGGGGACCATCGATTGCTTTTTCGGTGCCATGCAGGACCGCACCGGCAGCTGGATGATGGCCACGGCCCTGCGCCTTCTGCGCTATGTGTGCATGCTTATCACCCTGCTGCTGCCGGGATTGTACGTGGCGCTGGTGACCTTTCAGCCGGAGGTGATCCCGGTTCGGCTGGCACAGTCCATCGTGCGGGCCAAGCAGGAGGTGCCCTTTTCCACCCTGTTTGAAGTGCTGATCATGCTGGTGGCCTTTGAGGTGCTGCAGGAGGCGGGCCTGCGTCTGCCCGGCCCCATCGGGCAGACAGTGTCCATTTTGGGCGGTTTGGTGGTGGGCAGCGCGGCGGTGGAGGCGAAAATCGTCTCTCCGGCGGTGCTGATCGCGGTGGCGATTGCGGGGATCGCCGGGTACACCGTGCCGGTGCAGGACTTTGCCAACGCCCTGCGTCTGTGGCGGTTCGGGTTGACTCTGGCTGCGGGCGTGGCGGGACTTCCGGGACTGGCGCTGGGGTGTGCGGCGCTGGTGTACCACCTGTCGGCGCTGGAGAGCTTTGGCGTGCCCTATCTGACTCCTTTCGTTGCCGGGGAAGGCGGCGTGGTGCGCAAACCGCTGCCGCTGGACGTGTTTCGGCGGGGGATCCCAGCCTGGCGCAATCGGAGGCGGCAGGGATGAAACAGCGCATTATTATAATGTATATGTCGCTGATGCTGCTTGCGGGCTGCGGCGGACAGCCCACCGGCTGGCAGACGGGAAACGTGACCCTTGTGCGGGCGGTGGGCGTGGACATGGCCGAGCAGGGCGTGCGGCTGAGCGCGTCCGGCGGGAGCGGAGAACGACCGCTCGTTTTGGCGGCCCACGGTGCAACGGTGGCGGAGGGGATGCGAAGGCTCGGGACGATGGGGGATGGCTTTGTCCATTTTGGACATGCGGACCAGCTGCTGCTGGGCCAGGACTTTGCCCAAACCGGCGTTGCACAGCTGCTGGATTTTGTGGCCCGGGACCGACAATTTGGCCCGGGGGCGAGGTTGTGGGTGCTGCGGGACGGCTTGGCAGAGCGGGCGCTGCTGTCTGAAAGCGCCAACATCCCCGCGCGCTTGGACCGGCTGGCAGATGGCCGCGAAGGCGCGGTACCCAAGCTCGGCTGCACCATCACCCGACTGATGAGTGCGCTGGCCTGTGGAGGCAGCGTCGCCGTTCCCGCCCTGCGGGAGGAGGACAGCGCACTTCAGCCGGACGGCTACGCCGTCCTGCGGCAGGGGCGTCTGGTCGGCTTCCTTGACGGGGAACAGGGCCTGGGGCTAGAGCTGCTGTGCGGCGAGGGAGCGGGTCAGCCAATTGAGGTGCTGCAGGACGGGGAGCCGCTTGTTCTGTCGGTGGAAAAGGCGCGAGTCCTGTGTGAGCCGGAGTTCGAAGCCGGGCAGCTGAAAGGATTGAACCTGCGGCTCTGCGTGCGGCTGGACTTGGTTCAGGGGGCGCGGTTAACGCCGGAGCAGTGCCGAGCAGCAAAGCGGCAGGCGGAACTGACTGTGTGCAGCAGAGTGGCGGGCGCATTGGCCTGTGCCCAGTTTTGGGATGCGGATTTTGCCGGACTGGAGCAGACGGCGCGGATGACGTGCTCCGAACGCGAGTGGGAGCGTGTCGACTGGGATGCGGATTTCCGCACCCTTTCCCTGCGGGTTGCGGTGTCGGTTGAGGTGGACTGGCCAGCGGAGATGGTGGAGGATTGACTATGCGTGATAGATCGGCGCGGCAGCGCTCTGCCTGGACCTGGGTTGCCGCCCTTGCCCCGGCTGCCGCCGTTTTGCCCGCTGTATCGGCACAGGCGGGCGCGGGCGGGTGGCTGGCACCGCTGCTGGCTCTGCCCGGCATTCTGTGGGTAGACTGGCTGCTGGGACGGGTCGGCGGCGATGGACTTGCCGGCGGCCTGTGCCGGGCACTGGGCAGCGGGTTTGGGCGCGTGCTTATCATTATATATATAATGTGGGCGGTGGTACTGGGCGGCGTGCAGCTTCGAATCAGCGCCCGCCGTCTGGCGGCCGTGACGCCGACGGAGGGGGCGTGGCTGGTGGGCATTCTGCTGCTGATGGCGGTTTGGTTTGCTTGGCGAGAACCTGCGTCGGCTGCACGGTGGTCGGTGCTGATGCTGGGGTGGCTGCTGACGGCCCTGGGCGGGGTGGCTGTGCTGGCAACTGCGCAGATGCGGAAGGAAAACCTGCTACCCCTCGGGGTTGTGGGCGATGGCTTGTTTGAGGCCGTGGGTGCGGCTCTTGGCGTGCTGTGCGTTCGGGTGTATGGCAGCTTTCTTCGTGGGGAGGCGGCGCCCCGGGACCGGAAGGGGCGGTATCTGCCCGTGCTTGCGTGCGGAGTGCTGGCCGGCCTGCTGCTGGTCGTGCAGGGCAACCTGGGCACGGAGCTAGCGGCCCGGCTGGAGGACCCGCTGCTCACCCTGTCGCGGAACGTGGGCGTGGAAGGGGCGTTTCAGCGGGCGGAGAGCCTGCTGGCATCCGGCCTGCTGCCGGCGGACATCGGGTTGCTGGCGCTGCTGCTTTGGGCCATCCGCACTGCGGCAGGCCAGGGATGGCAACTTCGTGGCGGTGCGCGCGCGGTCGTGGTGACTGCCGCCACAGCCATGGCGGGCAGTGCGGCCCTTATAGGGGATGTGCGGGACCTTGGGCGTTGGGTGGGGACCGTCAATCTGGTGCTGGGGGTGGGAGTCCCCCTGATACTGGTGGTAATTCTGCGCATACGGCAGGGAAAGCGAGGGGCATATCTTGTGCCGGATGAAGGTAAAAACGGCACATATTGAATGAGCAAAAAACTTTTAAAAAAACTTGAAAAAAGGTGTTGACAAAGGGGATGGGTGGTGGTAATATAGGCAAGCTGCTGACGAGCGGACGCGAAGACAGCTGTGCCTGGAGTGGGTTCTGAAAGTTAAGCGCTGCAAAGGGTAGCTGTACCGGGCACAACAAGAGCCGATGCCGAAAGATTTGAAAAAATCGAAAAAAGGTGTTGACAATGAGGGTTGGGCTGTGGTAATATGAAGCTCCCGCC
>JAZSAP010000030.1:0-10647 GCA_045601925.1 Lawsonibacter sp.
GATATCGTCGTTGTAGAGGATATACTGGGCATTGATCAGACCGATGACGCCCAGGTGCTTGGCCATGTTGCGGGTGTGCTTCAAAATCAGCTCACGATGCTTGTCCTCCAGATTCAGAGGGGGATACACCGCGATGGAGTCACCGGAGTGGACACCGGCACGCTCCACGTGTTCCATGATGCCGGGGATGAGGATGTCCTCGCCATCAAACACGCCGTCCACTTCCAGCTCGCGGCCCATCAGATATTTATCGACCAGGATAGGATGCTCCTGCACGGTCATGTTGATGATCTTCATGAACTCCTCGATGTTGCGGTCGGAGTAGGCGATCTCCATACCCTGTCCGCCCAGCACGTAGGAGGGGCGCACCAGCACGGGATAACCCAGTTCATGGGCGGCCTGCAGAGCCTCTTCGGTGGTGAAGATGGTGCGGCCCTTGGCGCGGGGAATGTCGCACTTCTCCAAAATCTCGTCAAAGCGCTCGCGGTCCTCGGCGGCGTCCACGCCGTCGGAGGAAGTGCCCAGGATACGCACGCCCATGTCGGTCAGGGCCTTAGCCAGCTTGATGGCGGTCTGACCGCCAAACTGGACCACCGCGCCCCAGGGCTTCTCCTGCTCCACGATGTTCTGCACGTCCTCGGCAGTCAGCGGCTCAAAGTACAGCTTGTCCGCCACGTCGAAGTCGGTGGAAACGGGCTCGGGGTTGTTGTTGACGATAATGGTCTCGTAACCCAGGCGGCGGAAGGCCCACACGGAATGGACGGAGCAGTAGTCAAACTCGATGCCCTGACCGATGCGGATAGGGCCGGAGCCAAGGACCAGCACTTTTTTCTTGTCGCCGGTGTCCACGGCCTCGTTCTCGCCGTCGTAGGTGGAGTAGTAATAGGGGGTCTTGGCGTCAAACTCGGCGGCGCAGGTATCCACCATCTTGAAAGAGGGAATGATACCGTAGCTCTCGCGCAGGGCCTTGACCTCCTCCTGCTTCATGCCGCACAGGGTGCCGATATAGCTGTCGGCAAAGCACATCTCCTTGGCCTGCTTCATCAGGTCGATATCGGGGGCACCCTTACAGGCCTTCAGCGCCTCTTCCATGTCGATGATGCGCTTGAAGCCATCCAGGAACCAGATGTCCATCTTGGTGATGTGGTTGATCTTTTGGGGGGAGAAACCGCGGCGCAAAGCCTCGGCCACCACGAACAGCCGCTCGTCGGTGACGTTGACCAGCATATCCTCGATCTCGTCGGTGTACAGACCCTCCAGCTTGTCCAGCTTCAGGGCGCGCACGTTCAGCTCCAAAGAGCGGATGGCCTTCATCAGGGCACCCTCGAAGGAGTTGGCGATGGCCATGACCTCGCCGGTGGCCTTCATCTGAGTGCCCAGTGTGCGGCTGGCGGTGGTGAACTTATCGAAGGGCAGGCGGGGGATCTTCAGCACGCAGTAGTCAATGGTCGGCTCGAAGCAGGCCATGGTGGTGCCGGTAACGGCGTTGGTGATCTCGTCCAGGGTGTAACCCAGGGCAACCTTGGCCGCCACCTTGGCGATGGGATAGCCGGTGGCCTTGGAGGCCAGAGCGGAAGAGCGGGACACGCGAGGGTTGACCTCGATGACCGCGTACTCAAAACTGTCGGGATTCAGGGCAAACTGGCAGTTACAGCCGCCCTCGATCTCCAGGGCGTTGATGATATCCAAAGCTGCGGAGCGCAGCATCTGATACTCCTTGGGGGCCAGGGTCTGGTGGGGGCCACCACGATGGAGTCGCCGGTGTGGACACCCACAGGGTCGATGTTCTCCATGGAGCAGATGGTGATGGCGTTGCCGGCGCTGTCGCGCATGACCTCGAACTCGATCTCCTTCCAGCCGGAGATGCACCGCTCGATCAGCACCTGACCCACGCGGGACAGGTTGATGCCGCGGTCAGAGATCTCCTCCAGAGAGGCCCGGTCATAGGCAATGCCGCCGCCGGTGCCGCCCAGGGTATAGGCGGGACGGACGATGACGGGATAGCCGATGGACTCGGCAAATTCAACGGCGTCAGCCACGCTCTCCACAACCAGAGAGGTGACGCAGGGCTGGCCGATGGACTCCATACAATCCTTAAAGCCCTGACGGTCCTCGGCCTTGTGGATGGACTCGGGGCTGGTACCCAGCAGACGAATGCCGTACTTTTCCAGGGTGCCGTTCTCATACAGGGCCATGCCCATGTTCAGACCGGTCTGACCGCCCAGGTTGGGCAGCAGAGCGTCGGGACGCTCCTTCTCGATGATCTGGGTGATGGAGGGGATGTTCAGCGGCTCGATATACACATGATCGGCAATGTCCTTGTCGGTCATGATGGTGGCGGGGTTGGAGTTGACCAGAACGACTTCCAGTCCCTCCTCCTTCAGGGCGCGGCAGGCCTGGGTGCCGGCGTAGTCAAACTCGGCGGCCTGACCGATGACGATGGGGCCGGAGCCAAGAACCAGAACCTTCTTAATGTCAGCATATCTAGGCATTACTTGGCACCTCCCATAATCTCCACAACGCGGTCAAAGACGTATTTTACCTCCATGGGGCCGGTATTGCCCTCGGGGTTGAACTGCATGGTAAAGCAGTTGGCGCGTTTGTACTTCAGACCCTCCACACTGCCGTCGTTGACGTTGACGTGGCTGACCTGGGCAACTGCGGCATCCACGCTGTCACCGGCCACGGCATGGCCGTGATTCTGTGCGGTGATGAACACCTTGGCCTTTTCCAGGTCGCGCACGGGGATGTTGCCGCCACGGTGACCGTAGGGCAGCTGCTCCACCTTGGCGCCGGTGGCAAGGGCCAGCAGCTGGTGGCCCAGACCGAAGCCGAACAGGGGCAAATCGCTTTCATAGAGCTTTTTTACTTGCTCAATCATGGCGGTGTTCTCGTTGGGGTCGCCGGGACCGGGAGATAGCACCACGCCGTCATAGCCGCCGGACAAAATCTCCTCTGCCGGGGTGTTGGCGGGCAGCACGGTCACCTTGCAGCCGCGGGTGGTCAGACAGGCGATGATGCTGTTGGGCACACCACAGTCCAGCACGGCGGCGTGGCAGCGCTGCTCCCCCTCGGCGGGGATGACGCGGCTGTGCTTGCAGGTAACTTGGGCCACCTTGCCGCTGACCCGATGGGCGCGAAGCTTTTCCATCACCTGGGCAACATTAAAATGCTCCGCACAGGTGAGCATAGCCATCATGCTCCCCTGACTGCGGAGTATTCTTGTCAGCGCACGGGTATCAACGTCCTGCACGCCGGAAATATTGTTCTGTTTCAGATAGGTATTCAGATCGCCCTGGCAGCGGAAGTTGCTGCCCCGATCGGACAGGTGACGGACCACGATGGCCTCCACCCAGGTGTGGTCGGACTCCACATCCTCGTCGTTAACGCCGTAGTTGCCCACCAGAGGATAGGACATAACCACGCCCTGTCCGGCGTAGGAGGGGTCGGTCAACAGTTCCTGATAACCGGTCATGGAGGTGTTGAACACCAGCTGGCAGATCTTCTCCTCGGTGCTGCCGATGCTTGTTCCGGTAAACACGCTGCCGTTTTCCAGAATCAAAGTCGCTTTCATACTGTGCATCCCGCCTTTCAGTTCCATTCTCTACTCACTCGAAAAAAGGGAGTGACCGCGCGCATCCATCATCCATCCGGATGGCGCGTAGTAACTCCCGAGTTCGTTCAGTATATTTTATCGAAATCCCGGACAAAATGCAAGAGCCTGTCCCCTGTTTTTTTACGTTTTTTCAATTCCGTATAATTACCCAAAACCACCGGGCATATTCCCGCACCAGAACGGCATAATAACTGCATCACCGCCGAAAGGAGTTTGCCCATGGCCATCGCGTTTATCCGCACTGTCATTCTCTACATCCTCATCATCGCCGGCCTGCGGCTGATGGGCAAGCGGCAGGTGGGCGAGCTGGAGCCATCGGAGCTGGTGGTTTCCCTGCTCATCGCCGACCTTGCCGCCGTACCCATGCAGGACTTCGGCATTCCCCTGCTGACCGGGGTCATCCCCATCCTTGTGCTGCTGGCCATGACTATGATTTTGTCGGTGCTGACCATGAAGTTTCCCGCCCTGCGCGCCATGCTGTGCGGCAAACCCAGCATCGTGGTCCGGGATGGCAAACCCGACCAGCGGGAAATGCGCCGCAACCGTCTGACCGTGGACGAGCTGCTGGAGGAACTGCGCATGAACGGCTATACCGACCTGACCAAAATCAAGTACGCCGTTTTGGAAACCAACGGACAGTTGTCCGTCCTGCCCTACGCCGGGCAAAAGCCGCCCTGCGCACAGCAGCTTGGCATTGACACCACCGACCCTGGCCTGCCACGGGTCATCATCAGCGACGGCCTTGTGATGAAAGAAAACCTCACCGCCGCAGGCTACAACACCAAATGGCTGGCCCGCCAGCTGCAAAAGCACCGCATTGACTCTGCCGAGCATGTATTTCTCATGACGGTGGACGAGTTGGGCGGGGTCTATTTGGTGGACGGGGACCCGAAGGAGGTTCGCCCATGAAACGACTTGTCATCGCGGCGGCTCTGCTGCTGGCCGTACTGGGTGCCACCGTAGTGAACAGCCTGTATCTGACCCGGTTGACCGATGGTCTATGCGCCCAATTGACCCAAGCCGCCGACCTTGCCAACGGGGGCGAATGGCCCCAGGCGCTGGAGGTGACCCAGCGCACCCTTGCCGCGTGGGAAAAGCACGATTTCTATCTCCACACCCTGCTGCGGCACATGGATATTGACGGCATCCGCCAGACCTTTCACGAGGTGGTGGAGTACCTGCGCCTTGCGGAACCCGACCAGTACACCGCCGCCAACGCGCGTCTTATCACACAACTGGAACTGGTGGCTGAGGCAGAACAGCTGAATTTAAAGAATGTTTTATAAGCAAAACGAACACCGCCGGAGGGCGGTGTTCGTTTCTTCATTTCTTAATTTCGTCCCAGTACTTCTTTGCGGCCTGTTCGGTCTTGTTGTCGCCGTACTGGTAGTATTTACGGTTCTTGATGGCGTCGGGCAGGTACTGCTGCTTGACCCAATGGTTGGGAAAATCGTGGGGGTACAGGTATCCCTGCTCCCGCTCCATGCCGGCGGAGTCGGCATGGACGTTCTGCAGTTCTCTGGGAATATCCCCCGTCCGTCCGGCTCGGATATCCTCCATGGCGGCGGCAAGGCCGGCGTACACGCTGTTGGACTTGGGGGCGGTGGCCAATAATACCGTTGCCTGTGCCAGGGGCAGCCGCGCCTCAGGCAGGCCAAGCTGCAGAGCGCTGTCCACACAGGCCTTGACGATGAGCACCGCCTGTGGATAGGCCATGCCCACATCCTCGCTTGCCGAGCAGAGCAGACGGCGAATGGCGGTGATCATGTCCCCTGCCTCCAAAAGCCGGGCCAGATAGTGCAGTGCCGCGTCCGGGTCGGAGCCACGCAGGGACTTCATCAGAGCAGAGGCGATGTCAAAGTGGGCGTCCCCCTCTCTATCGTAGCGCATGGCGGACTGCTGGGAGACCAGTTTTGCATCCGCAAGGGTGACAAGCAGTTTCCCTTCACCGCGCTTGGCAGAGGTGAGAAGCAGCTCAATGGCGTTCATGGCCTTGCGCACGTCGCCGCCGCAGGAGGCGGCAATATGCTCCCGCACGCCATCCTCACATTCCGCCGCTCCGCCCAGTCGCTGTTCCATCAGGGCAATGCCTCGGTCAACGGCGGGCAGCACGTCCTGGGCGGTGTGCTGCTTGAACTCGAACACCGTGGCTCGGGACAGCACCGCGTTGAACACGGCGAAGTAGGGGTTTTCGGTGGTGGATGCGATGAGGGTGATTTTTCCGTTCTCCATAAACTCCAGCAGGGACTGCTGCTGTTTTTTATTGAAGTACTGAATCTCGTCCAGATAGAGCAGCACGCCCTCCGGGGCCATGAAGGTACCAATCTCCTCCATGATGGCCTTGATGTCGGCGATGGAGGCGGTGGTGGCATTCAGCCGGTGGAGGGGGCGGTTGGTCTGCTTGGCAATGATGTTGGCCACCGTGGTCTTGCCCGTGCCGGAGGGGCCGTAGAAAATCAAATTCGGGATGCTGCCGCTTTCGATAATGCGGCGCAAAAGGCCGTCCTTGCCGAGGATGTGGGACTGGCCCACCACGTCGTCAAGGCTTTCGGGTCTTATTTCATCTGCAAGGGGACGATAGGCCATCGTTCTCACTCCTTACGCAACACCCGCTGCCGCACGCAGCTTTTTCATCACAAGGTGGTTGAACAGGGCCACCACACGGCCCACGCCCAGCATGGCGGCCACCGTGCCGATGCCCACGCCCACCAGTCTGCCGGCAAAGATGAAGCTGATGATGGTGGTCACGCAGGCGCAGCCGATGTCAAAGACGTTCTTGGTCAGGCCCTGGCTCCAGCCCGTCTTCTCGGACAGAGCCTGTACGATACCCTCGCCGGGGTTGGGGACCAGCCGCATATTCAAAGAACAGGACACGCCGATGCCAATAAACACTATGGCCACCAGCAGCAAACTAAAGTTGCCCCAGAAGCCGTGCAGAGCGCTGTCGTATGGAATGACCCCCACCAGCTTATCCATGGCCCAGCTGAAAATCAGGCTGACCGCCAGCTGCAGCAGGTCGTAGGGACGGCTGTTTCTGCCCCGCAGTGTAAACTGTGCCGCCACGAATGCGGCGTATACAAGAAAATTCATCACGCCGAGGTTCAATCCCCAAATGGTGGAAATGCTGTAGGCCACCGAGGAGATGGGCGAGATGCCGAGGTTTGCTTTGATGCTCAGGGCAATGCCAAAGGCCAGGGAGAACAGGCCCAGCAGATATACGCTCCAGCGCAGAATAGTTCGCTTCATTGTCCTTCCTCCGTCTGTTTTGCAAAGTGGTCGCACCAGGGCCGCAGGGTGCAGCTTTGGCACTGGGGCCGCCGGGCAATGCACACCGCCCGACCGTGCAGCACGATGCGGTGGCAGAAGTCGTTGGACTCCTCCGGGGGCAGGACGGCCCGCAGCTGGGTTTCCACCTTGGCCGGGTCTTTGGTGCCGTCGGTCAGGCCCAGCAGACCGGCGATGCGGGTGCAGTGGGTATCCGCCACCACCACGCCGGGGGTGCTGTACACGTCGCCCAGAATCAGGTTGGCCGTCTTTCGTCCCACACCGGGCAGGCGCAGAAGATCTTCCATATTGTCCGGCACTTTTCCGCCGTATTCCCAGATCAGCATTTGAGATGCCAGCACGATGTCCCGAGCCTTGGCCCGGAAAAAGCCGGTGGAGTGGATGTACCGCTCCACCTCGGCAACGTCAGCTTCGGCCAAAGACTGCAGGGTGGGAAACCGGGCGTACAGGGCGGGGGTGACCTTGTTGACCCGCTCGTCGGTACACTGGGCGGCCATGCGCACGGCGAACAGCAATTCGTAGTCTTTTTTATTGTTCAGGGAGCAAATGCTCTCGGGATACAGCCGCTTGAGCTCCTCGATAATGGCAGCCACGGCAGCGGGTTCTTTCACGCGTTTCACCTCGCAAAACGATTTTATCTATTCTACCACATTTCCGCCTTAAAAGCGACACACATTTTCCGTTTACCCTATTGTTTTTTTGACAGAACTTGATATAATGTGTTCAATCAAAATTTGGGAGGTTCACCATGATTCATTCTGCTATGGATTTTCTCACTCAGGTCGATCCTGAACTGGGCGCCGCCGTCCGTTCCGAGTTCGACCGTCAGCAGCATAACATCGAGCTGATCGCCTCTGAAAACATCGTCAGCCCCGCCGTGCTGGCCGCCGCCGGCACTGTGCTGACCAACAAGTATGCCGAGGGTTATCCCGGCAAGCGCTACTACGGTGGCTGCCAGTGTGTAGACGTGGTAGAAAATCTGGCCATCGAGCGGGCCAAGCATCTGTTCGGCGCCCAGTACGCCAATGTGCAGCCCCACTCCGGCGCCCAGGCTAACTACGCCGTGTATCACGCCCTGTGCAACCCCGGCGACACCGTGCTGGGCATGAGCCTGGACAACGGCGGCCACCTGACCCATGGTTCCCCCGTCAACTTCTCCGGCCGCAACTACAAGATGGTTGCCTACGGCGTCAACGAGCAGGGCTACATCGACTACGACCAGGTCCGCGACTTGGCCCGTCAGCACAAGCCCCGCATGATCATCGCCGGTGCCTCCGCCTATCCCCGCGTCATTGACTTCAAGACCTTTGCCGACATTGCGCACGAGGTTGGCGCTTACCTCTTCGTGGACATGGCCCACATCGCCGGTCTAGTGGCTGCCGGGGTGCATCCCTCCCCCGTGCCCTACGCCGACGTGGTGTCCACCACCACCCACAAGACCCTGCGCGGTCCCCGGGGCGGCATGCTGCTGACCAACGACCCCGAGATCGCCAAGAAGCTGAACTCCGCTATCTTCCCTGGCTCTCAGGGCGGCCCGCTGGAGCATATCATCGCCGCCAAGGCCGTGGCCCTGGGCGAGGCGCTGCGCCCCGAGTTCAAGACCTATCAGCAGCAGATCGGCAAGAACGCTGCCGTCCTGGCCGATACCATCATGGCCGAGGGGCTGAACCTAGTCTCCGGCGGCACCGACAACCACCTGATGCTGGTTGACCTGCGCCCGGCCAAGCTCACCGGCAAGGAGATGGAGCATCGTCTGGACGAGGTGTGCATCACCGCCAACAAGAACGCCATCCCCAACGACCCGGAGAAGCCTTTTGTCACCTCCGGCATCCGCGTGGGCACCCCCGCCGTCACCTCCCGAGGCTTTGTGGAGGAGGATATGAAGGTGGTGGGCAAGCTCATCGCCGAGACCGCCTTCCATTTCGACATCAAGGCGGAGGAAATCCGCGCCGCCGCCCTGGCTCTGACCGCCAAGTACCCCATCTACGGCTAAAATATCCCCCCCGCTATGCGGGGGGGATTTCATTTTCGGGCATAGCCCTAATATTACTGGCTCGCCTTTTGTTGGCCTGCCAGCCGTGCATCTGTTACCTGCTACCCGTAAACGGGTTTCATTTCTTGTGGTTCTGCGCACTCTAACACAGTCCCGCACCCCATCCCCCCTTGTTAAAGGGCGGTGGCGCGGCGCAAACCGCAACGGAGGGATTGTCGCTACACAGCATTTCTTCAATCTTTTTATTAACACAATCCCCCAGTCTCCGCTTACGCGGAGCCAGCCCCCTTTACATTGCGTAGCCGTCGGCCCGATGAGAGCATCGGGCCCTACGGATACGGCATTACCCCTTGGGGGTACAAGGGGGTCTTTTTCGCTGCGGTAAGTTTGTTTTATCGCTTAAGCCTTTTTGAACCACGCGACTATCGCGTGGTTTCCTTTGTACAACGAAACCCCCGTGCCGGGCGGCACGGGGGGTTCTTATGCTCAATCCTTCAAACCGTACAGGTTCATGGCGTTGTTGTAGAAGATATCTTCGATCTGGGTTTGGTCCAGATTCAGCAGAGTCGCCGTCTGCTTGAAAGCCAGCATGGCCTGCAGCGTGTACAGGCAGGGCTGCAGGCCCTTCTCCTCAAACATCGACTCCATGCCAGCATAGATCGCCCCGGTCAACCACAGGAAGCTGTCTCCCAGAGAGAAGGATCTGCCACGACACTTGCACACGGGATAGTCGCTGCCCCACATGACCTTCTTGCCGGCGGTGCGCATGATGGTGGCGGCAATGGGACCCACCTCGCAAATGGCGGAAATATCGTACCAAATGTTATCGATGTGGGCGATCTTGTCGATGGTTTCGATGGTGTTCCAGGAAGCAAAACCCCGGGCGCAGTGGGCCAGCACCAGCTTGGCATCGGGATAGCGGGCGGTCATCTTCTGAATGTAGGCCAAATTGTCCGCATCCGCCAGGGCCGTGGGCCGCAGCATATGCAGGCAGATAGGCCGCTTGAGCTGGTTGGCCACGCTCCACGCCGCCTCAGACAGGAAGTCGCCGATGGCGATGGCGTTACGATCCTCCGCCGCCACGGTGGTGGAATAGCACTTGATGCCCACCATTTGGGGGCGGGACAACACTTCGGCGATCTGCTCCTCGGTATCGTCCGGACCAATGAAGGCGGAACCCATGCACTTGGGCGCCTCGGCAAGGCGGGCGCTGAGGTAGTCATTGATCTCCCGGCGGCCCTCGATGGTCTGCACGTTGGGACCCGTCACCTCCGCCAGGGCATTCAGCCGGATGCTGGAGGGGTTACCCAGCAGTGGGCCCATCCACCGGCAGTAGGTCTCATAGCTCTCGTTCTCGCCGGACAGACCGCCCGCAGGATTGAGATGGGCGTGGGCATCAAACACGTTGTCGGGAACAAAGTCGCCGATGATCTCCAGTACGCGGTAATCACCCTCGGTCAGCTCCAGACGGGTCCGCTTATCATCATTGGGATTCATAGTTGTTTTCCTCCTCGTTCTACACAGCTCAACGATTCAGCAGGTAGTCACACTGGACGATTTTTCCATCAGCGCGGAGCATAATCAAACACCTCTCTGTCGTCAACACATATGGCGTTCGCCTCGATTATACCATTGCACTTCTTGCCTTGCAAGGCTTGTTTGCGCCACGTTTTGCAATATTTCTGTCCAATTCCCGCATCGCGCCGAAAGCGGGAATCACTTTTGCAAGTCAGGGCCACCCGTATAACGGGTG
>JAZSAP010000031.1:0-3763 GCA_045601925.1 Lawsonibacter sp.
GGCGGCTTCGGCCGCCGGGGTCGCTTTTTGCGGTCAGGAGCCGCAGCAGTAAAAAAATTGTAAATTTCCGCAAGTGTGCCTTGTTTTCGCGGCGGGGAAGGTTATAATGGAAGCAGTAATGTACGCGCAGACCCGGAAGGGAGGAGACTGGATGAAAAAACTGCTGTTCATATACAACCCCACATCGGGCAAAGGGCAGATCCGCCAGCGGCTGGCCGGTTTGATCGACACGTTCACCCGGGCGGGATGGCTGGTCACGGCCTACCCCACCCAGTGTCGGGGCGACGCTGCCCGCGTGGCCCGGGAACTGGGCGCCGGCTTTGACCGGGTGGTGTGCGCCGGCGGCGACGGTACCCTGAGTGAAGCGGTCAGCGGTATGATGGAACTGTCCGCCCCGCCACCCCTTGCCTTTCTGCCCTCCGGCTCCACCAACGACTGCGCCAGAAACCTGCGCCTGCCCGTCCGGATGGACAAGGCGGCGGAGATCGCGGCGGGCGGCAAACCCTGCGCCATGGACGTGGGTCGGCTGAACGACCGACACTTCATCTACGTGGCGGCCTTTGGCGCCTTTACTGATGTGGCCTACGACACGCCCCAGGAGCTGAAAAACGCCTTCGGACATTTGGCCTACCTGCTCAACGGTCTGGGCCAGCTGGCAAACCTGACCCCTCACCACCTGCAGGTGGAACACGACGGTCAAATCATTGAGGATGATTTTTTATATGGTATGGTGTGCAACACCTACTCCGTGGCGGGCGTCAAGGCCCTGCCTAGCAAGCAGGTTGTGCTGGACGACGGCCTGTTCGAGGTGCTGCTGGTCCGCAAAAACGTAAAGCTGGCCGACCTTGCCGCCGCCCTGCAGGCCATTGCCGGCAACAAGCCTATGGACACCCCTGCCGTCATCACGTTCCAAACCGGAAGCGTGACCATCACCGCCGACGAACCCCTCGCCTGGACCACCGACGGCGAGTACGGTGGTACCTACGCCATCAGCCGACTGGAGAATTGCCCCCGGGCGCTGAACGTGATAAAAGGTGAATAACAGACTGCACCGCCGCGCCCTGTTGAGTGCGGCGGTGTTCTTTTTGCTCCGATTTACGGGGAGGAAAGGCCTTGTATTCTGCGGCAAAAACAGCAAAAAACAGAATAATCTTGCAAAAACATATTGCAAAAGCTGGGCGCAGATTGTATAATGACACTGGAATTTGTTCTCCTTTGGGCGTCGGTTTACATAAATCGGAAGGAGAGAGATTCCATCTGGACCGTGATTCGGAACGCGCTGTTCCCTTTGGGACGTGGCCTGCGTATGCAAGCCGCAGCGCAGGCGCAGGTTCCAAAGAACGGTTCAACGCGTTCACCAAAATTTATTTTAAGGAGGAAACACACATGAGAAACCTGAAGCGTGCTTTTAGCCTGGTTCTGGCCCTCGTCATGGTGCTGAGCGTGATGACCATCGCTCCTGTCGCCGCCGCTGACGAGACCGCCCCTGCCACGGTTACCAGCAACTTCACCGACGCTGCTGAGATCAAGTATACCGAAGCGGTTGCTATCACCGGCGGCATCGGCCTGTTTGCCGGCGCAGACGGCAAATTCATGCCTAAGGGTACCGTTACCCGTGCCCAGATGGCAACCATCATTGTCAAGATGCTGTACGGCGGCGACGTCAATGCCGACGGATTCAAGGGCAATGGTAAGTTCAGCGACACCGCTTCTTTCGAGGGCGGCTGGGCCGAGGGCTACATCAACTGGTGCTCTACCCTGGGTATTGTCGCCGGTTATGGTGACGGCACCTTTAAGCCCGGCAATCAGGTGACCACCGCCGAGGCGGCCACCATGATCCTGAACGCCCTGAAGATCGATGCCGGTGAGGGTACCTGGCCCAACACCGTCATGGCCAAGGCCGAGGAAGAGGACTTCTTCGAGGATCTGAAGCCCATGCCCGGTACCAACGTCGCTCTGTCCCGTGAGGAACTGGCCGTCATCGCCCTGAACGGCCTGAACTGGAGTGAGTCCAACGAGACCGGTTGGTACGTCAGCGGCGGCACTGCCGACGAGAAGATGACCTTCGACTCCTACAAGGACGCTCAGACCTACGCCGACAAGGTTGGTGGAGAAGTCCAGCACCTGAAGGGCCGCGACACTCTAGCCAGCACTGTGTACGAGCTGAAGAAATTTACCGGCTTCATCACCGAAAACCAGGCCACCGGCGAGAAGTATACCAAGGTTACTAGCTGGGTCGAGGGTGAGGTTGAGGCCAAGTTTAACGTTGTTACCGACCAGACAATGCTCGGCCACAAGGTTGAGGTTTGGTACGAGAAACAGTGGGGCACCGAGAAGGAGCCCGGCAAGACCTATGCTGTGTCCGAGGCTGCCCAGTACATCACTCTGACCGAGGATGCCGAGACCGCCAAGGAGTACAAGGCTGCCTTTGGCACCAAGTACGACATGCCCGCGGGCGGCGTTGCCGCCACCAGCGGCACCGGCTATGTTGCCGGCGGTCAGACCATCGCCGGCTACGTGGCCAACAGCTACGCTCCCGCCGGTACCTACGCCATCGACCTGGAGACCGGCGAACTGTGCGGCTACATCGCCCCCGCCGCCTACACGGCTGCTAAGGTCGGCTATATCAGCACCACTGCCGATGCGGAAAGCATCATCGTGGGCCGCCTGACCCTGAGCAATACCGCGGACAACGACCAGGTCGTGGAGTACGACGGTATCGCCCAGGATGACTATGTCACCTACACCCGCGTGCGGGACGTGTACGTGCTGACCAAGATGGAGGCCGTCACCGGTAAGGTCACCAAGGTCCGCACCGAGGACGGCAAGAAGGTCGTCACCCTGGACGGCGGCAAGGAGTACACCGAGACCAGCACCGACGGCTCCATCTCCAACACGATGACTGCCGCTGATTTGGAAGGTTTTACGCGCTATAATGAGAAATTCACCTTCTATCTGGATCCCAACGGTGAGTTTGTCTGCTTCGAGGCGGTTGAAGGCTCCAGCTTCGATATTGCCAACACCTTCTACGTGCTGAACGTTATGCCCATCGAGACTACCGATAACTACGGCAAGAAGATCATCACCTTCTTCGCCCGTGGTGTCGACATGACCGGTAACGAGACCATGGTTCCCATCGGTGTTCAGGAGAACGCTGCCGATGAGTCCACCCTGGTGGGTAAGAAGACCATCAGCGAATTCTCTGCCAATGGCATCGAGGCTACCCCCAACACCTTCTACTCTGTCGAGGACGCCAAGGACAGCGAGGAGAAGGAACTGGGCATCAAGGTTCTGGTTCCCTTCGCCACCGCTTATAACAAGGACAAGCCCAATGACGCCTTCGTTTGGAACTATCTCATTACCGGAGGCTCTGCGTCTGCGGACTGGGCCGCCGGCGGCAAGTTTGAGTACGGTGTGCAAATTGGCGTGGCCCCCAGCAGCCTGCCCTACGGTGGCGTCCGCGGTTACAGCCATAAGGACACCCAGTTCATCATCGTGGAAGGCTCTGCCGACCAGAAACACCCTCTGGAGACCAATGTGATGACCGGTTCCGCCGGTACCCTGTACTTCAGCAAGCCGTGCGACGCCAGGGTGCTGGTCACCGGCAAGGACGACGGCACCTACAACTTCGAGGCGTTCGTCTTCCCCGCTGCCATCGAGCACACCCTGAAGGCCACGATGATTTACGCGCCCAAGGTCATTGAAGTGGTGAACGGCGAGACCATCACCTCCGACCTGACTCCCACCGGCACAACTCCTCTGG
>JAZSAP010000032.1:0-7259 GCA_045601925.1 Lawsonibacter sp.
GCACCATGGGACTGGCGCGCGAGGCCGCCGCCACCTACGGCAAGGAGCTGCGTCTCCACGAGCCCGTGGCCAAGGGCGGCGCCGAAGGCGATCTGATGGAGCTGCTGGATGTGGAAACTCCCGATCCCGACCTCTGCCCCCGCTACACTGCCCGTATGGTGCCCAATGTGAAGATCGCACCCTCTCCCAAGTGGATGCGTGAGCGCCTGCGCTCCATGGGCGTGCGCCCCATCAACAACATCGTGGACATCACCAACTACGTCATGCTGGAGTACGGCCAGCCCATGCACGCCTTCGACTACCGCTACGTTAAGGGCGGCAAGATCGTGGTGCGCCGTGCCGAGGACCGCGAGGAGCTGACCACTCTGGACGGCAACGTGCGCAAGCTGACCTCCTCCATGCTGGTCATCGCCGACGACACACGTGCCGTGGGCCTTGCCGGTATCATGGGCGGCCTGAACAGCGAGATCGTGGCCGACACCGTAGACGTGGTCTTCGAGTCTGCCAACTTCAACGGCACCTGCATCCGCAAGACTGCTTTGGCCCTGGGTATGCGTACCGAGGCTTCCGCCAAGTTTGAGAAGGGTCTGGACATTCTGAACACCCTGCCCGCCGTGGACCGTGCCTGTGAGCTGGTTGAAATGCTGGGCGCCGGCGAGGTTGTGGACGGCGTCATCGATATCCTGAACTACGTGCCCCAGCCCACCGTGCTGGAGCTGCGTGCCGACAAGATCAACGAGTTGCTGGGTACCAACGTTCCCAAGGACGAGATGGTTCGCATCCTGCGCAAGGTCGGCTTCGAGGTGGACGGCGACAAGGTCACCGTTCCCTCCTTCCGTGGCGACGTGGAGCATTACTCCGACCTTGCCGAGGAAGTAGCCCGTTTCTTCGGCTACAACAACATCCCCTGCACCCTGATGCGTGGTCAGACCACTCTGGGCGGCTACTCCCCCGTCCAGCAGCTGGAGCGCCGTCTGGGCGAGCTGTGCCGCAGCTTCGGTTACGACGAGATCATCACCTACTCCTTCATCTCCCCCACCGCCTACGACAAGATCCGCTGGCCCGAGGACTGTGCCAGGCGTGAGTCCTTTAAGATTTTGAACCCCCTGGGTGAAGACACCTCCATCATGCGCACCACTGTGCTGCCCTCCATGCTGGAGATCCTGACCCGCAACTACAACTACCGCAACAAGAACGCAAAGCTCTACGAGGTGGGCCGCATCTACCTGCCCGGCGGTGACGACGGTCTGGCCGTAGAGAACAAAGTGCTGTCCCTGGGCGCTTACGGCGACAACATGGACTTCTACGCCATGAAGGGCGTTGTGGAGTCCATCCTGCGTGACCTGCGTGTGGAGAGCATGGAGTTCATTCCTGTCAACAACAACCCCTCCTACCACCCCGGTCAGTGTGCAGAGGTGTACGTGGACAGCCGCAAGATCGGCGTTCTGGGTCAGATCCACCCCCTGGTGGCACAGAACTTCGACGTGGATGCCAAGTTCTTCTGCGCCGAGCTGGACTTCGAACAGCTGCGCTGCTGTAAGGGTCCCGATGCCCAGTACATCCCCCTGCCCAAGTTCCCCGCTGTCACCCGTGACATCGCCGTGGTCTGCGACGAGGCGGTCACCGTGGGCGCTTTGGAAGCCGCTATCCGCAAGGGAAGCAAGTCCCTGCTGCGTGAGGTCGCTCTGTTCGACATCTACCGTGGCAAGGGCGTGGACGAGGGCAAGAAGTCTGTGGCCTTCAGTCTGGTGCTCCGTGCCGACGACCGCAGCCTGACCGCCGAAGAGGCCGATGCCGACGTGAAGTCCATTCTGGCTGCTCTGGAGGCCGATTGCGGCGCTGTGCTGCGCTGAAAAAACGCGCAAAAACCGTGGTGCAAAATTTGCACCACGGTTTTCTTTTTGCCGCATCTGTGATATACTATGTCTGTAATTTATTACGGAGGTAACCGCTATGCCCTACTTCTACTGGGACTCCACCTATTTTCTCGTTCTCATCGGCGCGGTCATTTCCCTGATCGCCTCGTGGCGGGTCAAAAGCACCTTCAACAAATTCAGCCGCACCCCCAACATGCGCGGTTTGGCCGCACAGGATGTGGCGGCAACCATTCTGCGCCTGTCCAATATCACCGACGTGCGCATCGAGCGGGTCAGCGGCAATCTGTCCGACCACTATGACCCCACCAAAAAGGTGCTACGTCTTTCTGACAGCGTGTATGGGCAGACTTCCGTTGCGGCGTTGGGCGTTGCCGCCCACGAGTGTGGCCACGCCATTCAGCACCACACTCACTACGCCCCGCTGAAGCTGCGCTCGGCGTCCGTCCCCATGGCCAACATCGGCTCCATGCTGTCCTGGCCCCTGATTTTGCTGGGCATTGTGCTTGGCTTCACCGGTCTTGCCCAGGTGGGCGTGATCCTGTTCAGCTTTGTGGTGCTGTTCCAGCTCATCACCCTGCCAGTGGAGTTCAACGCCTCCCGCCGAGCCATGGCCGTGCTGGAACGTGCCAACCTGCTGCAAGGGCAGGAACTGACCGGCGCACGCAAGGTGCTGTCCGCCGCCGCCATGACCTATGTGGCTGCAGTGGCCTCCTCCATCCTGCAGCTGCTGCGGCTGGTGCTGCTGACCCAAAGAGGCAACCGCCGCAATTAAACCAACACAAAACGGGAGCAGATACGGCATCTGCTCCCGTTTATCATTCTTCTTCGGGCCCTGCGGAGATGTAGCGTTCCTCCGCCTCCTGCTGGGCGGCGATCAGTCGCTGTTTGGCCAAGCCATAGTTTTCCTGCTCCATGTCCTCCACCGCATCGGCTATGGCCGCAAAGAGTTTGAAGTATAATTCTTTGTATAATGACATTAAATCACCTCACCATCATTTTAAGGGATTGTCCCTTAAAATGAAATATGGGATATTCCCTTAACCCATAATATTTTTGGGTGATTGATATGTATCAACTTCGTATTCGTGATTTGCGCGAAGACCGCGACCTTTCCCAGAAAGAACTTGCCGCGCTTCTGGATGTTCATCAAACCACATATTCCGACTATGAACTGGGCAATTTGAATGTTCCTATTGCTTCTCTTCACAAACTCGCCAACTTTTACGGTGTCAGTGTGGACTACCTGCTGGGCCGTACTTCTGTCAGCACGCCCTATCCCAAAAAGTAAATCACACCCCCGGCTGCACAGGTCAGCTGGGGGTGTTTTGCCTGTATGTGGTTTCGCCCTGCGGGCGAGTTCCTTTGCCCGCGGCGGCAAAGGAACCAAAACGCCGCCGGGGTTTGCCAGCAAATGTGACTTGGTGCAAGCACCTGTGACGACACCGCGCCGCTTCTTTAGGCTGCACCCGAAAGGGGTATACCGCATCCGTAGGGGCGGCCCCATGCGCCCCTACCCTTACAAAGCAACCTCATTTGCGGTCTTCCGAGTCGTCGGGCCCTGCGGTGTTGTGAAACAAAAAGGCGGAAGCCGCCCAAACGGGCGGCTTCTTTTGCATTTAGAACTTATCAGCACATCTTTGCGCCGGCGGGAATCTTGTCGTCCAGCATCAGCAGGTTCAACTTCTCCTCGCCCTTCTCGGTGTGGACTGCGGAAATCAGCATACCACAGGACTCCTGAGCCATCATCTTGGGGGGGGGCAGGTTGACAATGGCCATCAGCGTCTTGCCCACCAGTTCCTCCGGCTTATAGAACTTGGCAATTCCGGACAGGATCTGCCGGTCGGTGCCGGTGCCGTCGTCCAGGGTGAACTTCAGCAGCTTGTCGCTCTTTTTCACGTTCTCGCAGGCTTTGACCTTCACGGCCCGGAAGTCGGACTTGCAGAAGGTGTCAAAGTCCACCTGCTCGGTCAGCTGAGGCTCCAGCTCCAGATCGGGCAGGGCGGCCTTCTTGGCGGCCTCTGCAATGGCCTCCAGCTCGGCGATGGCCTTCTCGGCGTCGATGCGGGGGAACAGGTTGTCCCCGCGGCAGACCTTCACGTCAGCCTTCAAAGAACCGTACACAGCGGTGCTGTCCCAGGTGGAGCAGCACTCACAGGCACCGATCTGCTCCAAAATCTTGGCGGCGGAATCGGGCATGAAGGGGGTCAGCAGGATGGCGGAGATACGCAGGCACTCCAGCAGGTTGTACATGACGGTGGCAAGGCGCTCACCGTTGGACTCCATATCCTTGGCCAGGGCCCAGGGAGCGTTCTCATCAATGTACTTGTTGGCCCGGCCGATGACCTTAAACACCTCGGCCAAGGCGTTCTGGAAGGCATACTGCTCCATCTGCTCCTCATAGCGAGCGCGCAGGCCGGAGGCCAAAGTCACCAGTTCCTCGTCCAGGGCGTCAGCCTTGCGGGCGGTGGGCAGCTGGCCGCCGAAGTACTTGTCCACCATGGACACAGTTCGGCTGAGCAGGTTGCCCAGGTCGTTGGCCAGATCCACGTTGATGGTGCCGATCAGGCTCTCGTTGGAGAAGTTGCCGTCGGAACCGAAGGGGAAGGTGCGCAGCAGGAAGAAGCGCAGGGCGTCCACGCCGAACATCTCGGCCAGCACATAGGGGTCAACCACGTTGCCTTTGGACTTGCTCATCTTGCCGCCGTCCAGCAGCAGCCAGCCGTGACCGAAGACTTTCTTGGGCAGGGGCATGTCCATGCTCATGAGCATGGCGGGCCAGATGATGGAGTGGAATCGGACGATCTCCTTGCCCACAAAGTGGACATCGGCAGGCCAGAAGTCCTTGTAATCGTCGTACTTATCGTTCAGGAAGCCCAGAGCGGTGGTGTAGTTGAACAGGGCGTCCACCCATACGTAGACCACGTGGCCGGGGTCAAAGTCCACAGGCACGCCCCAGGTGAAGCTGGTGCGGGACACGCACAGGTCCTCCAAACCGGGCTTGATGAAGTTGTTGACCATCTCGTTCACGCGGGAGCGGGGCTCCAAAAAGTCGGTATTCTCCAGCAGATCCTGCACCCTATCGGCATACTTGGACAGACGGAAGAAGTAGGCTTCCTCCTCTGCGTCCTCCACCGGGCGGCCGCAGTCGGGACACTTGCCGTCCACCAGCTGACTCTCGGTCCAGAAGGACTCGCAGGGCTTGCAGTACTTGCCCTTGTAGCTGCCCTTGTAGATGTCACCGTTCTCGTACATCTTCTTAAAAATCTTCTGAATGGCGGCAACATGGTAGTCGTCGGTGGTGCGGATGAAGCGGTCGTTGGAGATGTTCATCAGCTTCCACAGGTCCAGAATGCCCCGCTCACCCTTGACAATGTTGTCCACGAACTCCTGAGGGGTCACGCCAGCCTGGGCGGCCTTGTCCTCGATCTTCTGTCCATGCTCGTCGGTGCCGGGCAGAAACAGTACGTCGCAGCCGGTCAGCCGCTTGTAGCGGGCCATGGCGTGGGTGGCCACGGTGCAGTAGGAGTGGCCGATGTGCAGCTTGTCACTGGGGTAGTAAATGGGGGTGGTGATATAGAATTTATTGGCCATTGTCGGTATCCTCCAATTCAGTTTCTTCTTCGGTTTGCTCCTCATCCGCTGCCGGACACATTCGCTCGGGTCGATCCGGACCAAAGGCGGCATTGAGCAGCATATAGCTTTGGGCGGTCAACGACACAGCGCTGCCCAGCCACACCAAAGTATAGACAAGGCCCACGCCGTCGGCAAGGGCAACGGGGGTCATGGCAATGGCCGTCAGGCCAAACACGCAGGTGCGGCCTGCGCCGCCCTTGTCAAGAGAAAGCGTCGCCTGTCCGTACAGGGCCAGCACGATAGCCACGGCGGACAGAACCTGCCATGCGTACAGCTGCACCTCCGGCTGCCGGGCATGCTGCTGATACACGCACACCAACCAGACCAATGCTGCAAACGCAGGCCCCATCAGCAAAACAGGCACCCCGTTCGACCAATAGCCCCGGTAGATTTTCGGAACCGCCATGGCTGCCGCGGCACCACCGAGTGCCAGCAGCAGACTTACCACAAGGCCCATCACGTTCCGCTCCCCGGTGGTATACATCTGCCACAGACCCATACCGCCGGCGATCAGCATCACCAAACCGCCGGTCAGGGCCACGGTGGCATAGCCGGAGGCGGGGGCGTAAAAC
The DNA here is from genome assembly GCA_045601925.1 of Lawsonibacter sp. Classification (GTDB taxonomy): domain Bacteria; phylum Bacillota; class Clostridia; order Oscillospirales; family Oscillospiraceae; genus Lawsonibacter. The sequence continues at coordinate 6,083 of JAZSAP010000032.1, forward strand.
CAGTCCGGAGCCGTCAATCGCGGTATCCTGCGGCAGGCCGTTATAAACACCGCAGCAAGGGCCGCCATCAGCAGCACCAGCAGAATTCCGCCGGCTGTTATGCTCATAAGCTTGGTCGCCGGGTCATAGGCTGTATTCAATTCCCATCTGCGCAGGGCGAACCCCGCGATACCGCCCACCCACGCAAGGGCAGGCAGCAGAATGTGCTTTTTCATACTCATTCTCCTTACAGGGACACTAACAAGGTATTATATACCTAATTTATCCAAAAAGCAACCGATACAACAGCCTTTCCGCAGGTTTATTCCTCCCCCGCCACCGGCCCGCAGGTCCACTCCCTGCCCGGGGCGGGGATGGTGCCAAGACACAGGTCGTACAGGTCGGTGCAGCGGCTTTCCACCTCAAACAGCCGCCGCCCATCGCCATCCAGCCGCTTGGCGTGAGCGGGTTTGGTGATAACGGGCAAGGTCGCCGCCTTGCGCATTTGGGCCAGCACACGTCTCCCCTGTTGGTTGAACCCCAACACCCGGATATAGGGCGGTGTTTGGGGCACATCGGCGACGGTCAGGTTCAAGCACGCCCACAGCACCAGCCGCCGCAGGCGGGCATGGACAAAGCGCTTTGTTTTGGCTCGGTCAAAGAAGTCGGCAAGGTCGGTGCAGGTCTTCCCCGCCCGCTCCAGCCGCTGGGGCAGGCCCTCCGTCGCCCCGGAGTCGGGCAGCTGTGCCCAATCCTCCGCCGTCATGGCACGCAGACGGGCGAGAATGGCCCGCTCCACCCGATGCAGTTCGGGGCGTGACGCCTGCTTCAGCAGGTCAAGTCCACCCGTGGGAAGATATCCCTCCACCTCGTTCCAATTCTCTGTGGCAATCTCTGCCCGCAGCTGGGTTGCGGAGCGGAACGCCGTTTTATTTGTCAATTCATTATGGCCAGCCCCCTGCCGCAGAACGGTCATGGGCCTGATATCGCTTTCAAGGGCATTCAGGGCGCGAATGTATTCCACACCGAGATTGTTGTTGGGTTTTGCCAACAGGCTGCCCGGCTCCTTGCCCAGCACCTGCTCCACCGCCCGCTGACGGCAGGCCGCAAAGCTCTCGCCCTTGTCCAGCAGGGGCGTAAGGGCGGCCCGGTATGCTTCACTGTCCAAACATTCGGCCACGCAGCAAAGCTTGTCCAC
>JAZSAP010000033.1:0-14480 GCA_045601925.1 Lawsonibacter sp.
GTACATGTGCTCGATCAGCTCCAGAACCTTGTTGGAGTAGCCGATCTCGTTGTCGTACCAGGAAACGACCTTCACGAAGGTGTCGGTCAGGGCGATGCCGGCCTTGGCGTCGAAGATGGAGGTGCGGGTGTCACCCAGGAAGTCGGAAGAAACCACGTCCTCGTCGGTGTAACCCAGAACGCCCTTCAGCTCGCCCTCGGAGGCGGCCTTCATGGCGGCGCAGATCTCGTCGTACTTGGCGGGCTTGGCCAGGTTGACGGTCAGGTCAACAACGGACACGTCCAGGGTGGGAACACGCATGGACATACCGGTCAGCTTGCCGTTCAGCTCGGGGATAACCTTGCCCACGGCCTTGGCGGCGCCGGTGGAAGAGGGGATGATGTTGCCGGTAGCAGCACGGCCGCCGCGCCAGTCCTTCAGAGAGGGACCGTCAACGGTCTTCTGAGTGGCGGTGACAGAGTGCACGGTGGTCATCAGGCCGTCCACGATACCGAAGTTGTCGTGCAGGACCTTGGCGATGGGGGCCAGGCAGTTGGTGGTGCAGGAGGCGTTGGACACGAAGTTCATGTCGGTGGTGTACTTGTCCAGGTTCACGCCGCAGACGAACATGGGGGTGTCGTCCTTGGAGGGGGCGGACATAACGACCTTCTTGGCGCCGGCGTCGATGTGGCCCTGGGCCTTCTCCTTGGTCAGGAACAGGCCGGTGGACTCCACGACGTACTCAGCACCCAGCTTGGCCCAGGGCAGGTCAGCGGGGTTGCGCTCGGCAGAGACGGGGATCTCCTTGCCGTTGACGACGATGGCGGTATCGGTGCTGCCGATCTCGGCCTTGCACTGACCATGCATGGTGTCGTACTTCAGCATGTAGGCCAGGTACTCAGCGGGGCACAGGTCATTGATGCCGACGATCTCGATCTCGGGGTGGTTCAGGCTGGCACGGAAGACCATGCGGCCGATGCGGCCAAAACCGTTAATACCAACTTTGATGCTCATTGTTGTTCTCCTCCGTTATATAAATTTTTTGCGGATTTGCACAAATATTATACCCCAAAATCCCACAAACGCAAGACCCTTTTTTGTTTTTTCGCACCATTCCTTCATTTTATATAAATTTCTACAAAAAACGCCCTTTTTCTTGTGTGTCACTCCAGTTTTTGCTATACTTAAACGAGCGGAAGCTGTGCCCCGTTTTGCATAAGCTACGTTATCACGCATTGTAAAGGTGGGACCTTTTTTGTCACCCTATGATTCTTCCCTGCTGCAGGCCATTCCCGAACCGGCGCTGTTCGCCCGCAGCAATCGCATAGAAGCCTTTAATTCCGCAGCGGCGCAGCTGTTTTGCAACCTTGCCCCCGGCAGCGCCCTGCCCGAATGTCTGCTGTGCCAGCCTCCCGCCGCAGCGCTGGTGCTGGCCGGCGATCAAAGCTGGCACATGTCTGCCGCCCCGCTGGAGGACGGCGTGCTTTTCCTGCTCCACGCCACCCGGCACGAGGCGCTGTCCCTCCCCCAGCTGGACGGTGTGATGCGCTGCCTGCGTCAGCAGCTTGCCCAGCTGATGCTGACCGCCCAGCTGCTGGGCCGCGAGACCCAGGGCAGCTCCGCATCCGACCGCCTTGCGGGTTTGAACCGCACTCTGTGCCGTATGCTGCGCCTGACCGAACAGCTGGACCTGCTGCGCAGTCTGGAGTCGGACGCCTTTTTCTTCCTTCCCGTCACCCTGGACCTTGCCGGCCTGTGCCGGGAGGTGTGCGCCGCAGCTCAGGGCCTGCTGACGGAAGCCGACCTGCATCTGGAATTTGACAGCTCCCTGTCCTCTCTGCTGGTCAGTGGGGACAGCGCCCTGCTGGAAAAGCTGTTGTTGGAGCTGATTTCCAACGCGGCCCGGGCCGCTGAAGAGGGCAGCACCCTGACCCTGTCCCTGGCCAAGCGAAACGACCGCGCCCTGCTGACCCTGTCCGGAACCGGTGGCCGGGACGACGGCAGGTCCCTTGTCCTGTTGCTGGCCGGGGACCCTCCCACCGACCGCATCCCCCAGCCCGGCGAGGGGGCCGGCCTTGGCCTTGCTTTGGCCCAGCGGGTGGTGACCCTCCACGGCGGCACCCTGATGATGGAGCGTCGGGACGGCATCCGGGTCACCCTTTCCCTGCCCCTGTGTCCCTCCGGCGCCCCCCTGTCCGTGTGCGCGCCCCGCGCCGACTACGCCGGCGGCTTTGCCCCCGCCTTGGTGGAACTGTCCGACCTGCTGCCCGACTCCGCGTTCGCCCATCTGGACGTGGAATAATTGCGCTCTTTGCGGTTTTTCTGCCGCTTTTGCCTTGACTGCGCGGCGCGCAAATTGTAAAATAGTAAAGGTATTTTTTGCCGAAGGGGACGATGTACGTGTATAAGCGCGGATTTGACAATGACAGATATCTGCAGCTGCAGTCGGAGCATATCCGCCAGCGCATCGACCAGTTCGGCGGCAAGCTGTATCTGGAATTCGGCGGCAAGCTGTTTGACGACTTCCACGCCTCCCGGGTGCTGCCCGGCTTCCAGCCGGACAGCAAGGTCAAGATGCTGGTCCAGCTGGCCGACCAGGCGGAGATCGTCATCGCCATCAACGCCGCCGACATCGAGAAGAACAAGGTCCGCGGCGACCTTGGCATCACCTACGATCTAGAGATTTTGCGCCTGATCGACGCCTTCCGCGACATCGGCCTGTACGTGGGCAGCGTGGTCCTCACCCGCTGGGCCGATCAGGCCGCCGCCGTGGCCTTTGAGTCCCGGCTGAACTCCCTTGGGGTCAAGACCTACCGCCACTATCCCATCCCCGGCTACCCCAACGACGTGCAGCGCATCGTCTGTGACGAAGGTTTTGGCCGCAACGACTATATTCAGACCACCCGGCCCCTGGTCATCGTCACCGCCCCCGGCCCCGGCAGCGGCAAGATGGCTACCTGCCTTTCCCAGCTGTATCACGACCACAAGCGGGGCATTGATGCCGGTTACGCCAAGTTCGAGACCTTCCCCATCTGGAACCTGCCCCTGAAGCACCCGGTCAACCTGGCCTACGAGGCGGCCACCGCCGACCTGAACGACGTGAATATGATCGACCCCTTCCACCTGGAGGCGTACGGTCAGACTACCGTCAACTATAACCGTGACGTGGAAATTTTCCCCGTCCTGTCCGCCACCTTCCGGGAGATCATGGGTTCCTGCCCTTACAAGTCCCCCACGGATATGGGCGTGAACATGGCCGGCAACTGCATCGTGGACGACGAGGCGTGCCGGGGTGCCTCCCGGCAGGAGATCATCCGCCGCTACTACCAGGCCGTCTGCTGCAGCCGCAAGGGTCAGGACTGCTCTGTGGAGCTGGACAAGCTGCAGACCCTGATGAGTCAGATGGATCTGAAGCCCACCGACCGCACCTGCGTCACTCCCGCGCTGGAGGCCGCCGAAGCGTCCGGCGAGCCGGCCATGTGCATCCAGCTGCCCGGCGGCAAGATGGCGGTTGGTAAAACCTCGGAACTGATGGGCTGCTCCGCCGCCGCCCTGCTCAACGCCTTGAAAGATCTGGCCGGCATTGACCACGATGTACACCTGATCGCCCAGTCGGCCATCGAGCCTATCCAAAACCTGAAGGTTCGCCACCTGGGCTCCGCCAACCCCCGTCTGCACAGTGACGAAGTGCTCATCGCCCTTGCCACCTCCGCCAATACCGACCCTCTGGCCCAAAAGGCGCTGGATTGCCTGGGTCAGCTGAAAAACTGTCAGGCTCACTGCTCGGTCATCCTGTCCAATGCGGACAGCTCCACCTATAAAAAGCTGGGCCTGCTGCTGACCACCGAGCCCCAGTATCAGACCAACAAACTGTATCATCGTTAACTTCGCCTGCCCGCTCCCCCTCGGAGAGCGGGCGGCGTTCGTTCATTCGTTAAGGAGATCGCTGTGACCAAGACCGAACTGTTGAACAAGTGCGCCCGGGATGCCGACACGAGAGTGCTGCTGGCCCGGGCGCTGGACAAGCTGGAGCTGGCCCAAAACCGCTCCGTCCCCGCCCACACCCAGTTTCTCTCCCCCGCCGAGCAGGCGGCGGTGACCGACCTGCTGGGCGCCGCCGGTCATCCCCGGCATTTTTTCTTTGGCGGCTTCGAGGGGGCCGAGCGGCAGATCTGCGTCTTTTTGCCCGACTGGCAGGAGCAGGGGGACTGGCTGGCCGACCCCGACGGCCCCGTGTCCGCCCTGCGGGCCTCCTTCCCCAAGGATGCCGACCTCAGCCACCGGGATATTCTCGGTTCCATCATGGGCCTTGGCATCACCCGGGAGAAACTGGGCGACATTATCATCGATGCCGCCGGCTGTTTCGTCCTTGTGATGTCCGATGCGCTGGACATCCTGCTGTCCCAGTGGGACAGCGCCGGCCGCTGGCGGCTGAAGCTGCAGCGTGCCGCTTTAGGCGATATTTCAGTCGCTCCGCCGAAGGTGCGTGTCATTCGGGACACGGTGTCCACCCTGCGGCTGGACGCGGTGGTTGCCTGCGGCTTTTCCACCAGCCGGGGCAAGGCGGCGGACCTCATTTCCGCCGGCCGGGTCATGGTCAACCACCGGGAGTGCCTGAAATCGGACAAGCCCGTGGCCCAGGGGGACGTGCTGACCTGTCGCGGCCTTGGCAAGTGCGTGCTGACCGAGGTGGGCGGCCTGTCCCGCAAGGGGCGCGTCACCCTGACCATCGAGCGTTATATTTGATTTGGACGGTCCGGTGAGGGCATCGGGCCCTACGTCCATATCGCAAGGAGTTGTTTTTATGACACAGGAAAAAATCGACCGCATCAACGCCCTGGCCCGTAAGGCAAAGGCCGAGGGTCTGACAGCGGAGGAGACCGCCGAGCGGGACGCCCTGCGCCGGGAATATATCGAGTCCGTCACCGGCAATCTCAAGACCCAGCTGGACCACACTGTCATCCAGCACCCCAACGGCCGACGCACCCCGCTGAAGAAGAAAACTTTGTCTTGACATTTTCCACAATTTTTCCCAAATCCGTTGCAGTTCGACGGATTTTGGAGTAAAATAAATCTGTATTTTTTATAGGACCCAGGGGGGCGAGCAAATGCAGCTGCTGAAAGACCGCATCCGCAAGGATGGCAAGATCCGCGGCACCGAAGTGCTGAAGGTGGACAGCTTTTTGAACCATCAGATGGACGTGACTTTGTTTGACGCCATCGGCGCGGAGTTCAAGCGCCGCTTTGCCGATTGCGAAGTCAACAAGATCCTGACCATCGAGGCGTCCGGTATCGGCATCGCCTGCCTTGCCGCCCGGCACTTTGATTGCCCCGTGGTCTTCGCCAAGAAATCCCAGTCCAGCAACATCTCCCCCGACGTTTATACCGCCAGGGTGGAATCCTTCACCCACGGCAAGGTCTATAACGTCATTGTCTCCAAAGAGTATCTGCACCCCGGTGACAAGGTCCTGCTCATCGACGACTTCCTGGCCAATGGCGAGGCGCTGCGCGGCCTTGCTGCCATCGTGGCCCAGTCCGGGGCGGAGCTGGTGGGTGCCGGCATCGTCATTGAAAAGGCCTTCCAGCCCGGCGGTGACCAACTGCGTGCTTCCGGCATGCGGGTGGAGTCCCTTGCCCGGGTGGCCTCCATGAGCGAGACCGACGGCATCACCTTCGTCGATTGATTAAATTCGGCCACGGCCGTTTTTAATAAAACAAACCTAAATATTAGGGAGGAAAACCACAATGAAGAAGTTTCTCGCGCTGGTCATGGCTCTGGCTATGACCCTGTCCCTGGCCGCCTGCGGCGGCGACGTCTCCGGCGAGCAGACCGCCGGTGCTGACCTGAAGGTCGGTGCTATCTACATCAACAGCAAGAACGACACCGCCGGCTACACCTTTGCCCATCACAGCGGCATCGTGGGCGGCATGAACGACCTGGGCCTGAACCCCGAGACCCAGCTGTTCATCGTGGACGAAGTCCCCGAGGACAAGCAGCAGGTTTTGGCCGCTGTTGACACTCTGGTTGGTCAGGGCGTTGACATCATCTTCGGCATCTCCTTCGGCTACATCGACGCCATGGCCGAGGCCGCCGAGACCTATCCCGAGGTCATCTTCTCTCACGGCACCGGCTACCTGAGCAACGACACCAACTTCAACAACTACTTCGGCCGCGCCTATCAGGCCCGCTATCTGGCCGGCATCGCCGCCGGTCTGAAGAGCCTGGAGACCGGCAACAACAACGTTGGCTACGTGGCCGCTTACACCACCGCCTATGCCGAGACCGCTTCCGGTATCAACGGCTTTGCTCTGGGCGTGCAGGCTGCCAACCCCGACGCCAAGGTCTACGTCAAGAACCTGGGCGCCTGGGCTGACGAGGTCAACGAGAAGGCCTATGCCGAGGAGCTGATCAACACCTTCGGCTGCGGCGTCATCTCCCAGCACTGCGACTCCGCTCAGCCCCAGATCGCCGCTCAGAACGCCGGCGTGTTCGGCTGCGGCTACAACTCCGACATGACCGCCGATGCTCCCGCCGCTCACCTGACCGCTGCCATCTGGAACTGGAACGTCTACTACGCCACCGCCATGCAGGCCGCTATCGACTGCGAGGGCGATGCTTCCAAGTTCGTTGAGAAGATGGGCGGCCCCGCCTACTACGGCGGCCTGAAGGAGGGCTTCGTTGACGCTTCCGAGCTGACCGCCAACTGCGCTGCCAACACCGACAAGGCCATCGCCGCTGCCAAGAAGCTGATGGTTGACGGCGAGTGGGACGTGTTCTCCGGCGTGAAGCTGTCCGTCGCCGCTGACGGCACCATCACCTCCGCCGACGCCGACCTGGTGGACAACGCCGGCAACGTTATCGTTGCTGCCGGCGGCCCCTCCGTGGAGGACGGCGTGATCACCGGCACCATGAACTACCTGGTGGCCGGCGTTGAGGAAGTGTAATTCTCCCTCTCCCCAATAAGACCCGCAGCCCCGGGCCGACCCTCGCGGCCGGCCCGGGGTTTCTTGGTTGTTGCTCTTTGGTCCAGTCTTTTCTGTGCCGAAGCGGAATAACCAAGTCGTAGGGGGCGGCCTCCCGGACGCCCCAAACATCCAAGAACCCCAGGGCCGTCGGGGACGCCGGCCCCTACTCTATACCAAGAGGAGGTTGTGCTATGCCGGAACAGTACGCCATTGAGATGCGGGGCATCACCAAAACCTTTGGCAGCGTTGTGGCAAACAACAACATCAACCTGAACCTGCGCCAGGGTGAAATTTTGGCCCTGCTGGGCGAAAACGGCTCGGGCAAGACCACGCTGATGAACATGCTCTCAGGCATCTACGCCCCGGACGCCGGCGAAATTCTGATCGACGGACAGCCGGTCACCATCACTTCGCCGGAGGACTCCAAGCGGCTGGGCATCGGCATGGTCCATCAGCACTTCAAGCTGGTGGACGTGTTCTCCGCTGCCGACAACATCTGGATGGGCCGGGAAAAGTCCGGTTTCGCCCTGAAGGGCCAGCGGTACGGCGAGATCGAAGAGATGGCCCGCAAGTTCGGCTTTGACATCGACCCCCGCAAACAGGTGTGCAACATGGCCGTCAGCGAGAAGCAGACCCTGGAGATCATCAAGGTGCTGTACTACGGCGCCAAGATCATCATTTTGGACGAGCCTACCGCCGTGCTCACCGTGCAGGAGATCGAAAAGCTGTTCAACGTCCTGCGCCGCATGAAGGAAGAGGGTCATTCCATTATCATCATCACCCACAAGCTCAACGAGGTGATGGAGATCTCCGACCGGGTAGCCATCCTGCGCAAGGGCGAGTATATCACCACCGTCAACACCGCCGAAACCAACGAGCAGGAACTGACCGAGTGGATGGTGGGTCGCAAGATCGACCTGAACATTGCCCGGCCCGAGGTGGAGACCACCCGCCCCCTGCTGGAGATCCGGGATCTGACTATCCGAAACGACGAGGGCGCCGTGGCCATCGATAAGGTGAGTTTCTACATCCGCGGCGGAGAGATATTGGGCGTTGCCGGCATCGCCGGCTGTGGTCAGAAGGAGCTGTGCGAGGCCATCGCCGGCCTGCGGCCCGTCCAGTCGGGCCTGATGATCCACAAGGGTGACAACATCGTGGGTCTGCCCCCCAAGGCTATTTTGGAAAAGGGCATCTCCATGTCCTTTATCCCGGAGGACCGTCTGGGCATGGGTCTTGCCCCCTCCCTGTCCATTACGGATAACATGATCCTGAAAAACTATGCCGACACCAAGGGCCCCTTCGTGGACCGCAAGACGGGCCGCGAGGATGCCCAGCGGGTCATTGAGGAGCTGGAGGTGGTCACTCCCTCCACCGAGACCCCGGTGCGCCGGCTGTCCGGCGGCAACGTGCAGAAGGTACTGCTGGGCCGCGAGATCAAGGCCGGCCCCAATGTCATCGTCACCGCCTATCCCGTCCGTGGCCTGGACATCAACTCCTCCTACGCCATCTACGACATCCTCAACCAGCAGAAGCAGGACGGCGTGGGCATCCTGTTCGTGGGTGAGGATCTGGACGTGATGCTCTCCCTGTGCGACAAGATCATGGTGCTGTGCCATGGCCGCGTCATGGGCGTGGTCCACGCCCACAAGACCAGCAAGGAAGAGCTGGGCCTGATGATGACCGGCGCATTGGACTTGACCGACAAGTACGAGGACAAACCCGCCGGCATCGCCCGAGACACCAACATCACCGAGGAACACCTGAACGCCGCGAAAGAGGAGGGGGAGAACTGATATGGGCTTTCATATAGTCAAGCGCGACACCTGCCCCCTTTGGAAAAAGGCCTGCTTCTACCTGGTCGCCGTCTTTGCCGCCCTTGTGGTTGGCGGCATCCTGCTGTTTGCCATGGGTGTTGACCCCTTCGCCTATTACAGCCGCATGTTCACCATGGGTATGGTGGGCAACAAGATCGCCTATAAAGCCTTTGAAAATTACCTCAAGGTCTTTGTTCCCCTGGCTCTGACCTCTGTGGCCCTGTCGCTTGCCTTCAAGATGCGCTTTTGGAACATCGGCGGCGAGGGTCAGTTCATTCTGGGCGCCATTGCCGCCGCCACCGTGGCCCTGAAGCTGGGCGCTTCCCTGCCCAATGCCGTCACCCTGGTCCTCATGTGTGTGGCCGCCATGCTGGCTGCCGGTCTGTACGGCGTGTTCGTTGCCGCGCTGAAGGTTCGCTTCGGCACCAACGAGACCCTGATGACCCTGATGCTCAACTACGTGGCTTTGTACCTGCTCATCTTTTTGGGCGAGACCAAGGCCGACTGGAACTTCTTCCTGCAGGAGAAATCCGCTCGTCCCGTGTTCGAGGACTTCTCCGCGCTGGCAAGTTTCCCCCGCATCATGCTGGGCAGGTTCGGCCTGAACATCTGCGTGATTTTGACCTTCCTTATCGGCGCGCTGGTCTTCGTGTATTTGAAGTACACCAAGCACGGCTATGAGATCAGCGTGGTGGGTGACAGCGCCGGCACCGCCCACTATGCTGGCATGAAGGTCAACGCCATCGTGCTGCGCACCGTGTTCCTGTCCGCGTGCCTGATCGGCCTTGCCGCCGCCTTTAAGGTCGGCACCGCGGGCGTTCTGTCCACCGCCATTACCGAGGACGTGGGCTGGACGGGCATCATCGTGGCCTGGCTCAGCCAACTGAACACCGCCGTCATCTTCGTGGTGTCCGCCCTGATCTCCATGCTGCACTACGGCTCCGTGGCCGCCGCCGCCACCTTCTCCAAGGTGGATTCCAGCTTTGCCAATATGCTCCAGGGCGTGATTTTGTTCCTGGTTCTCACCGCGGACTTCTTCATCCGCTTCCGCATCGTTTCCAAGAAAGGGGGCAGCAAGTGATGGAAATGGATAAACTGGGCGTCATTACCACCTTTATTCACAACATCATCGTGTACAACATCCCCCTGCTTTACGGCACCGTGGGCGAGATCGTGGTGGAAAAGTCCGGTAGCCTAAACCTGGGCGTGGAGGGCATCATGGCCGTGGGCGCCATCTTCGGTTACGTGGTTGGCTGCTACACCAACAGTCTGGTCATCGGCATCGCCACCGCCTTCGCTTTGGGCGCGCTGATGGGTCTGCTGTTTGCCGCCCTCACCGTCAGCCTGCAGGCCAATCAGAACATCACCGGTCTGACCCTGACCACCTTCGGTCTGGGCGTGTACTTCTTCGTGGGCAACGCCATCAAGGCGGTCCGCTGGCCAATCATGGGGGACTATTCCAACATCAAAAACGGCTTTGCCGACCTGTCCATCCCCTTCCTGTCCGATATCCCCATCATCGGCAGGGGGTTGTTCAGCCACAACGTGCTGGTCTATCTGGGCATCGTCATCGCCCTGTGCATGTGGTACTACCTCAACCGCACCACCCCCGGTCTGCGCCTGCGGGCCATCGGCGAAAATCCTGGCTCTGCCGACAGCGTGGGCATCAACATCAAGCGGTATAAATACTTGCATATCTGCCTGGGCTGCGGCATCATGGGCATCGGCGGGTACTACATGGGCCTGAATATGTCCGGCTCGTTCAACAGCGCCTGCTGGATCAACGGCTACGGCTGGATCGCTGTGGCGCTGGTCATCTTCGCCAACTGGAACCCCACCATGGCCATTCTGGGCACCTTTGTGTTTGGCTTCTTCAACACCCTGCGCGTGTCCGGCTCCTCCCTGGCCATCGCCTTCCCCGGGGTGCTTGGCTGGCTGGCCAAGGTTCCCACCCAGCTGTATCAGGCCCTGCCCTTTATCATCACCGCCGCCGTGCTGGTGTTCTCCTCCGTCCGCAAGCGCAAGGGCTCCGGCCTGCCTGCGGCACTGGGCCTGAACTACTTCCGCGAGGAGCGGTAGTTTTATCAAGCAAAAAGGGAGCGTCCCGATGGGGACGCTCCCTTTTTATTAACTTATTCATTCCACGTGCCGTCTTCTTCACTTAACTGCAGATACAGATCTTCCAGTTCCTGCTGCATCTTCACCGCCTGCTCCGTTAACTGCACCAGTTTATTGAACGCACGGAAGTATAATTTTTTGTACATCTCCCCTTCCAATTATTTCACCCCCTCTTTTTCGTTTTATCTGATTATCGAATAATTTCAAGTGGAATCACAAATATAATTTGATAAACAGATAAAATCAGGTGGTGAGTCCCTTGCCAACACGAAAGTCTACCGGCACCGAAAACTTGGTCGGTCAAAACATTGTTCTGCTCCGTAAACGCAGAAACCTGAAGCAAACTGATTTGCTGGCCCAGTTGCAGGTGCATGGCATCGACATCAACCAATCCGCTTTGTCCGCTATTGAAGGCCAGCATCGCAAGGTATCCGACCGGGAATTGCTTGCCTTTTCTGCCATCTTGGGTGTTTCCCTCGATGTGCTGTTCTCCCCCGACAACGAATAACACCCCATACACGACGTATGGGGTGTTATTTTTGCTCATTTCCTGTTCAGCCACTTGGAAAGCTCGCACACCAGCACCGGCGCAACGGCCAATCCCAGCACCGCCAGCCACTGCACCGGCCCAAGGCTCACCACGGAGAAGATCTTCTGCAGGGGCGGCAGGGTCAGCACCGCCATCTGCATGGCAAACCCAACCACAAAGGCCCGGTTCATGGCCGGGTTGCTCAGCACGCCGATGGAAAACAGGGATTTGTTCTCACTGCGCACATCGTATGCGTGGAACAGCTGACACAAAGTCAGGGTGGCAAAGGCCATGGTGTTGGCGGTGGCTGCCGCCCCCGCGGCTGCCGGCATCACCGCAAGACCCAAGAAGTACGCCATCAGGGTCAATCCCCCCACCATCAGGCCCTGCCAGCCCAGCCGGAACACAAACGCGCCGTTGAACAGGCCGTCTTTCGCGCCCCGGGGCGGGCGGGTCATCACGTCCCGTTCCACCGGTTCTACACCGAGGGCAAGGGCGGGCAGGGAGTCGGTGACCAAATTCAGCCACAGAAGCTGCACCGGCACCAGCGGCATCTGCCCGAACCCCAGCACCGTAGCCGCAAAAATGGTCAGAATTTCCCCCACGTTGCAGGACAGCAGATAGTGGATGGCCTTGCGGATGTTGGAATAGATGCCCCGCCCTTCCTCCACCGCCCGGACGATGGCGGCGAAATTGTCATCGGTCAGCACCATGTCCGCCGCGCCCTTTGCCACGTCGGTCCCCGCCTGACCCATGGCACAGCCGATGTCCGCCGCTTTCAGGGCCGGGGCGTCGTTGACCCCGTCGCCGGTCATGGCCACGATTTGCCCCCGCTTTTTCCACGCCCGAACGATGCGCATTTTATGCTCCGGCGTCACCCGGGCATAGACGGAAATGCGCTCGATCTCCTGCTCCAGCATCTGCTGGGGCATAAAATCCAGCTCCGCACCGGTCAGGGCCAGATCGCCCTGCCGAACCATGCCCAGCTGCCGGGCCACCGCCACCGCCGTGGCCTTGTGGTCCCCGGTGATCATCACCGGCCGCACCCCGGCCCGGACGCATTGGGCCACCGCCGCCGCCACCTCCGGTCGGGGCGGGTCGATCATGCCGAGCAGACCCGCAAAGGTCAGCTCTCGTTCCAGTGCCTGGGCCGTCATGGGCGGCAGGCTGTCCACGTCCCGAAAGGCCACCGCCAGCACCCGCAGGGCCTGATTTGCCATACCTTCGTTTGCCGAACTGATTTTTTCCCGCAGGCGGGTGGTCATGGGCACCGTCCGGTCAAGCCACACCTGATTGCATTGGGTCAGCAGCACGTCGGGCGCCCCCTTTACCACAACGCGCCAGCCGCCCGACTGCCGTTTATGTACCGTGGTCATCTGCTTGCGCCCGGAATCAAAGGGCACCTCCCCCACCCGGGGCAGCTGCCGTTCCAGGTCCGCCTGCAGCAGGCCCGCCCGGGCCGCCGCCTCCACCAGCGCCGCCTCGGTGGGGTCCCCCTGGGCCCGGGGCAGTTTGGTATCTGTCAGCCGCGCGTCATTGCACAGGGCGGCAGCGGTCAGGGCGGCAGCTTCGTCGCCCCCCGCCGTCCAGACCTGCGTAACGGTCATGCGGTTTTGGGTCAGGGTCCCCGTCTTATCCGAACAGATGACCCCCGCGCACCCCAGGGTCTCCACCGCAGGCAGCTTCTTCACGATGGCCCCCGCCCGGGCCATGCGCCCCACTCCCATGGCCAGCACGATGCTGACCACCGCAGGCAGGCCCTCCGGAATGGCGGCCACCGCAAGGGACACCGCGGTCAGAAACATGTCCGGCAGGCTTTTCCCCTGCAGCAACCCTGCCACAAACGTGACAGCGCACACGCCAAGGCACAGAACGGACAGGACTTTGGAAATCTCCTCCATCTTCTTCTGCAGGGGGGTGGCCTCCTGTCCGCCGTCCAGCAGCAGACCTGCAATGCGCCCCATTTGGGTGTCCATCCCGGTGGCCACCACCACCGCCCTGCCCCGGCCGGTGGTCACCGTGGTCGCCGCAAGGACCATGTTGCTCCAGTCGCCCATGGGGGCATCCTGTGCCAGCCTGTCGGACAGACTTTTTGCCACGGGTACGGACTCCCCCGTCATGGCCGACTCGTCCGCCTGCAGCCCGGCGCACTCCAACAGCCGCCCATCGGCGGGGACCCGGTCCCCGGCCTCCAGCACGATCACGTCCCCCGGCACCAGCAGGGCGGCATCCACCCGGCACACTTGTCCGCCCCGCAGCACGGTGGCTTTGGGCGGCGCCATGCGCTCCAGCGCCTCCAACGCCCGGCGGGCATTGTCCTCTTGACAGATGGAAATGATCCCGTTCACCGCCACGATGACCAGAATGATGACCGCATCCGCCCAGTCCCCGCCCCTGCTGGCCAGCAGGGACAGGCCCGCCGCCGCCAGCAGCACCAATATCATGGGGTCCTTCAGCTGCCGCAGCAGGCGCAGAAAAATCCCCTCGCCCTTCGGCTTGTCCAGCTCGTTTTTCCCGTACTGTTCCAGCCTTTGCCGGGCCTGTGCCGCGCCCAGCCCTTCGGGGCCGGTTTCCAGCTGTTTTAACACGTCCTTGACCGGCTTTGCATGCCAATCCCCCATGGGTCCCACATCCTTTCTGCCTCATTATATGGACCTGTCCCCCTGTGCTTTCCCATAAATATGCGACAAAAAGGGCAAAAAAGCACCCATTTCCTGGAGAAACGGGTGCTTTTCGTTCTTATTCGGCTGCGGAGCTATCGCCCTCGGAAGGAATCACGTCCTCCTCCACGGCGGGCTGACTGAAGCGGTTGCGGTAGGCGGTCATGCGCTCATACACGTCTTCCACGTCCAGCTCGTCGCAGATGGCGGTGGTCTTCAGCTTGGACTGCTCCACCAGACCGGTCACCAGCTGGGACATGGCGACACTGATGTAGGAATCCTTGTACTGCACGGCGTCCGCCTCCAAAGGCAGGCGGAGGATGATGTGGTAACCACTCACACCGGTTACCACATCACTGATCTGACCGGGTTCCAGGCCAATCGCCACTTTTTCAAACGCAGGATCAATGTTGG
>JAZSAP010000034.1:0-3617 GCA_045601925.1 Lawsonibacter sp.
GGTGGGCGACGACCTGTTCGTTACCAACGTGTCCCGTCTGGCCACCGGTATCGAGAAGAAGGTCGCCAACGCCATCCTGATCAAGGTCAACCAGATCGGCACCCTGACCGAGACCTTCGACGCCATCCAGATGGCCAACCGCGCCGGTTACACCGCCATCACCTCTCACCGTTCCGGCGAGACCGAGGATGCTACCATCGCTGACATCGCTGTGGCTCTGAACGCCGGCCAGATCAAGACCGGTGCTCCCAGCCGTTCCGACCGCGTGGCCAAGTACAACCAGCTGCTGCGCATCGAGGAAGAGTTGGGCGATGTTGCCGAGTATCCCGGCATGAAGGCTTTCTTCAACCTGAAGTAATCCAATCATCTTTCATACAAATGGGTGGCCTTTTGGCCACCCATTTGTTTTGCTCGCCCAACTCTTCCGTGTTAAATCATGGGCGATGAAGGGGACCCGCCAAAACCCAACGGAGTGGTTTTGGCGGGGAGAGGACGAGCGACGGAGTGAATGAGCATCTGCGCGTGCGCAGATGCGAACGATACGAAGTGCGCGAGGACGAAGTACCCCGGCATGAAGGCTTTCTTCAACCTGAAGTAAGTCTAAGCGTCTGAGCCGTTGTGAGCAGCGCGGATGGACCGGAGCGAGGGTGCGAAACCGAAGTTGCCGTAGGCGACTGTTTCAAACCCGAGTCGCAGGGAAGCCGCGCGTCGCGAACAGGCGAGGCGTGATAATGCGAATAGACTGTCTTGACAAAGCCGCCCGTTTGGGCGGCTTTGTTTTGCTTCGCCCAGTTCCCCTTACGGAAGGTTCCAAGTGGTTTTTTACTCTCGGTGCGCAATCTCACCTGCTTTTATTCCTGCATTGCTCTTATTTGCAAAACAGGGATAAAATCTTTTGCTAACGCTTCCTTTGTTTCCGCAAGTGTGGTACAATAAGCTCATACACAGGAAAGGAGGGGTCGAGATGCTCGACCGGGTTTGTTTTGTCATCGGGGCCGGCGAGGTCGACCCCCACCTGCAACTTGACCTGAAAGACGGCGACCTGCTCATCGCCGCCGACGCCGGCTGGCAGACCGCCGAGAAGCTGGGTCTTCGCCCCCATCTGGTCATCGGGGACTTTGACACCCTCCCTGCCCCCGACCACCCCTACACCATCGTCTTGCCCTGTGAAAAGGACGTGACCGATATGCGGGCGGCGGTAGATTTAGGGTTGGAGCGGGGGTACACCCGCTTTGCCCTGTATGGCGGCACCGGGGGGCGGCTGGCCCACACCCTTGCCAACCTGCAGCTTTTGGACTATTTAAGCCAAAAGAGCTGCCGCGGCTTCCTCATCGGGGATGGCACGGTTTCCACCGCAATCACCAACGATGCGCTGGACTTTCCTGCCGGTATGTGTGGCTATCTGTCCGTATTCTGCAACAGCGGCACCGCCCGGGGCGTGACCCTGTCGGGACTGAAATACACCCTGACGGACGACACCCTGACAGGAAGCGACCCCTTGGGTGTCAGCAACGAGTTTGTCGGCTTCCCCGCTCGCGTGTCTGTCACCGACGGCACCCTCTTCGTGCTGTGGCAGGGGGACAACGTGGACAATTCCCTCTTGCGTAGTCTTTAACACAACAAAACCCGGGCGGCCCACAGCCACCCGGGTTTCCCTTTTAATTACACGTCCAGATTCTTCTCATCGTTGGCGCGGTAGGCCACCACTTGCTCGCTCTCCTCCACGGTGGAGGTCAGGGGTTTCTCGATCAGAATGTGCTTGCCTGCATCGGCGTCCACCTCGGGGTCGGCCAGCAGCGCCGCCTCGTTATCATCGGCCCGCTTGCACTCCCACTTGGCACGGCACTTTTCCTCCAGCTCCATTTTGATTTCCATTACGGCAACCAGTTCAGCGTTCTCTGCCAGCACCATACCGAGGATGGTGCTGCGGTGGGCGATGCCGCCGGCACCAATGATGCCCCAACGAAGTTGCTTCATTTCCTTATTGTATTCTCTCCTACGCCGCACGCGGCGGCGTTCCCACGCTCCCGTTATACGGCATAGCAGAAATTTTTTAAGAGCCATTTCACCTTCATCCTCTCGCCCCCATCCCCTTGTTTTTTCGCCCGGGACGTGTTATAATGCAAACTACCCTTCGGGGAAGGAGGTGTGCCCGTGGCCAGCGACGGCATCAAGATCATCGCCAAAAACAGCAAGGCTTATCACGACTATTTTATTTTGGAGAAGTTCGAGGCGGGCATCGCCCTTGCCGGTACGGAGGTCAAGTCCATCCGCCTTGGCAACGTGAACCTGAAGGACTCCTACTGCATCATCAAGGACGGGCAGCTCGCCGTCCACGGCATGCACATCAGCCCCTATGAAAAGGGCAACATTTTCAACAAGGATCCCCGCCGCCCCCGCCAGCTGCTGATGCACAAGCGGGAGATCATGCGCCTGTTCGGCACCATGAAGCAGGACGGCGTGGCCCTGGTCCCCCTGTCCGTCTACCTCTCCCACTCCCGGGTCAAGCTGGAGCTGGGTCTTGCCAAGGGCAAAAAGCTCTATGACAAGCGCGAATCCGCCGCCCAGCGGGACGCCAAGCGGGAGATGGACCGCACGATGAAAACTCGAAACGCCCGGTAAGGCGTTCACAAAAGAAAAGGAGTGTTTTCCATGGCACAGAACCCTGTTGTTACCTTTGAAATCGAAATGGAGACCGACTTCGGCACCCAGACCGGCACCATCCGTGCCGAGCTGTACCCCGAAATCGCCCCCAACACCGTCAACAACTTCATCTCCCTGATCAATAAGGGCTACTACAACGGCCTGACCTTCCACCGGGTCATCCCCGGCTTTATGATCCAGGGCGGCTGCCCCGACGGCACCGGCATGGGCGGCCCCGGCTACTCCATCAAGGGCGAGTTCTCCGGCAACAACTTTGCCAACGACCTCAAGCATGACCGCGGCGTGCTGTCCATGGCCCGCACCATGGCTCCCAACTCCGCCGGCAGCCAGTTCTTCATCATGCACGATGTGGCCCCCCATCTGGACGGCCAGTATGCCGCTTTCGGCAAGGTCATCGAGGGTATCGACTTGGTGGACGCCATCGCCTCCACCAAGTGCGACTGGAACGATAAGCCCCGCAAGGTGCAGCGCATGGCCAAGGTCACCGTGGACACCTTCGGCGTGGACTATCCCGAACCCGAGCAGTATTGATTTTGCACCCGGGGGATGCAACCGCCTCCCCCGGGGTAAAATAAAATCCCCCAGCAGCATCGAATGCGTAATCGTTGTTTTCTGCCTCCGCCTCTCGTCGCCGCTTTCAGCGGCTCCTCGAGGGGGCGTACCGGTTTCGACGGGGACACGGAAGTGGGAATAGCGGGCGGTGGCGCCTGGCCACCTTAAAACGGGCAATTCTTTATAAATTAAAGAACAACACTTACGCTATCGCTGCCTAATTATGGCGGCCGTCTGCCCCGGAAGGACCACGAGCCGGGAACAGGCGTCGATTAGTGGTGCCCGTGCGTGCGCAAAGCTTTGAGCGCACCACGCATAATGAAGCTACCAAGTCCCTGAGTGTGACGGCTCACGCCCGGACGAGGGAATGTAAATAACCGTCTGCGCCCGGAGAAGTTCCC
>JAZSAP010000035.1:0-3540 GCA_045601925.1 Lawsonibacter sp.
AGGAGTGCCCACCCGGGCCCACAAAAGACGCAGATAGTCGTAGATCTCCGTCACCGTACCCACGGTGGAGCGGGGGTTCTTGCTAGTGGTCTTTTGGTCGATGGAGATGGCGGGAGACAGGCCGTCGATATAGTCCACGTCTGGCTTCTCCATCTGCCCCAAAAACATACGGGCGTAGGAGGACAGGGACTCCACATACCGCCGCTGACCCTCGGCATAGATGGTGTCGAAGGCCAGAGAGGACTTACCCGACCCGGACAGGCCGGTCAGCACCACCAGCTTGTCACGGGGGATCTCCACGTCGATATTCTGCAAGTTGTTTTCTCTTGCACCCTTGATATAGATCTTATCCTGCATGGGAGTTTCTCCTTATGCGTTGTTATTCCACGGTAATGTCCGCCAGCTGACCGTCCACAAGGTCGATCAGATCAGCGGGGGCCAGCTCCACCTGCCAGCCGATTTTGCCCGCGGACACGGTGATGGTGTCCACGATCTCGGCGGTTTCATGGAAGGTGGTGGGATAACGCTTCTTCATGCCCACGGGGGAACAGCCGCCCCGGACGTAGCCGGTCAGGCCGTTGATTTCCTTGACCATGACCATCTCAATGGACTTCTCCCCCACCGCACGGGCGGCTTTTTTCAGGTCAAGGCTGTCCGCCACGGGAATGACGAACACATAAATGCCCTTGGACGCACCCCGAGCCACCAGGGTCTTGAACACCTGCTCCGGGTCCTGCCCAAGGCTTTGGGCCACGGTAACGCCGTCCACCGCCACCCCCTCCTCATGCTCGTAGGTGTGGCCCGTGTAGGCGATGCCCTTTTGCTCCAAAATGCGCATTACGTTGGTTTTTTCTTCTTTCTGCTTTGCCATGATCAATTCTCAACTTTCGTATAGTAACAGTCCTCCCGCCACTTGGCCGGATTGGTTTCAATATAGTCCCAAATACGCAGGTAGTCTTCTTTATTTCGGACAATATGGTCGTGGTAGCCTTTTTGCCATATCGGCCTGCCGATTTGTTTGGTCACCGCACCCTTGAATTGGTTGATGATCCTCGCCAGCGTAGGGGCGGCCTGCGGCCGCCCGCCTTCATCTGTGCAAATACGCACAATGAGATGAACGTGGTTCGGCATAACAATATGTTTGTCTACCTGCACAGCTTGGTAGATACTTGAAAGTTTTTCTATTTGTCGCTCCACTGCTTGCCCATATTCCGTCAATGGCGGGCGGCCACAGGCCGCCCCTACACCATTCCAAAACAGACGTTTTCTCCCGCCTGTGCAAATCGTGAC
This sequence comes from Lawsonibacter sp., assembly GCA_045601925.1. Classification (GTDB taxonomy): domain Bacteria; phylum Bacillota; class Clostridia; order Oscillospirales; family Oscillospiraceae; genus Lawsonibacter. Next base: position 1,291 of record JAZSAP010000035.1, read on the forward strand.
GAAATAACACCCCGGTTGGCTGTAATCGTATCGAGGCAGGCGGTTTGGTTTTCGCTTGGGCAGGTCCATATCTATGCTCACTTCTCCCCCCGCAGGCGGATGATCTGGTCACGCAGGTCGGCGGCCAGCTCGAATTCCAGCATGCGAGCCGCCTCTTTCATGGCCTTTTCCAGGCGGGCGATTTCCGCCGCCCGCTCCTGCTTGGTCATGGCCTTGCCGCGGCCCTGTCGCTGGAGGTCGTCCTCCGGCACGCCGGAAATCTCCAACAGCTCCCGCACGGACTTGATGACCGTCTTGGGCACGATGCCGTTTGCCTTGTTGAAGGCATCCTGCTTCTCCCGGCGGCGGGCGGTCTCGTCCATGGCTCTTTGCATGGAGGGGGTGATGGTATCGGCGTACAGGATGACCTTGCCCTCGGCATTGCGGGCCGCGCGGCCGATGGTCTGCACCAGGGCCGTTTCACTACGCAAAAAGCCCTCCTTATCTGCGTCAAGGATGGCCACAAGGGACACCTCCGGCAGGTCAAGGCCCTCGCGCAGCAGGTTGATGCCCACCAGCACGTCGAACTTGCCCAAACGCAGGTCTCGGATAATTTCCATGCGCTCCACCGTATCCACACTGTGGTGCATATAGCGCACCCGGATGCCCGCATTCTGCAGGAATCCTGTCAGATCCTCCGCCATCTTCTTGGTCAGGGTGGTGACCAGCACCCGCTCGCTGCGCTGGGCGCGGTCGTTGATTTCCGCCATCAGGTCGTCGATCTGCCCGTCCACCGGACGCACCTCCACTTCCGGATCCAAAAGACCCGTGGGTCGGATGAGCTGTTCCACGATCTGCCCGGACCGCTCCCGCTCGTACTCGCCGGGGGTTGCGGACACATACACCCGCTGGTGTACCCGGTCCTCAAATTCCTCAAACTTCAGCGGGCGGTTATCGTAGGCACAGGGCAGGCGGAAACCGTACTCCACCAGCGACTGCTTTCTCGCCCGGTCGCCGTTGTACATGGCCCGCACCTGGGGCAGGGTCACGTGGCTCTCGTCAATGAACAGCACAAAATCCTCCGGGAAGTAGTCCAGCAGGGTGTGGGGCGGGGAACCCACAGGCCGCCCGTCGATGACCCGGGAATAGTTCTCGATGCCGGAGCAGTAGCCCAACTCCTGCATCATCTCGATGTCGTACATGGTGCGCTGTTTCAGCCGCTGGGCCTCCACCAGCTTGTCGTTGGCCTCGAAAAAGGCCACCCGCTCTTCCATTTCACGGTAAATTTCCTGAATGGCGGCGTCCATCTTCTCCTTGGGGGTGACATAGTGGGTGGCAGGCCACACCGGCACGTTGATCAGCCGGCGAATTGGCGCGCCGGTGACCACATTCACCTCGCTGATGCGGTCGATTTCGTCCCCGAAAAACTCCACCCGCAGGGCGGTGTCCTTCCAGTATGCGGGCCAGATCTCCACCGTATCGCCCCGGACGCGGAACTTGTTGCGCTCCCACGCGATGTCGTTGCGCTCGTAGCGGATGTCCACCAGCTTTTTCAGCAGATCTTCAATTTTGATGACGCTGCCCACACGCAGGGACACCATCATCTGGGCAAAGTCCGCCGGCTCGCCCAAACCGTAAATACAGGACACGGAGGACACCACGATGACGTCCCGCCGCTCCATTAGGGAGGCGGTGGCGGACAGGCGCAGTCGGTCGATCTCATCGTTGATGGACGAGTCTTTCTCGATAAAGGTGTCAGTGTGAGGGATATAGGCCTCCGGCTGGTAGTAGTCATAGTAAGATACGAAATACTCCACCGCATTGTCGGGGTAAAACTCCCGGAACTCGGCATACAGCTGGGCGGGCAGAGTCTTGTTGTGGGCCAGCACCAGGGTGGGCCGCTGGACCTTTTCGATGATTTTGGCCATGGTAAAGGTCTTGCCCGAACCGGTCACACCCAGCAGGGTCTGCTCGTCCAAACCAAGCTCAATGCCCTGAGCCAACGCCTCGATGGCCTGTGGCTGGTCGCCCGAGGGTCGATAGTCGGACACCACGCGAAAGGGTATCTGATTCTGCTCCATATCCTCACCTCCTGTTTTTCGTTATAAGAAATAAACACTTTGTGCAGGCCAAAGGAGTGATGTCCTCTGACCCGCTTTTTATGTGCTTTTACCCTGGTTTTCACCGGTTTTCAATTTTGGTGTTCTATTATATCACACATTTTGTATATCTAAAAGAGCTTTTCCTTTGAAAAATTTTCTTCCCAAGGCA
>JAZSAP010000036.1:0-23961 GCA_045601925.1 Lawsonibacter sp.
CGCATCGGGCTATAAATTAACAGTTTACAGTTGAAAAAAATTGTGTTTTCTGGTAAGCTATATAATCAGAACACTAGCAAAGAAGGGTATTGACATGGCAAAACTCACTATGGATAAGCTCGTCGCGCTTTGCAAAAACCGCGGCTATATCTTTGCCGGCTCCGAAATCTACGGCGGTCTGGCAAATACCTGGGACTACGGCCCTCTGGGTGTTGAGCTGAAGAACAATGTGAAGAAGGCCTGGTGGAAGAAGTTCGTCCAGGAGAACCCCTACAACGTTGGTATGGACGCCGCTATCCTGATGAACCCCCAGACCTGGGTTGCTTCCGGTCACGTCGGTGGTTTCTCCGATCCTCTGATGGACTGCAAGGAGTGCAAGGAGCGCTTCCGTGCCGATAAGATCATCGAGGAATGGTGCCTGGAAAACAGCTTTACCCTGGACAAGCCTGTGGATGCATTGTCTCAGGACGCAGGTAAACGGTGTTCTTTGCATCTTCGGTAACGCCCTGGAAGGTCTTGAACATTAGGTTGAACTGACGGATATCGGTCCAGTTATGCTTGCCGCAGGTGGGGCAGGCGATGTTGTGCTCTTCCATAAACTCCTTCATCTCGGCCTGAGAGAAGGCATCCACGGGCTTGGGCAGGGTGAAATCATTCTCCTTGCACCAGTCTTCAATGACCTTGTCGGCGCGGAAGCGCTCCTTACACTCCTTGCAGTCCATCAGGGGGTCGGAGAATCCGCCCACGTGGCCGGAGGCCACCCACACCTGGGGATTCATCAGGATGGCGGCATCCAGGCCCACGTTGTAGGGGTTCTCCTGGACGAACTTCTTCCACCAGGCCTTCTTGACGTTGTTCTTCAGCTCAACGCCCAGGGGGCCGTAGTCCCAGGTGTTGGCCAGGCCGCCGTAGATCTCGCTGCCGGAGAAGACGAAGCCGCGGCCTTTGCACAGGGCAACGATCTTTTCCATGGTCTTGTCGATGTTTTTCATGTTGAACTCTCCTTTTTTGTGTGGTCCGGAGCGCAAAAAACGCCCTGGACCGATTTTAGTCGGCTCAGGGCGAACATATGTCCGTGGTTCCACCTGAATTCGCATCTGGCTGATGCGCACTTCGTTCCCGGTAACGGCGGGGGCCGGCGGGCCATTTCCTGCCCGCGGCGACAGAGCGCCTTCGCCGCACGGGTTTGGGGGGCTTGCACCGACCGCCCTCTCTCTGCTTACCGCCGCACGGGTACTGTTCTCTGTTAAGCTTTGCCGTTATTCTACTATACCCTCCCCCCGCCGTCAAGAGCCATTTAGGGGGGATTTTGGCCTGTTTTTACAACCATTTTGGGCAAAAGAACAAAAACTAGAAAAAATGTTCGAAATCCCCTTGACAAAATCGAACATATGTTGTAAATTTAAGTCGAACAATCGTTCTGTTTCAATTTCTCTTCTTAAAGCCGCAATATAAAGTCCGATTTTTGGGACTTATGCTTCGATAAACTGGTATCATCAAAAGACAGGAGGTACTCCTTATGCAGACTATATATTACACCACCCACAATTTCATCCGTCATACCGATAACGTGGTCGACCTGACCGAGTACCGCCGCCGCCTGGCCCGGGCCCAGCAGGAACAGACCCTCAATTTCGAGCTGGACTGCGAAGACGCTCCGGCCCGGACCGCCGCCCCCCGCACCACCGGTCTGGGTGGCCTGCTGGAGCATTGCGCCAGCTTTGGTGTCATCGTGATGACTTTGGTCTTCACGGCACAGGTGCTGTTTGGCTGATCTGATTTGTGTTCATTGTTTACTTTTCCTTTCTTTTCCCCGGCAAGCAAAAAGCGCACTGCATAAGCAGTGCGCTTTTTTGTTACTCCTCGTCCAGCCGCTGGGCAACCTCTTCCAGATAGTTCTGCACGACCTCTTCCACACGGCCGCCGTCGCAGGCTTTGGCCAACGTGGGGTCGATGGGCAGGCGGGCCAGCACGGGCAGCCCCAGTTCCAGGGCCACATCATCCAAACGACTCTCGCCGTAGATGGCGTGGCGCTTGCCGCAGTCGGGGCACTCAAACCAGCTGTAATTCTCCACCAGACCCAAAATAGGAATGTTCATCAGCTTGGCCATGTTGACGGCCTTGGCTACGATCATGCCCACCAGCTCCTGGGGGGAGGTGACCACCACGATGCCGTCCACGGGCAGGGACTGGAACACGGTCAGGGGCACGTCGCCGGTGCCGGGGGGCATATCCACGAACATATAGTCCACGTCGCCCCACACGGTATCGGACCAAAACTGGGTGACGAGACCGGCGATGACGGGGCCGCGCCAGATGACGGGGTCAGTCTCGTTCTCGGTCAGCAGGTTGACGGACACCACCTTGATGCCGGTGCGGGTCTCGGCAGGGATCATGCCGCCCTCATCGCCCACCAGGGGCCCGTGGACACCGAAGGCCTTGGGGATGGAGGGGCCGGTGATGTCGGCGTCCAGCACGCCCACCTTTTTGCCCCGGCGGGCCATAGCCACGGCGAGCCCCGCGGTGACGGTGCTTTTGCCCACGCCGCCCTTGCCGCTGACCACGGCGATGACTTTCTTCACGCGGGAACCGGCGTTGGCGGGCGCCCGCAGGTCCTGAGGGTTGGTGCGTTCCCCGCAGTTGGCGCTGCAGGTGGAACAATCATGGGTACAATTTTCTGCCATAGGTATCTCTCCTTATCTTCAGAACGCAGCTGCGTTCATGGTGTTTCTGCTTCTGCGGGCACTTCCGTCACGGGGTCCATGGCGGCCATCTCCTCTCGGAAGTACCAGCGGAAGATATCCGCCGCCACCGCGCCCAGTTCCGAGCCGGTACCGCCCTTCTCCGCCACGATGGCAAGGGCGATCTCCGGGTCATCAAAGGGGGCAAAGCACACCAGCACCGCGTTGGACTCCTTGGAGCTGGCGCTGACCTGCGCCGAGCCGGTCTTGGCCCCCACCTTTACGGGAATATCGGTAAAATATCGGGCCAAAGACCCCTCCTGGGTCAGGGCCAGCATGCCCGCCTTGACCGCATCCAGATTCTCCTGCCTCAGCTCCAGGGTGCCCAGCACCTCCGGCTCATATTCATGCAGCACGGACCCATCCGCACCCACCACCCGGCTGAGCAGGTGGGTTTTGTACCGGGTTCCGCCGTTGACCAGCGTGGCCACGTAGTTTGCCAGCTGAATGGGGGTGAACTGGCTGCTTTCCTGCCCGATGGACACGGACAGGGTGTTGCCGGGATACCAGGTGCCGCCCATGGACTCGGTATATTCCGGGCCGGCCATAACGCCGGCGCGCTCGCCCAGCTCCAGTCCAGTCTTCTCGCCCAAACCGAACATGGCGGCGTACTGCTGCAGCCGCTCAATGCCAAGCCGTCGGCCCACGTCGTAGAAGAAGATGTTGCAGGAGTTCTTAATGGCGTCGGCCACGGTCTGCTGCCCGTGGGTGCCGCCGCTCTGGTTATAGATCCAGCAGCGGGGGCCATTGTTGGTGTAATAACGGTACACGCCGGTGTCCAAAATCTGGGTGCGGGGGGTGATGATCCCCTCCTCCAATCCGGCAATGCCGGTGACCATCTTGAAGGTGGAGCCGGGGGCGTAGGTGCCCAGCAGCGCACGGTTATACAGCGGCTTGAGGGGGTCGGCCGCATTTTCATTGTAGTCGGCGGAATAGCGGGACAGGTCAAAGGTGGGGTAGGAGGCGCTGGCCAGTACCCCGGCATTTTTCACGTCGATGACCACCGCCGCCGCGCCCTCGGTATTTTTGCCCGACAGGTTGGGGATCCGGGCGGCAAGGGACTCCTCCACCGCCTGCTGCAGGCCCACGTCCAGCGTCAGCTCCACGGTGCCGCCGGCCACCGGCTCCTTGATCCACTCCTGACTGACCACCTTGCCGTTGGTATTCAGCTCCACGCTGCGCAGGCCGGCCCGGCCGCGAAGCCAGTCTTCAAATACCCGCTCCACACCCTCTTTGCCCACGCTGTCATCCATCTCGTAGTCGGCAGTTCCGTCGCCGTCGATGTCTTTTTCCTTATAAACCGCCCACTCCTCCGCATCCATCAGGCCCACCCGGCCCAGCAGATGGGCGGCGTAGGGGGTGTCGTACTGCCGCACGGAGGTGGGTTGGATATTCACTCCCGCAAGGCCCCGCTCCTTCACCCGGGTGATAAAGTCGATGTCCACGTCCCGGGCAAAGATATACGGCGTGCGGTAGACGTCTTTAGAGCGCAGATACAGCTCGTACAGGATGCCCGCCACCTGCCGCGCCTTGGCCCGGTCCCCCGTGGGGATCTCCAGGTCCCGGCATATGGTGTTCAGCAGCTCGTCCGCCGTGGGCAGGTCCACCGGTCCATCGCCGGTGCGGATCCACTTCATGGCCGTGGCCAGCCGGTACAGCCGGGTGGACTTCCACTCGGCGCGTCCCTCCTCGTCCTCCTCCCGGTAGTGGAAGGGTTCCCGCTCGGTAAATTCAAAGGGTTCCTGTGCGGTGATGGGAAGGGTATCGGTCCACTCCACGCCGCATTGGGCGCACACGTCCACCAGCTGCAGCAGGATGTGGGCCCGCTGGCCCTTGTCCCCCATCCGGCCGGTGTCCAGCGTCACCTGATAACTGACCCGGTTGGTGACCAGGGGCTGGCCGTTGGTGTCGGTGATGATGCCGCGGCCGGCCTCGATGGTCTCCATATTGGCGATGGAGTGGCGGGACAGCTCCGCGTAGTAGGCTCCGTCCACGATCTGGGTGCGGTACAGACCGACGCCCAGGGCCAGCAGCAGCAGGATCAGCAGGCCGCTCAGTGCCCAGCTGCGCACATGAAATTGTCGTCCGTCCATACTCACACCACCTTTCTGTCTCTTTCTCTTTCGGTCAGGCCAGCTTGTCGCCGCCCACCCGCTGATAGACCCGATAGAACACGCCGTACACCAGCGGGGTCCAAAACAAGGACCAAAGCAGCTGGGGCACCGCCACACACAGCAGCGCCCACAGGTCCGCACGCATGAAAAACAAGTCCACCGCGCCCCGCAGGATCAGCAGCACGGACAGGGCACCCGCCGAACACACCATACACCCGGCCAAAGACCGGGCAAGGGCGTACCGGGCAAGGGCGCCCACAAACATGCCCACCAGCGTCAGCACCAACACCCGGCTGCCAACACCGCCGGCGTAGGCCGTGGCCCACAGCAGGCCCGCACCCAGTCCAAATCCGGCACCGCCGGACACGCCCTCCAGCACAGCCACCGCCGTCACCGCCACGGGCAGCAGCAGCGCCGTCACCCCGAACACGGGAAAACGGGTCAAAATATAGGCGTCCAGCCACCATATCGACAAAAGGGCCGCGGCATAGCACAGCCACTTATGTATCCAATCCTGTCTGGCCATGCCGTCACCTCCTGCAAATTACTCTACGATGTAGAACTCTTTAATCACAAAAACCTGGGCCAGCTTGTCAAGGCGCACCGCCGGCTTCACCAGGGCGTAGCCGCTCAAGCCGGCCTCGTCCGTGCCCGTTTCAGCCACCGTTCCCACCACAAGGTCGGCGGGGTACACGCCGCCCCGGCCGGAGGTGACCACCTGGTCACCCTCGATCAGACCGTGGTCAATGGGCAGATAGCCCAGCTTCAGTAAGCCGTCCTGCATCAGGTCCAGCTCCCCGGACAGGATGCCCGCAAGTCCGGTGCGCACCACCTGGCCACCCAGCTCCGTGTTGGGGCTGAGCACCGTATCCACCGTAGCCCAGTTCAGGCCCACCTGACTGACAACGCCAACCAGCACGCCGGTTTCGGTGATCACGCAGTCGCCCGCCGCAAGGCCGCTGCTGCTGCCCTTGGACAGGGTCAGGGTATCGTCCCAGCCCTTTGTTCCGTGGGCATTGACCTGGGCGGACTCAAAAACGAAGTCCCGGCGCTGTTCCCGCAGGTCCAGCAATTGCCGCAGACGGCGGTTTTCCTCGCTTTCATACTGGGCCCGGCGAAGGTCATCCTCCATCTGTGCAACTCGGCGGCGCAGCTGGGTCAGCTCGTCGTCCATTTGTTCATAGCGGAAGATGTAGTCATACACACCCTCCACCCAGTTGGCCACGGCGTTGATCCCGCCGCGTATGGGGGTGGCAAGGGTGCCCATCACACTGCCCAGGGGGTCGACCTTCGAGCCGAACAGGTTGCTGCACAGCGTGATCAGCACGCTCAGCAGCACCGCCGCGATCAGCAGCAGCGCACCGTTATCCCGAAAGAATTTTTTCAAACTATCACTCCCGCTTCAGCACGTCAAATCCAACCCGGTGCAGCATCTGCCCCAGCCGGCACACCGGCAGGCCCATTACATTGTAATAGTCGCCCTCGATGCCCTCCACCAACAGACACCCCAGGCCCTGGATACCGTAGCTTCCCGCCTTGTCCATTGGTTCATTCGTGTCCACATACGCTTCAATTTCCGCCGCAGCAAGGGGTCGAAAGGTCACCCGGGTCCGCTCATGCTCGGTATACACGGCGCCATTCCGGCAGACGGTCACCCCGGTATAAACTGCGTGGCTGCGGCCGGACAGCAGGGTGAGCATCTCCACCGCCTGCTGCCGGGAATGGGGCTTGCCCAGCACCCGGTCATCCACCGCCACCACCGTGTCGGCGGCAATGATGATATCCTCCGGCGCAAAGCGGCCCGCCACCCGGCGCGCCTTGTCGGCGGACAGATATTCCACCAGCCGGTCGGGGGTCAGCCCCTCGGGGGCCCGCTCCTCGTCGGCAGCAGGGCAGATCTCAAACGCCTCAATTCCCATCCGCGCCAGCAGTTCCCGCCGGCGGGGGGATTGGGAGGCCAATACGATTTTCATAGCTTACTCCTCAATGGTGGCTTCCACAGCTTTGCCGTCGGCGCAGGTCACGCGCACGCTGCGATCCCACAGCAAGTCACCGGCATTCCACAGCAGATCGCTGGTATACCACAGGGTCACGCCGCCGTTCTCATCCGCCTGAACGCTGTCCAGTCCCAGGCTGTCAACAAAGGCGTCGGTGTCGATGCTTTCGTCCTCCGCCTTTTCCTGCACCTTGGCCAGCAGATATTCTGCGGCAAGGGCGCGGGCAGACGCGTCATATTGGGCAAGGTTCTCGGCCGCCGCCCGGGCAGCCTGCCCGCACCGGGCGTGATCCTGCCGGGCGTCAAAGGTCAGCAGAACGGTGCCGTCCTGCCAGTCGATCTCAGTCTGGAACCATCCCGCCGCACGGCTCAGGGTAAAGGTGGCAAACCCCTCCGCCTCAAAGGTAACGGGTTTGACCTGCCGCATCAAAATGTCCTTCAGCTCCGGGTCTATGCCCGGCTCGGGCATGCCCACAAGCTGGAACCTGTCCCCCTGGCGGGCGGGGCGCACCTGCACCTTGATGATGAAGTTGCCGGGCAGGTGGAGCCGCAGATAATCCAGCAGCCGCTCGTCCGCCAGGCCTGTCAGCACGGCGGGTTCCTCATGCACCACGCCGTCCTCCTCGTCCATCCATGCGGTCAGGGGCAGGGCAATGGTGTAGAGGGTATCCCCCTCCTGCTTTGCGTTGCTCAATCCTTGGGGGCTGGTCACCGCCACAAGGGTGAACTCCTCTGCCTCAAAGTCGGCGGCGAAGGCCTGCACCTGCTGGCGGGCCGGGTCGGGTTTCTGCTCTTTTTTCTTTCCAAAGGGCCACATACTCATGCGCCTCCTTACTTGCCGGTGGAACCAAAGCCGCGGTTGCCCCGGTCGGTGTCGTCCAGTTCGTCCACCAGTTCTACCTGAGCCTGCACCACGGGGGTGACCATCAGCTGGGCAATGCGGTCGGCAGGCTGGATGGTGTAGTCCGTGTCACCTGCGTTGTGCAGGCCCACCATCACCTCACCGCGGTAGTCGCTGTCAATGACACCCACGCAGTTAGCCGGGGCAACGCCGTGCTTGATACCCAGTCCGCTGCGGGCAAAGACCAGCGCCACATAGTCCGCCGAGGGCAGGGCGATGGCGATGCCCGTGGGGATGACCCGGCGCCCCCCGGCGGGGATGACCACTGCCTCATCGATACAGGCGTGCAGATCCATAGCGGCGGCACCGGCGCTGGCGTAGAAGGGCGCGGGGATGTCCGCCCCAATACGGGGGGAAACAGCTTTGACTTTCAGTTGCATATCAAACAGCTCCTGTCATTGTTTCACAAATGGGTTGCAAATGGGGTCGATTTGCGCTTATTCCACCGCTCGGTAATAGAGTCCGCGGGTAATTTCATTGGGTTCAAAGCGCCCCTGGCCCAGGTAGCGCTCCATGACCTGCACACACTCCATGGCGTTCTCGGTGGTGAAGTGCAAGCGGGCCGCCCACAGACCCAGCTTGGCCCAGTCGCTCTTTTTGTCCGCCAAAAACAGCTTCTTGGCGTTCAAAATCTCGTTGCGGCAGCCGTAGGCCTTGACCACCGGGAATCGCTCTCCCTTGCGGTCGGTCAGCAGATTGACGTTGCCGCAGGTGTGCTGGCCGCTGTGGTTGTGGACGATGCAGTTTTCCGTGATCATCAGGGGCAGGCGGCCATAGGCCAAAATCTCGGTGTCCACGGCCTTGGACAGGTCGCGGATCTGGGCAAAGTTCAGCTCAAAAGAGGCCGTGGCGGAGATAAATCCCAGCCGCTTGAGTTCCTTCTGGGTCTGGCTGTTGAATACACCCAAGCCGTAATCGGCACGCAGGGCAAAGCCCATCTGCTGGGCCAGACGAATGGCGCCGGGGGTGGTCACCAGCGCTTCGGTCACGCCCAATTCTTTCATCTTCTGCAGGTCCCGGGCCACCGCCTCCTGCTCCCGATCCCAGAAGATGCGGGGCAGCACGGCACACACGGTGATGCCCGCCTGGATGGCTGCAGTCACCTTGTCCGGGTGGGCGGCACCCTCATCGGCGGGGATATACAAAATCTCCGGCTTCATGGCCAGCATATCGGCGCTGATCTGGTCAGCGGTGCGCACAGACACGGTGATGGCCGGGGGGGTGCGGCGGTTTTCATAGCGCACGCCGGGTTTGAATTCGGTCTTGCTTCGCTTGGGCAGCACCACCCGCTGTTCACTCAACTTATCCAGCACGTCACGGCGCAGACCGTTCAGCACGGACAGGGGCAGGGACAATCCCGGCTCCACAAAGGCGGTCACCTTTTCACAGGCATAGGGAGTGCCGCCGGTACGCTGCAGCTGTCCTTCCACCTTATCCACGGTCAAAGGTACGTTGATGGCCGCTTCGGGTACGGGGCCGGTAACGGTGGCCACCCGCTCCTGCGCATCCTGCACGCCCACCTGCACCGGCTCGCCCTTTCGCACCATGGCGAACATACGCACCGGGTCCTTGCGGTTCTCGCCGGACTCGTAACTGGCCCGGGCCTGGGCGAACAGTTCTTTGGGTTCTTCCACATCCTGCCGGATGCCGAACATGTCCGGGCCCTTTTTGTTCAGGAAGTAGCCGTCGGTAAAACCGTCCCGGGAGAAGGCCTGCCGCAGCATTTCCAGCTCCTCTGTCGTCGGTTCGCGGCCCTCCTTTATGGCCCGGGAGTAGACCCCGGTGACAATGGCCACATACTCCGGCCGCTTCATGCGGCCCTCCAGCTTCACGCAGGTCACACCCATCTTGCGCAGCTCATCCAAATGACCTGCAAGGGACATATCCTTCAGTGACAGAGGGTTGCCGTCCGCCCGTCCGTTCCAGCCGTACTTCAGGCGGCAGGGCTGGGCGCACAGGCCCCGGTTACCGCTGCGCCCGCCGATGACGGAAGAGAAAAAGCACTGCCCGGAGTAGCACATACACAGGGCACCGTGGGCGAATACCTCAATTTCAATGGGGGAATGCAGACAGATATGCTCGATCTGCTTTCTATCCAGTTCCCGGCTGAGTACCACCCGGCTCATACCAAGGTCGGCGCACAGCTTCACGCCGTCCAGACTGTGGACGGTCATCTGCGTGGAGGCGTGGACGGGCAGGTCGGGTACAGTCTGGCGCAGCATGCGCAGCACGCCCAGATCCTGTACCAGCACCGCATCCACACCCATGTCGCTGGCCTGGGCGGCCACCTGAGCCGCCCCGGGCAACTCCCGGTCGGTCAGCAGGGTGTTCAGGGTCAAAAACACCTTTGTTCCCCGCAAATGGCAATAAGAAACCGCCGCCGCAACCTCCTCAGCCGAGAAGTTCTTTGCATTGCGGCGGGCGTTGAAGTCACCAAATCCCAGATACACGGCGTCGGCGCCGTTCTGCACGGCGGCCACCAGTGCCTGTTGCGACCCGGCGGGGGCAAGCAGCTCCAGCATGAGGGTCCCCTCCTTATCTTGCTCAGGCTACAGCGACCAAAGCCGGGAGAAATCCCCCGGCTTTGGGCCTGTTTTCTGCGCTGTTCGCGACGGCTCAGCGCTTGTTTTGCAGCTTGAAAATCTCGCGTTTTGCCTCGGACAGCTCCAGCTTCAGTTTGGCGGCCTCTTCCAGGGCCTGCTGGATCTGACGGCGCAGGTTCTCGCCGGACTCCTGCTCCCGGAACAGCTGGTCGGTGATGTTCACCGCGGCCAGCACCGCGCTGTCCACCACGGACATGCGGCTGTCGGCAGACACCTTGCGAACCTGCTCGTCCACATGGGCGGCAACCCGCAGGGCGTACGCCTCTTCCTCGGCGCCCACCAGCGTGAACTGCTGGCCGGCAATGGTAACGGTCACTTTCTTGTTCATGTTCGACCCCTCCGTATCTGTTTGTCCGGGTGGATTTGGCCCGGCTATATTTTCCTTTGTATTATATCACACTTTCCGCCGCAGAAAAACATCATATTCTGCTTTTTTACAATTTTTTAAGATATTTTTGCCGCCGGGGCAGATTTTGTGTTTACGCGGGACGAAATTTAGAGTAAAATGGGTGATACATCACCACCAAAACGGAAAGGAGGCGGTCTTGTGAGTCAATTTGACCTGCTGCCCGACAGCATTTTATCCCTCAGCGGCAAGGCCGCCGACCGGCTGCTGTCCCTCGGGGACGGGGACGCCGCCCTGCTGTACCTGCACATTCTGCGCCGGGGCAGCACCGCCGTTGCCGGCTGGAGCGAGGCCCGCATCCGCGCCGCCGGGGACAGGCTCTCCGCCGCCAAGCTCATCAGCGCCCCGGTGACTACTCCCGCTCCTGTGCAGGAACAGGAGGCTCTACCCCCGGAATATTCCCTTGCCGACATCACCGCCGCCCTGGCGGGCGAGGCGCCCTTCTCCGCCCTGGCGGACGAGGTGGAGCGCCGTCTGGGCAAAAAGCTGTCCACCCCCGACCTTAAAACGCTGTTCACCCTGTACGACCACCTGGCACTGCCCCCGGAGGTCATTCTTCTTATCGTGGGCTGGTGCCAGCGCGAGGTGGAACGCAAATACGGCCCCGGCCGCAAGCCCTTCTTGTCCCAAATCCGGCGGGAGGCCTTCCGCTGGGCCCGGGAGGGCGTAGACACCGCCGAGGCCGCCGAGGCCTATCTGAAAAAACTGCTGTCCGTCCGCACCCGGGAGGGTGAGCTGGCACGGCTGCTGGACCTGCCCAACCGCCCCCTTGTGGAGCGGGAGCAGAAATATCTGGCCGCATGGACGGACATGGGCTTTGATAACGAGGCCCTGCGCCTTGCTTACGAGAAAACCGTCATGGGCACCGCCAGCAAGAGCATGGATTGGCGGTACATGAACGGCATCCTGCGCCGCTGGCATGAAAAGGGACTGCATACTGTCCAGCAGATTCAAAGCGAAAGCCGCCCCAACCCCCGCGCCCCGCAAGCCGGCAAACCCATCGATCAAACCCCCGACCGTCAGGCCCGGGAGGATATGGAGCGTATGCGCCGGCTACTGCAGCAAATGAAACAGGAACAGGGAGGTTGACCCCATGTCATTTGATCCCAACGTACTGCACCGCGCCACCCAGCGGCTGGAGCAGACCCGCCGTCAGCGGGCCCAGCAGATCGAGCAGCGCCGGCAGCAGGTATATTCCAATAACCCACGCCTGGCCGAGATCGACCGGGAACTGCGCGCCACCATGACCGGCGTGATGACCGCCGCCCTGCGGCAGGGTCAGGACCCCGGCCCAGCCCTTGCCCAGCTGCGGGAGAAAAACCTTGATCTGCAGCTGGAGCGACGGGACATTCTGGGCCAACTGGGCCTTGGCCCCGACGAACTGGACGACACCCCCGCCTGCCCCATCTGCAAGGATACCGGCTGGCACGGCGCCACCATGTGCGACTGTCTGCGCTCTGTGTGTACCCAGGAGCAGATCCGGGACCTGTCCAGCCTGCTGAATTTGGGCGAGCAGTCCTTTGACCGCTTCCGCATGGACTATTACAGCACCGTCCCCCACCCCTCCACCGGCATCAGCCCCCGGGAGAATATGGAGTTTGTTCTGGACGTGTGCCAAAATTACGCCCACAAGTTCGGCTCCTTCTACTTCCGCAACCTGTTTTTGTCCGGCGCCCCCGGACTGGGCAAGACCTTCCTGTCCGCCTGTATCGCCCGGACCGTGTCCGAGGCGGGCCACTCCGTGGTCTATGACACCGCGGGCAACATCTTTGCCCAATTTGAGGACCAAAAATTTGCTCGGGACACCGAGGCAAAGGACGAGACCCGCCGTTACCTCAACTGCGACCTGTTGATTTTGGATGACCTGGGCTGCGAGCTGACCACTCAGTTCGTCCAAAGCGCCCTGTACACCCTCGTCAACACCCGCCTGGCCGCCGGTCTGCACACAGTCATCTCCTCCAACCTGTCCATGGACGAGGTGTCCCGCCGCTACTCCCCCCAAATCGCCTCCCGTTTGGCCGGCGAGTACCACGTGCTGCATTTCTTTGGCGACGACATCCGCCTGCAGAAGAAAAACCAGTTTTAACGCCGGACCCGACAGAACATCCTATTCTGTCGGGTCTTTTTTGCCCTTTTTCGTGCGTGTTTCGATTGACACAGCCAGCTTTGACGAGTAAAATATGCTTAAATATGCCCCGGTAGCTCAGCCGTATAGAGCGTCCGCCTCCTAAGCGGAAGGTCGGAGGTTAGAATCCTCTCCGGGGTGCCATGTAAACACCCCCAACTCTTACAGAAAGAAGGATTTTATTATGGATTACGCAAAAGAGTCCCTGCGCCTGCACGGCGAGTGGAAGGGCAAGATCGAAGTGGTCGCCACCGTCCCCGTAGCCACCAAGGAGGATCTGTCCCTGGCCTACACCCCCGGCGTAGCCGAGCCCTGCCTGGCCATTCAGGAGAACGTTGACCGCAGCTATGACCTGACCCGCCGCCACAACCTGTGCGCCGTGGTCACCGATGGCACCGCCGTTCTGGGTCTGGGCGACATCGGTCCCGAGGCCGGCATGCCCGTTATGGAGGGCAAGTGCGTGCTGTTCAAGGCCTTCGGCGACGTGGACGCCTTCCCCCTGTGCGTCAAGAGCAAGGACGTGGACGAGATCGTACAGACCGTGTACAACATCTCCGGCTCCTTCGGCGGCATCAATCTGGAGGACATCGCCGCTCCCCGCTGCTTCGAGATCGAGCGCAAGCTGAAGGAAAAGTGCGACATTCCCATCTTCCACGACGATCAGCACGGCACCGCCATCATCACCCTGGCCGGCCTGCTCAACGCCCTGAAGGTGGTGAGCAAGAAGAAGGAAGAGGTCAAGGTGGTCACCTCCGGCGCCGGCGCCCCCGCCATCTCCATTGTCAAGCTGATCATGTCCGCCGGCATCAAGAACGTCATCATGTGTGACCGCAAGGGCGCCATCTACGCCGGCCGCGACGGTCTGAACTGGATCAAGGAAGAGATGGCCCAAGTCACCAATCTGGAGAAGAAGGCCGGCTCTCTGGCCGATATGCTGGTGGGTGCCGACGTGTTCATCGGCGTGTCCGCCCCCGGCACCGTCACCACCGAGATGGTCAAGACCATGGCCAAGGATGCCATCGTCTTCGCCTGCGCCAACCCCACCCCCGAGATCTTCCCCGACGACGCCAAGGCCGGCGGCGCCGCCGTCATTGCCACCGGCCGCAGCGACTTCCCCAACCAGGTCAACAACGTGCTGGCCTTCCCCGGCGTGTTCCGCGGCACCTTTGACGTGCGCGCCAGCGACATCAACGAGGAGATGAAGATGGCCGCCGCCACCGCCCTGGCCGAGCTCATCACCGACGAGGAGCTGAACCCCGACTACATCATCCCCAAGGCCTTCGATCCCCGGGTCGGTCCCGCCGTGGCCAAGGCCGTGGCCGAGGCTGCCCGCCGCACCGGCGTGGCCCGCATCTGATTGATTCCTTAAAACGGGGGCGCCGCTATGCGGCACCCCCGTTTTCATATGATAAAATTGTTGTAATTCCTGCCCGGGTCTAGTATAATGTCAATAACTGGTGCTTTGCCTGCAGGCGGGCACCGCCTGTTAAGGAGGGTAAATATGAAATTCTTTAAGAGTCTCCCCGCAAAGCTGCTGTTGGCCCTGATTTTGGGTATTGTCGGCGGCCTGGTCATCCACCAATTTGAGGCCTCTGTTCCCGTCATGGGAAGCGTGCTGTCCGTGTTGGCCAGCGTCAAGTACGTACTCAATCAGGTCATCATGTTCTGTGTGCCCCTGATCATCATCGGCTTCATCCCCCCGTCCATCACCAAGCTGGGCAGCAGCGCCAGCCGGATGCTGACCGTGGCCCTGATCCTGGCCTACGTGTCCTCCGTTCTGGCCGCCTTTATGTCCATGGGTGCCGGCTACGCCATCATCCCCAATCTGGCCATCGCCAACGATGCTGCCGAGGCTGTTGAGCCCTCTGCCCTGTTCACGCTGGACATTCCCCAGATCATGCCCGTGATGAGCGCCCTGGTGCTGTCCGTGCTGCTGGGTCTGGCCGCCGTGTGGACCAAGGCGCAGACCGTTATCCGC
The DNA here is from genome assembly GCA_045601925.1 of Lawsonibacter sp. GTDB lineage: Bacteria > Bacillota > Clostridia > Oscillospirales > Oscillospiraceae > Lawsonibacter. The sequence continues at coordinate 14,865 of JAZSAP010000036.1, forward strand.
CTGCTGGACGAGTTTCGCGCCATCGTGCTGAAGATCGTGTCCAAGCTGGTCATCCCCGTTCTGCCTTTCTACATTTTCACTGTTTTCACCATGCTGGCCTATAACGGCACCATCACCGAGAAGTTCCCTGTGTTCGTGGTTGCCATCATCGTGGTGCTGGTGGGCCACTTCGTATGGATGGCCATTCTGTACGGCGTCGCCGGCATCTACACCAAGACCAACCCCATCGAGGTCTTCAAGCACTACGGCCCCGCCTACATCACCGCCGTTGGCACCATGAGCTCTGCCGCCACCCTGTCCGTGGCCCTGACCTGCGCCCACAAGTCCAAGACCCTGCGCCGTGACATGGTGGACTTCGGCATCCCCCTGTTCGCCAACATCCACCTGTGCGGCAGCGTGCTGACCGAGGTGTTCTTCGTCATGGCCGTGTCCCAGGTGCTGTACGGCCAGCTGCCCTCTGTGGGTTCCATGATCCTGTTCTGCCTGCTGCTGGGCGTGTTCGCCATCGGCGCCCCCGGCGTGCCCGGCGGCACCGTGCAGGCTTCTCTGGGCCTGATCGTCGCCGTTCTCGGCTTCACCGAGGTGGGCACCGGCCTGATGATCGCCATCTTCGCCCTGCAGGACAGCTTCGGCACCGCCTGCAACGTCACCGGCGACGGCGCCCTGACTCTGATGCTGACCGGCTATGCCAAAAAGCACAACATCGCCGAGGAAAGCACCGTTCAGGTGGAGCTGTAATTCTTCCCGAACATAAAAACGCCCTCCCACATGGGAGGGTGTTTTTCTTTGTTTTTATCAGCCCGCCGCGGCAGGGATATCGCCCACACCGTCCAAAATCAGGCGGGGACGGTAGGGGAAGGAGGCCGCGGTCTGCCGGTCGGACACGCCGGACAGCACCAGCACCGTGTCAAGGCCGCACTCAATGCCGCCCTGAATGTCGGTATCCATGCGGTCGCCGATCATGGCCGCCTCCTGTGAGTGGACACCCAGCAGGTCAAGGCCGGTGCGCATCATCAGGGGGTTGGGCTTACCCACGTAGTAGGCGGGCTTGCCTGCAGCCAGCTCCACCGGAGCGATCAAGGCGCGGCAGGCGGGGATGATGGCGCCGTTTTCCGCCGGGCCGGTCATGTCGAAGTTGGTGCCGATGAGCCGGGCGCCGTTACGCACCAGCTTGACCGCCTTGCAGATGGCATCGTAATTATAATTGGCCGTCTCGCCGATGACCACGTAATCGGGGGCCACGTCATCCAGCGTCAGGCCTTTTTGGTACAGGGCGTGGGTCAGACCCGGGTCGCCGATGGCAAACACCCGGGCACCGGGGGTCTGATTGGCAATAAAACTGGCGGTGGCAAGGCCGGCGGTGTAGAAGTGGCTCTCGTCCACCTCCAGCCCCATGCGGGCCAGCTTTTCCTGCAACTCCCGGGGAGTCTTGCCGCTGTTGTTGGTCAGGAACAGAAATTGTTTGTTCTCGCGATACAGCCAGTTGACGAACTCCTGCACCCCGGGCAGCAGCTGGCTGCCGTGGTAGATGACACCGTCCATATCGCAGATGTAGCCTTTCTTGGCCAGTAGCTTTTCCATAAAGCAACCTCTCTTTTTCTTTTTTACTTCTTTATTCTTTATCCACGGCACCATTTTATCACAACCAATCCCGCAGGAAAAGCAGATTTTATGCCGAAGCGGAATTTTCCCCAAGGTGTACAATTTCCCATTGAGCGGGGTCGAACAATGTGGTAAACTGGGAGAAACCTGTAAAAAGCGAGGGGTTTCCATGTACGAGATGATAACGCTGCCCAACGGCGTGCGCATTCTGCCCCAGCCTGTCCCCGCCGTACGCACGGCAGCCGTTGGCATTTTCATCGGCACCGGCTCCCGCCACGAGTCCGCAAAAGAAAACGGCGCGGCCCATTTTTTGGAGCATATGGCCTTCAAAAGCACCCAAAACCGCTCCACCGACCAACTGGCTGTGGACATCGACTCCATCGGCGGCCAGGTCAACGCCTACACCACCAAAGAGTCCACCTGTTTCTATGCCCGGTGCCTGGACCTGCATCTGCCCCGGGCCATTGAGCTGCTGGGGGACATGCTGCTCAATGGCGCCTTTTTGGACAAGGAGGTGAACACGGAGCGGGGCGTGATTTTGGAGGAGATCGGCATGTACCGGGACACGCCGGAGGATCTGGTCAACGAGCTTTTGACCGCCGCGGTCTATAAGGGCCACAGCCTGGCCCGGCCCATTCTGGGCACCCGGCGCACTCTGTCCGCCATGACCGGCCAGTGGCTGCGTGACTACCGCCGCAGCCACTATCTGCCCCACAACATCGTCATCTCCCTGGCGGGCAGCTTTACCCAGACCGATGTGGAACAGCTCAAATCCCTGTTTTTCCCCCTAGCCCCGGGCCGCAAGGCCAAGGCCAGAGCCGCCCAGTACCGCCCGGCGGTCACCGTCCGCCGCAAGGCCATCGAGCAAAACCACCTCATCATCGGCTTCCCCGCCCCGTCCTTTTTGGACAGCCGGCGCTATCAGATGACCCTGCTGTCCTCCATTTTGGGCGGCGGCGTATCCTCCCGGCTGTTCCAGCAGGTGCGGGAGCAGCAGGGCCTTTGCTACACCGTCTATTCCTACATCTCCGACCATGAGGACACGGGTCTGATGGGTCTGTACGCCGCCCTGTCCCCCCAGACCGAGGATAAGGCCCTGACCACCATGTGCCGGGTGGCGGCGGAGATGGCCGAACACGGCCCCACCGCCGACGAGCTGGACCGGGCCCGGGAGCAGGCCAAGGCCAATGTACTCATGGGCCTTGAGTCCACCCAGGCCCGCATGAGCCACGCGGGCAACTCCATGCTGCTGCGGGGGAAGGTGTCCACGCCGGAGGAAATTTTAGCCGCCTACGACGCCGTCACCGCCCAGCAGGTGCGGGATTTGGCGGGCCAGGTGCTGGACTTCCGTCAGGCCAGCCTCTCCGCCGTGGGTCGGGTGCGCACAGGGGACGACTATCACACCAACCTGGCGCAGTTCCTGTGAAACCAAAAACGCTGTCTCGCTCACGCAGGACAGCGTTTTTGCATAAAGCCATCGTGGAGGGATTTCCTCATACAATGAAAGGACCGCACCCACAGGTGCGGTCCTTTTGCATTGTTTAATCAGGCCAGAGCCGCGGTGATGATGGCCATGGAGTAGACCTCCTCGGCGTTGCAGCCGCGGGACAGGTCGTTGATGGGGGCGTTCAGGCCCTGCAGGATGGGGCCGTAGGCGTCGTAGCCGCCCAGACGCTGGGCGATCTTGTAGCCGATGTTGCCCGCCTCGATCAAAGGGAAGACGAAGGTGTTGGCATAGCCGGCAACCTTGGAGCCGGGGAACTTCAGCTGGCCGACGGTGGGGGACACGGCGGCGTCGAACTGCATCTCGCCGTCGATGGCCAAGTCGGGCGCCAGCTCCTGCGCGATCTTTGTAGCCTCGGCAGACAGGGCCACGGTGCCGCCCTTACCGCTGCCCTTGGTGGAGAAGCTCAGCATGGCCACCTTGGGCTCGATGCCAAAGATGGCGGCGGTGCGGGCGGACTCCACAGCAACCTCGGCCAGCTTCTGGGCACCGGACACGGTGACGTTGCCTTCCTTATCCAGGCTGTCCTCATAGGACAGGTTGATGGCACAGTCGGCCATGCAGATCTTCTGCAGGGCGGGGTCGCCGACCTCGCGGCACATGATGGAGCAAGAGGACACCAGGTTGGAGCCAGGCTTGGTCTTCACCAGCTGCAGAGCGGGACGCACAGTGTCGGCGGTGGAGTAGGTGGCGCCACCCAGCAGGCAGTCGGCCACGCCCATCTTGACCAGCATGGTGCCGAAGTAGTTGCCCTTGCCCAGCATCTCGCGGCACTCGTCGGCGGTCATCTTGCCCTTGCGCAGGGCCACCATGGTCTCCACCATCTCGTCCATCTTGTCGTAAGTAGCGGGGTCCAGGATCTCGGCGCCGGTGATGTCAAAACCACCCTTGGCGGCAGCGGCCTTCACCTCGTCCACGTTGCCCACCAGCAGCACGGCCAGGAAGCCGTCCTTCAGCAGGCGGGCAGCCGCCTCCAGGATGCGGGCGTCGGTGCCCTCGGTAAAGACGATCTTGCGGGGATTCTGCTTCAGGGTCTCGATCAGTTTGGTAAACATATTGCATTCCTCCGATTTTTTACAGGCAGGACGGGGCAAAGGCCCCTTTTGCCCTATTTTCCCTCTCATGGTAACACCTCCCGGCAAAAATTTCAAGGGCATACCCGCCGCATTTTCCCCTCCGGGCATCCCTTTCTTTCACATTTTTCACAACGACGCCCACCTTTCACAAGATATCGACATTCTGCACATAGTTTTCCACAATATCTTGCCGTTTTGCCCCGTCCACACCCCAAAATATATCGCACCGGAGAAAGGGTTGACAGGGGGGCAGAAATCGTGTATGATGTTTTTGTAATTGTTTTGTAACTATTTTCTTTTTTTGTTACTTTTTCGTAGGAGGTGACCCACGCCGTGGAACTGCCCAAGCACCTGCGCCCGCTGTTGGCGTGGGAAAAACTCAAGCAAAAGCTCCTGCCTCTCGTCAAGCGCACCGCCGCGCACCTCCCCGACCGCCAGCGGGTGGTTCAGGTCCTGAACAAATCGCTGGAGTGGCTGCGGTGGAAGGGCCGGCGCATTTTCCTTGTTTGCCATGAGGCGATTGCCGGCCGCCGGTACGCCGCCCCGGTCTCCTTCCTGTCCGTGTCCGGTGCCATCGGTCTGGTGCTGATCTGCACCACCCTCTACTCCGTCAGCTACGCGGTATATGTGGATGGCGAGAATGTGGGCACCGTGGCCGACCGAGATACGGTGACCGCCGCCATCTCCTCGGTAGAGGAGTCCAGCCGCAGTGTTCTGGGTTACGACTACACCATCGACAACTCCATCTCCTACCGGCTGGGCGTTTCCCGCCGCACCGATCTGGATGACAAGGCCGTATTTGAAGACTACTTCTCCGCCCACATGGACAGCGGCGAGGACGAGGGTCTGCGCCAGTACTCCGTGGTGGTGGGCGGCCAGTTCGTGGGTGTCATCGACAGCAAGTCCGCCTTCAACGCCATTTTGCAGGACATCCGCAGCGCCTATGTCAACGAAAACACGGTTACCGCCGAGTTTGTGGAGGAGATCGAACTCAATCCCGTGTTCGCCTCCTCCCGGGTGGTGGATGCGGAGGAAATGCGCCGCCTGTTGACGGAAAGCACCTCCGGCGAGACCACCTACACCATCGTCAAGGGCGACACCTTCGGCGGTATCGCCTACCGCAACGATATGTCGGTCAGCGAGCTGAAGGCCCTGAACCCCGACGTCAATATCAACAAGCTGTCTATCGGTCAGGTCCTCAACGTGCGGGAGTTGATCCCCCGCCTGTCCGTGCGCACCACCGAGCACACCACTTATCACGAGGCCATCGAGTGTCCCGTGGTCACCCAGGACGACGCCAGTATCTACGTCGGCTCATCCAAGATCCTCGTCAAGGGCGTGGAGGGCGAGGCGCTGGTCACGGCAGACGTTTCCTACGTCAACGGCGTGGAAAAGAGCCGCACGGTGCTGGAATACGAAACCCTGTCCGAGCCTACCACCACCATCAAGGCCGTTGGCACCAAGCCCAAGCCCAAAACCGCCTCCAATGGCTATTACATCTGGCCCGTCAAAGGCAAGATCAGCTCCTATTTCGGCTACCGCAATATCTTCGGCTCCCGCAGCTATCACTCCGGTATCGACATCGCCGGCAGCTACGGTGCATCCATCAAGGCCGCCGACGGCGGCAAGGTCACCTTCGCCGGCTACAAGGGTGCCTACGGCTACCTGGTCATCATCACCCACGACAACGGAACCCAGACCTACTACGGCCACAACTCCAGCCTGCTGGTGTCCGCCGGACAGCGGGTCTATCAGGGTCAGGTCATTGCCAAGATGGGCAGTACGGGCCGATCCACCGGCAACCACTGCCACTTCGAGGTGCGTATCCGCGGCTCCTCCGTCAACCCGCTGAACTATCTGTAACAAAAAGGCTTCGCCGAGCAGTCGGCGAAGCCTTTTTTCTGTTTATTTTTGGTGTTTTGGGGTAATCTCGTTCCAGATGGTGAACCCGAGGATCAGCGCACCGCCCACCCACTGCCAGGGAAGCATAGTCTCTTTTAGCACCACAACGGATATCAGCACCGCCACCAGCGGGTCGGTATAGCTGAGGATAGCGGCCTCCTGCCCGGGCAGCTCTTTCAGGGAGGAGAAGTACAGGCAGTAGGCAAACCCGGTGTGTATAAAACCCAGGATCAGCAGATTTGTCCACCCGCTGCTGTCCAATCCGCCCAGGGACACCCCGCCGGTGGCCGCCACATAAGGGATCAGCACCACAATGGCGGCAATAAACTGCAGAAAGGTCCTGTGCAGGCCCTGCACACCTTTGATGTACTTGTTCAGCAGGATGACCGTGGCGTAAAACACCGCCGCACCCAGGCCAAGCAGAATACCCATCAAGTCCCGCCCCCCGGCAAGGCTCACCGACCCGGTGATCAGCACAATGCCCAGCGTGGACATGACAAAGCAGACGATCTGCTTTGCGGTCAGCTTCTCCCGGAACAGGAACGGGCAGATCAGGGTGACCAGCACCGGGGCGAAATAATAGCTCAGCGTGGCGGCGGAGATGGAGGTGTATTCAAAGGCCTCAAACAGCAAAATCCAATTGATGCCCATGGCCGCGCCGGACAGCAAAAGCAGGGGCACTTCTCTTTTTAATTTCGCAAAGGGGATGGACTGCCGGGTCACGGCAAGGAACAGAGCCAAAAGGCCCGCACCCATGACGGCGCGGTACAGGGCCAGCTCCCCGGAAGACACCGCCACAACACGCTTAAAAGGGCCTATGGTTCCGAATATGATCATGGATACGATGAGCATCAGCCGCGGATTGAACACTTTTTTCATGGAGATCCCTCTCTGTCTGTGGTCCTTCGGAATGTTACTGCCCATTATACCGCCCTTTTCGTCTGGGGTCAACTGCAACGGGCGCTCCCCACGGTTGACAGGCAGGCAAAAATGGAATACAATGATAAAACTACCATTAGGAGGAACGTTTCATGGAGCGTATTGCGGTGATGACCGACACCAACAGCGGCATCTCCCCGGAAGAGGCCCGCCAGGCGGGCATTTTCCTGCTGGCCATGCCCTTTACTGTGGACGGCCGCCCCTGTTTTGAATATGTTGACCTGACTCATGAGGAGTTTTACACCCTGCAGACCGACGGGGCGGACATTTTTTCCTCCCAGCCTGCCCCTGCGGACCTGCTGTCCATGTGGGACGCGGCGCTGGAGGAGTACGACAGCCTGCTCTATATCCCCATGACCAGCGGACTGAGCAGTTCCTGCGCCACCGCCCGCGCCCTGGCTGAGGATTACGACGGGCGGGTCATCGTGGTGGACAACCACCGCATCTCCGTCCCCCTGAAGCAGTCGGTGCTGGAGGCGGCCCGCCTGTGCAAAACCGGCCTGTCCGCCGCGCAGGTGGCACAGCGGCTGGAGGAAAAGGGTGGCCAGTCCCACATTTATATCAGTGTGGAGGACCTGAACTACCTGAAAAAGGGCGGTCGCATCACCCCCGCCGTGGCGGCTGTGGGTACCGTGCTGAATATCAAGCCTGTGATGAAAATTCTGGACGGCAAGCTAGACATGCACCGCAAGGTCCGGGGCACCAAGCAGGCCTGCCAGACCATTTTGGACGCCATCCGCGAGGATTTGAACGGCGACTTCGCCGGCAAAAAAGTCATCATTGCCGCCGCCTACTCCGGCAATCGGGAAGATGGCATTGCCTGGGCCAAGACTGTAAAGGACGCCTTCCCCGATCACCCCTTCATGAGCGACCCTCTGCCGTTGAGCATCGGTTGCCACGTGGGTCCCGGCGCATTGGGCGCCGCCGTGCTGACGGATTTTGACCAATAACATGAAAAAAGCAGCCTGCTTTGCAGGCTGCTTTTTTGTTACAGTATTTTCCCTGTCCACGCCCGGTTGACCGCCGCACCCAGCAGCAGGATGGTACCGCACAGGTACAGCCACAGCAGCAGCACAATGATGGACGCCAGGGACCCGTACAACAGGGAGTAGTTGGCTGACATGTCAATAAAGCGGGAGAACAGGCCGGACACCAGCGCCATGGCCGCAGCGCTGAGCATGGCGCTGACCGTGACGGAAACGGTTTTTGCCTGTCTGCGCGGCAGACCCAGACGATACAGGGTCAGCACCAGCACCGCCACAAAGCAGAACAGCAGCAGATATCGCAGCCACGCCCACAATCTGGACACCGCCGCCACCTGCAGCAGCACCGGGGAAGTGTCACCCAGCAGCTGGCTCAGCAGCTGCGCGATAAATTGCAGCGGGCGGTCCCCGGTCAGGACCACAACGACGGCAAGGCAGAGCGTGACCAAAAACAGCAGGCTGAACAGCAAGCTGACAAGCAGCCGCCGCGCACCGGTGCTGCGGGGATGACCGTACATCTCGCTCATGGTGTCCAGCAGCACCCGAAGGCCCGCCGAGGACGCGATCAGCACCGTGGGTATCCCGATCCACAGGGCGCCCGACGGCACAGCGGACAGATAGTGGAAATAGTCCTCCACCAGTTCCACCGCCTGATGGGGCAGCACCCGGTGGAGCATGGACAGCAGCTGTGCCATATCCACGTCGAACCGGCCCACCACGGCGTTGACACACAGCAGCAGCGGAAACAGGGACAGCAGGAAGAAATAGGTCATGGCCCCCGCGGCACGGGGAATGTTGTGCCGACTGAACAGCCGCCACACCCGCAGAACGAAGTCCCGGGATCGCTTGAACCAGTTCACGCCAACCGCTCCTTTCTGTCAAAATTTGTCGCGCAGTAAAGAAAAACCCGCCTGCGGGGTGCAGACGGGTGATTTCTTGGGTTTGCTTAACCCTCCAGCTTGTTCAGCTTCAGGGTCATGGCACTCTTCTTGTTGGCAGCGTTGTTCTTGTGCAGCAGACCCTTGGCCGCAGCCTGATCCACCGCCTTGACAGCCACCTTGTAAGCGACATCGGCCTCGCTGCGGTTGCCT